>JADJEE010000012.1:0-342500 GCA_016709225.1 Deltaproteobacteria bacterium | reverse complement strand
ACCACCGAGCGCACCAACCGCGAGTTCCCGCTCATCCTCACCACCGGGCGCATCCTCAGCCAGTACAACGTCGGCGCGCAGACCCGTCGCACCGCCAACGTCGTGTGGCACGACGAAGACGTGCTCGAGCTGCATCCGCACGACGCCGAGCAGCGTGGCATCGTCGACGGCGATCTGGTTGCAGTGACCTCGCGGGCCGGCGAGACCGTGCTGCGCGCGGTGCTGACCGAGCGCATGCAGACCGGTGTGGTCTACACGACCTTCCACCACCCCGAGTCGGGCGCCAACGTGGTCACCACCGAGAACTCCGACTGGGCCACCAACTGCCCCGAGTACAAGGTCACCGCAGTGCAGGTGCGGCGGGTGTCGGAGCGCTCGGCGTGGCAGCAGGGCTTCGCCACCACCGCGGCGGCACAGGCCGGGTTGCTGCCCGGGGGGAGCGACGCGGCGCAATGAACACCGACAAGCTGGTGCACATGGCCAACCAGATCGGCGCCTTCTTCGAGGGCGATCCCGATCGCGAGGCCGCGCTCGACGGCGTCGCGGGGCACCTGCGCCGCTTCTGGGATCCGCGCATGCGTCGCGAGCTGTTGTCGTGCATCGACGCCGGTGGGGCCGAGTCGCTCGCGCCGCTGGTGCGCGAGGCGATCGCGAGGCGGCGCCAGCTGATCGATCCGCCGCCGTCCTGACGCCGCACGAGCGCCGGGATTTCGTGCGCCCGCGGTCACACGTGCGACCTCGACCCTCCAGAAGGGTGCGGTGGGCGAGCAGCCGCACCGCAGGAAGCACGAACCATGCACACCAAGATCATTCTCATGTTGGGTTCCCTCGTCGCGCTCACCGTCGGTGGCGTCTGGGGTGGAACCCCCAGCGCGTCCGCGGGTGAACGCGCGATCGAACAGGTCGCCGCCGACGCGAGCACCACCGTGGTCGCGATGGCGCGACTCGACACCGCCGCGCCGACCGTGAGCGAGGCGGGCTCACCCCCGCTCGCAATGGCGCCTAGGCTGCGCTGCGTCGAGATGCACTCGAGCACGAAGTACGCCTGCAAGGACGCCGGCAACTTCGACAGCACCTGCGCGACCGCGAAGTGCGGCGAGGGCTACGTGCTCACCGGTGGCGGCGGCAGCTGTGCCGCGGGCAACCGCAAGATCAAGACCCTCGCGCCCAACGTCTCGACCGGCGAGTTCAGCATCATGTGCGAGCAGCAGGGCACCGCACCGCAGGCCGACGCGGTCTGTTGCAAGCTGTGACGGGGCCTTCGCGGCAGTGTCGCGGAGGCCCGATTCTGCCGTGACGCTCGCTACCTCCGCGTGGCCGTTGACGGTGTTGGGAGAGTCGGCTAACCAGCGGGGCCGATGCGAGAACGCCACTTCTCCCTCGCACACGTCAACGCGATCGTTCCCGATCTGGCGGGGCGCGTGAACCAGCTGCTGCAGCTGCACGTACACCTGAGGACGATGTGCCGCGCCCTCGTGCACGAGGGCGTGCGCATCAGCCCCGAGGCGCTCGCCCGCGGTGAGACCATCGAGGGCGAGTCGCGGGCTCGCGGCCGCGTCGCGCAGGCGCGGGCGGTGTTCGACACCGTGCGCGAGACCGTCATCGACATCGAGAAGCTCGGCGGCGAGCTCAAGGACATCGAGCAGGGCCTGGTCGACTTCCCGTCGTGGCTCGACGGCGAACGCGAGGTGCTGCTGTGCTGGCGCCTGGGCGAGCACAGCGTGCAGTGGTGGCACGACCTGGAGGCCGGCTTCGGTGGGCGTCAGTCGGTCGAGGGCCACGCGTTCGCGGCCGAGCGCATCACTCGGCAATGACCGCGCCGAACAGGTCGGTGATCTGGTCGTGCCCCGTGGGATTGGGGTGGATGCAGGTCAGGTCGAACCACGTTCCCGCGCCGGGCCCGCGGTAGCACGGCGCCTCGGGGTTGTCGGCCTGGAAGCCGTGGCCGCAGAACGACTCGAGCAAGAAGATCATGTCCGACTGGGTATCGACGGCGATCGACATGTACTGCTCGTTGGCCCACACGATCATCTCGGCGAGCTGGTCGGGCGCGGGCACCGGCTGATCGAAGCCGGCCAGCCCGGAGACATCGCAGCTCATGACCTCGCCGGTGCCGTCGGTGAACTCGTAGATGTTCGCGAACACCACGAACGCGCCGTTGGGGAAATTCTCGGGATCCTTGAGCCACTCGATTGCGGCGCGCTGCAGCTCGACCGCCGAGGTGATCTCGTCCCACAGCGCCTCTTCGCTGGCGCCGTCGATGGCGTCCTGCGTGAGCGACGAGATGTCGTTGCCGCCGACGGTCATCACCACCAGCGTGCGCAGCTCGCGGGTCTCGGGCGGGAAGCAATCCTCGATCTGGTAGCCGGGGGTCAGGAGGTCGTCGGTGCGCGCGCCCCACTTCGAGCAGCTCGCGAACGAGCCCGAGTCGCGCACGACCGTGGTGCCGTTGAAGATGTCGTAGAGCTGCCAGAGCAGCTCCGGCGCCATCAGCGAGAAGTCGTCGGTGAGGTCGCCGGCGAGCTGCGTGCGGTAGACGTCGCCAGGCAAGGTCGGCGGAGTCCCGACGGTGACCGAGTCGCCGAGGAACACCACGCGCTCGATGTCGGTGATGTCCTGGTGATCGGTGCCGAGGCAGTGGCTGCCGATGACCGGCGAGAACTGGTCGTAGTCGGGTCCGAGGTTCGGCGTGTTGACGAACTGATCGCCGAAGCACATCTCGAAGATGCCTCCACCGCCGGTCTCGCCGCCGCTGCTGCTGCTGCCGTCGCTGCCGCCCGAGGAGCTACCGCCGGTACCGGTGCTGGTGTCGAGGGCGGTGGTCGCGGATGCGCTCGCGCTGACGCCAGTCGTGTCGGCGGCGCTGGTGCTCGCCGCCGAGGTGCTGGCCCCGCTGCTGGCCCCGCTGCTGGTCCCGCTGCTGTCGGCCTCGCCACCACCGCCGGCGCTGTCGAACGAGCAACCCGCGAGCGCTGCGACGAGGACGATGGTGGACGGGCGCATCGGCCGTCATCGTCGCAGGTCGGTCGAGCGAAGAAAACCGCTCACGATCGGGGCGCACGCCCTTGCAGGCGTGCATCGACCTGCGCGGGGTCGAGCCCGATTGCGGCGGCGATCCGCTGCAGCCACGGGCGTCGTGCCCCGAGCAGCGCACGCTCGATGGCCTCGGGATCGCGCTCGCGCTGTCGCATCTGGGCGAACTTCTCGGCAAAGCTGGCCGGGTTGGGCGGCACGCGGCTGCGATAGTGCTCGGGGCTGCCCGGGTCCTCGCGCATGTCGAAGCACCACTGCTCGAGCGTGAGCGCGCTCGCGTCGCGGGGATCCACGGGCATCGTGGTGTGCACATGGTGGGCGGCGACCTGCAGCGCGGGCGCGAGCGCGGCGAACACGAACGCGTCGGCGTCGGCGTCGAGCGCCCACACCGAGGTGTCGAGCACGACGGCGCCGTCGCCGAGCTGGGTCTCGCCGAGCTCGCTGTCGATCACCACCGCGCGGCGGGTGGTGCTGCGCGGCCGCGCGATCCAGCTGTCGATGATCACGCTGTCGCGCAGGCTGCCGTCACCGGGGATCCAGCTGTCACCGACCACGCGATTGCCGAAGCGATCGGGCACGACGTCGTCGATGCAGGCCAGACGCCGGGCGAACTCGCCGTCGTCGTCGGCCCGCGCGAGCACGGCGTGGGCATCGCGGGCGCGGGAGAGCTGGCCCATGTCGCCCCAGTAGGTGTCCGCGCCGAAGTCGATCACGGCGATCGCGAGCGGGGCCCCGCGGTGCTGCTCGAGCTGCGCGCGCACGCGGGCCACGCGGGCGTAGAAATCGGGACACTGCTCGAGCAGCGCCCGGAGGCCGGCATCGCGGGCGATCTCGGCGGCCCACGCGGCCTCGTCGTGGGTCAGTGCTTCGAACAGGTAGCCATCGACGTCGAGCCAGCCGTCGCGATCGCCGAACGCGGCCGCGAGCGCGTCGATGAAGGCGTGCGACAGCGCGGGTGAGCCCATGTTCACGAGCGCGCGGGTGCCGACCGGTGCCTGTGCCAGGCGCTCGCGCAGCGCCGCCAGCGGGCGTCGTCGCACCTGCGCGGCGAGGCGACCCTCGCCGTCGCGCAGCAACCACTCCTTGTTGCGCGCGAGGTCCTCATCGAGCTGCACGCGCATGCCGAAGCGCACCGCGTCGACGCTGCGCAGCTCGAGCGCGAGCTGCTCGAGCGACTCGGAGGGCAGCTGCGGCTCATCACCCCACTTCCACGCGACACCGGCGAAGCCGGCGCGCGCGAGCGCCTGCGTGACCAGGCCCCACGACCACAGCGAAGCTGCGCCGGCGTCGAGCCACGGCGCGTCGACGTGGCTGCGGATCGGCATGCGCGCGAACGGCTTGATGCCGTGCAGGCGCTGCGTGAGCGGTGACAGGCGCGTGCCCTGACCGGGCAGCATGATGCCGAGCGCGACGCCGCCGGGATCGGGCGCGGGCACCTGCGCGCGCAGGTGGGCGACGGCATCGAGCAGACCCAGCAGCTGCCCACGGCGCGAGCGTTCCTCGTGGGCGGTGATGCGGGTGCGGCCGTCGGCGCGGAAGAGCAGCTGCGTGCGCGCTGCGGTGCGGGCCGCGACCAGCGGGCCGTCGCCGCCGTTGGCGACCAACAGCACCTCGCGTGGCCCGTGACTGTCGGCGACGACGTGTCGCAGCTGTGCGAGCGCGCGGCTGCGTCGTGCGAGCCGGGTGGGGCGGATGCACGCCGACGCGAGCATCATCACGGCCTCGTGCTCGCTCGCCTGCGCCGACCACTGCGGCCAGGTCGCGGGCACCAGCGCGCTGTGGCCGGGCTCGATCACGGTCGCGACGTCGGCGGGTCCACGCAGGGTGATGCGCCCGCGCAGCGCGTGCACGAACACGGCGAGCTCGGTGCCGCTGCGGACCACGGGGTCCGAGGTGAGCGGCACCCGCTCGGCCGTGAACACGCCGTTGTCGATTGCGACCGGTCCGTCGCTCGCAGTGACGACGAAGCTCGAGGGATCGTCGACCGCGGTCGGCAGGTTGGCGAGCGCCTCACGCAGCGCGAGCGCCCGCGCGGGCAGCCGCCCGTGATCCCACACCCGCAGGGTCTCACCCGCCAGCCGCAGCTCGAGCGCGAGTACGCGACGTCCGGCGGAATTGCCGAGCGCGTGCAGCGTCGAGCTCGCGAGGCCATCGCTTGGGTGCGGCACGGCGTTGTGGATCACGGTGCCGGGCGCGACCGGGATCGCGTGCATGCCCGCGCGGAGCTCGGCGTTGATCGCCGCCAGTGCGCGCAGGTCCTCGGCCTGCTCCGATGTGGCGTCGGGCAGTGGGGGGCCGCCATCGGACAGCAGCCACTGCGACCATCGTCGCGCACGCGTGGGGTCCTCGGCACAGCCGGCCGCGAGGCGCTCCTGCAGCGCGGTGCCCTCGGCGACCCGGCGCACGAGCAGCTCGGCATCGAGCGGACGCGAGAGCCCGAGGTGGATGGTCGCGCCAGGCTCGGCGTCGATCACCACGTAGAGCTCGGGTCGCCCAGCGGGGTGCGCCTGCAGCGAGAGCAACGTGTGCACGTCGAGCAGCTTTGGCAGCAGCGGGAGCTCGTGGCCGTAGGCCTCGACGTGGGCGGCGCCGAGGATCTCGGGGCACGCGTGCAGCACCGTGGACAGCGGCAGGCTGCCGCCGTCGGGGAGCTCCACGAAGCTGCCGAACGCGGCGGCCTCACCATCCGATGGCGCGGCGGCGAGCTCGAACGACTCGCCGATGGTGTCGTCGCGATCGATCTCGAGCTGCTTGTGGGCCGCGATCGCGTCGCCGCCCCAGGGGCGCGGCACCAGCGACGCGGTCGGCTGCAGGGCGCTGCGCAGCAGCGTCGCGACGGCCTCGGGCTCGCGACGTCGGATCGCGATCGCAAGGGCGGAGTCGAGGGCTCGCATCGCGTGCGGCATGGCTGCGGGCGGTGGCGTACCGCGGCGCGGAGCATACCCCAGCCGCCCTGCGATCGCGGGCCCGCGTGGGGCGCGAGCCCACGCTCGGGCGGACACGCGCGCGGCGACGCGCGAAGCGTGCTCGCGGATGCCCGGGCCGACCGCGTCAGGGGCGGTCGCGGTAGGGCTCGTCGTGCGGCACGAACGCGTGCTCGTCGCGGGCCCCTGCGCACCATGCCTGCACGGCGGGCAGTGCTCGCACGGCGTCGGCCCACGCCGCGGCGACCGGCGGCAGCTCGACGCCATAGGTGTCGCAGCGCAGCACCACCGGGGCGAACATCGCGTCGGCGATGCTGAAGCGACCGAACAGCAGCGGGCCGTGTTGGCCGTAGCGCTGGCGGCACTCGGTCCACAGCGCGATCACGCGGCCGAGATCGTGCAGCGCTTCGGGTGTGTGCCCGCGCCCCGGCAGCGATGCGCTGATGTTGAGCGGCATCGCGCGGCGCAGCGCGCCGAAGTCGGCGTGCATCTGCGCGCTCACGGAGCGCGCATGGGCGCGCGCGTGGGCGTCGTCGGGCCACAGGCGACACTCGGGGTGGCGCTCGGCGACGGTCTCGGCGATCGCGAGCGAGTCCCACACCGCCTGCGGCCCCCGGCCGTCGTCGTCGTCGATCCACAGCACCGGCACCTGGCCGCTCGGGGTCTGCTCGGGCACGCGCGCGGCCCATGCGGGGCTGTCGAACGGCACCATCACCTCCTCGAAGGCGATGCCAGCCGCGCGCAGCAGCACCCACGGCCGCATCGACCACGAGGAGTAGTTCTTATTGGCGATCACCAATCGCAGCGTGCTCACGGGGCGCTCCGCTCGTGGGTATCGATCTGGATCGTGCCCGACAGGGTCTTGTGCACGGGGCACTTGTTGGCGATCTCGAGCAGGCGCGCGCGCTGCTCGGCGTCGAGCGGCCCGTGCAGCGCGATGGCCCGCTCGATGATGTAGCGACCGCCCTCGTGGCGACCGTTGCAGCGCACGTCGACCGACGCCACCGGCCAACCCTTGCGATCGGCGTACATCTTGATCGTCATCGAGGTGCACGCGCCCAGACCGGCGAGCACGAAGTCGTGCGGCGCGAGCCCGAGGTCCTCACCCTCGAGCTCGGTGGGCTCGTCGGCGACCAGCCGATGGGGCCCGACCTCGATGTCCTGCGTGAAGCGATGACCGACGGCGGTGGCGACTCGGACCTCGCGGGGTCTGTGCGTGCTCGACATGTCGGGCCGGAGTATGCCCGCGCGTGGGCAACGGCGGTCGCCGAAGGCTCTGCGCCCGCGCTATGCTGCACCGCGTGAGCCTGTCGCGCCGTGGCCTCCTCCTCGCGGGTGCAACCATCGCGACCGCGGCATGCGGCCCGCGCTCGCGTGCCGGCACCAAGACCCCCGAGCCTCCGCCACCGCCGGCGTACTTCGACGCGCAGGGCCAGCCGTCGTCGCTGGCGGCGTTCGTCGAGCTGGCCGGCGCGGCCGACTTCGTCGCGTTCGGCGAGCTGCACGAGCATCCGGTCGCCAGTCACGACGAGCTCGAGGTGCTGCGCGCGTTGCTGGGCGGGACGCGGCCGGTGGCGCTGGCGATGGAGTTCTTCGAGCGCGACACCCAGCCGGCGATCGATGCCTACTTCGCGGGCGAGATCGACGAGGCGACGTTCGTGGCGCGAAGCGAGCGCAACGAGGCCTACGCGAGCTCGCATCGGCCGCTCGTCGAGGCCTGTCGCGCCGCCGGAGCGACGGTGATCGCCGCCAACGCGCCGCGGCCGCTGGTGACCGCCTACCGCAAGTCGGGGCTCGCGTACGCGACGTGGCTGGCGAGCCAGACCGAGACCGATCGCGCGTTGCTGCCGGCGACCTCGGTGCCGCCCCACGACGAGCACGAGCGGCGCTTCCTGGCGCTGATGGGGCCCGAGCGCGGGCCGCCGTTCTTTCGCTCGATGGCGCTGTGGAACGACGCGATGGCCGAGTCGTGCGCCCGCTGGCGCGCGGAGCACCCCGACGGCGTGGTGCTGCTGGTGGTCGGTGCGTTCCACGTCGCCGGCCGACTCGGCACGGTCACCGCGTACCGCGAGCGCCGGCCCGAGGATCGGGTGGCCGTGCTGACCATGAAGGGCGGCGGCGTGGGCTTCGAGCCGAACGATCGCGACGAGGGCGACCTCGTGGTCAAGGTGGCCGACGGCGGCTGACCACCGCGAAAAGTTCCGCGGTCCGGCGTGACCATCGCGGCCGCCGTGCCGTACCACCAGAGCGCCCGCGGGGCCCTGCCACTTGGAGCCGACGACGATGACCGACGCAACCCTACGAGCCGAGTCCGTCGCGCCCACCTTGCTGGCGCCCGAGCGCGCATCCGATGCGGCGACCGACGCCGCGGTCGACCGCAGTGCGGCGGCGCCCCTCGACCTGCCGACCGTGCTGGCGCCGGAGCACCGCTACGTGCGCCGCGGCGCGCTCGGCCGCGGCGGCATGGGCGAGGTGGAGCTCGTGCTCGATCGCGGCATCGATCGCACGGTCGCAATCAAGCGGTTGTTGCGGACCAGCCCCGACGACGTCGCGCGCTTCGTCGAGGAGGCTCGCATCGTCGGACGCATGGAGCACCCCAACATCGTGCCGGTGCACGACATCGGCGTCGATGCCCAGGGGCGCACGTACTTCGTGATGAAGTACGTCGAGGGCGAGACCCTGCTGTCGGTCATCGAGAAGCTCGCGCACGGTGACGCCGACACCCACCGTCGCTTCCCGTTCGAGCGACGCCTCGATCTCTTCCAGGGGCTGCTGCGCGCGCTGCAGTACGCCCACGAGCACGGCGTGCTGCACCGCGACCTGAAGCCCAGCAACATCATGATCGGCGAGTTCGGCGAGGTCATGTTGATGGATTGGGGCATCGCATGCGGCTTCGGTGAGCGCTCGGGGACCGCGCCGGGGCCGAGCTTCGCCGGCACGCTCGGCTACATGTCGCCCGAGCAGGCCAAGGGCCACGAGGATCTCGATCCGCGCAGCGACATCTACGGTGCGTTCGTGGTGCTCTTCGAGCTGCTGACCCTGCAGGCCTTGGTGCCGACCGCACAGCGCACGCCCGAGCGGCTCTTGCTGGAGAGCCGCGAGCCGCCGTCGGCGATCGACCCCAGCTTCACGCGGGGCGGTCAGCCGCCGGTGCCGACCGAGCTGCGGCACTTTCTGCGCCGCGGACTGCAGCCCGATCGGGCGCGGCGCTTCGCCGACGTGCCGGCCGTGCTCGAAGCGCTGCAGCGCCTGCGCGCCGGCGAGGTCCCCGTCGAGTGCCCGGTGACGCTCGTGAAGCGCATCAGCCATGCGCTGTCGCAGCTGCTCGACGCACGCCCGTGGGTCGCGCTCGTGGTCCTCGCGGCGCCGGTACTCCTCTTCGCCGTCGTGCTCGCGTTGGGACTGCGCGACTAGCAGGGTCGTGCCGCTGCCGTCGTGACGTTGCCGTGGCACTCGTCGACGCGACGGCGGGGCCGCTTGCACGCCGTGTCATCGGGGTCACCGACAAAGCACGTGCACGCACCGTCGTCGCGCGGCGCAGCTGGGCTAGCATCCGCGCATGATCAAGCCTCTTCTTTCGCGCAAGTCGTTCCTCACCGGCTGTGCCGCTGGCGTCACCGCGCTGCTGGTCGGCTGCAGCAGCGACGGCGACGACGACACCGGGGGCTCGAGCGGAGGCTCGAGCGGCGGCGCGACCACGACCGACTCGACCACCGCGAGCACGACCGCGAGCACCACCAACTCGACCACCGCGAGCACCACCGCGAGCACCACCGCCGGCGACTCGAGCAGCAGCGACTCGGGCGTCACCGAGGGCAGCAGCGAGGGCAGCAGCGCCGGCAGCAGCAGCAGCGGTGGCTCGGACTCGGGCTCGGCCTCGATGTGCACCGAGGCGATGATCGTCGCCGAGATCTCGAACAACCACGGCCACGCGCTCGAGGTGCCGCTGGCCGACATCGAGGCCGGCATCGAGGTCACCTACGACGCGTCCGGTTCGGCTGGCCACTGCCACCAGGTCACGCTCACCAGCGAGGACTTCGCGGCCCTTCGCGCCGGCATGCCGGTCATCAAGTACAGCTGCAACGGCGGCGATCACCAGTATGTGCTGAGCTGCGTCGCCGGTGCTCCGGCCGCGCAGGATCCCGGCTCCGACTGCGATCCCGATCCGATGTTCGGCGCGTGCCCGTAGGCGGCCGCGTGCCGTGGCCTACGGTGTGCAGCAGTAGGTCTGGGTGCCGACCAGGCCCGTGATCGTCCCCTCCGCCGGTGGGCACGTCGGCGGCGGGATCGTGAGGTCGACCGAGTTCACCGGCATCGGTGAGCACGATGCCCCTTGGTACATCAGGGTCGCGTCACCATCGCAGGCGTCGCCCGTGTAGCCGACGAGGTTCGCGAGGGCGCACGCGGAGGCTTGTGCCGGTGCGCAGTCCGGACAGCTGCTGCACGTCGCGATCGCCTCGTCGTGCGTGACGATGCGAGCGAGCGATGGATCGGGGCAGAGCTGATCGCCCCCATGGCGGATGCAGGGCCCGAGCCCAAGCGGTGGGCGCTCGAGGCAGCGGGCGGTTACCGGCCCGGCGCACACGCGCAGCTGGTCCTCCCACGTCACGGTCGCTGCGGCGGCGACCGGCGCGTCGCAGGAGCCAGGGCTGTTGTCGTCCGCGACCGCGCCCACGTAGCCCGTCGCCGACGTCGCGTTGCAGCCGCCGTGGATCGCGAGCGTGTCGACCTCCGTGCCACATCCAGGGCTCGACGACAGGATCGCCGAGCACGAAGGGTCGCAGCTGCAGTCGCACGACTGCGCCGCGGGTCCGCTGGAGGCGACGCCCTCACCGTCGAGCGCCATCGGGCAGGGCGGTGGCGTATCGCCACCCCCCAGCTTGGGGACGAGAATGAACGGGCCCGTCCAACCCGCCGCGAGCTCGGGCACGGTGTCCTGCGGCGCGCAGTCGTCGTCGCCGGTGGTGCTCGGATTGCTCGCGGTCGTGTCGGCGGTGCCGTCGACCCCGCGGGTCGTGTCGGAGGATCCCTCCGAGCTGCTCGTCGACGCGGATGCGGACGCGCTGCCCGAGGAAGAGCCCGTCGAGCCCGCGCTCGCCGGGCCGGTGTCGCCGCCGGTGGACTCGCTGAAGCACGCAGCGAGCAGGCAGCACGTCGCGACGAGGAATCCACGATCCACGTCCGCAGGATACGCGAGTGATGCGGGGTCCACCAAGCCTGCTATCGTCCGGCGCGATGAGCACGACGCACGGCGACTCCGCTGCGAACCCGCCGCCCGCCGGCCACGGCGCGAAGCCCAACCAGTTCGGTGGACCGCTGGGGGCGCTCGCGCTCACGATCGTGATGCCGGCGGCGACCTTCTACCTGTGGTCGGCGAACGCCCACCACGGCGGCTCGCTGTGGCTGCCGCGATCGCTCGCGCAGCTGGGGCAGATGGTGCCGGCACCGACGCTCGAGGCGGCGCTGCTGTTCGCGGGCTGGCTGGCGTTCCAGGCGGTGCTGTACGTGTTCGGCCCGGGTCGCGTGGTGCAGGGCTGGCCGACCGAGCACGGCGAGCGGGCGGAGTACCGCATCAACGGGCTGTTCGCGTTCGGCGTCACCGCGGTGGCGCTGCTCGCGGGCATCCGCTTCGAGTGGATCTCGCCGCGTGACGTGCTCGCGCAGTGGGGCCCGCTGCTCACCATCGCGACCGTGTTCGCGTTCGGAGCCGCGGCGCTCAGCTACGTCGCCGGTCGTCGTCGGGCCCATCTCGAGCGCAGCACCGGGCACCCGGTCTACGACTTCTACATGGGCACGATCTTGAACCCCAAGCTCGGCCGTTACGATCTCAAGTTCTTCTTCGAGTCGCGCATCGGCATGGCGACCTGGGGCGCGTTCGCGATCCTCTTGCCCGCCGCCCAGCTGCAGGCCGACGGCACCATCTCGACCGCGATGCTGGTCGTGAGCCTGTGTCAGGTCTTCTACATCGTCGACTTCTTCGTGTTCGAGTCGACCCTGCTCACGATGATCGACATCATCGAGGAGAACTTCGGCCTGATGCTGTGGTTCGCGTTCCTGGTGTGGATGCCGTTCAACTTCGTGCTGCAGCAGCAGTACATCCTCGCCGCGAAACCCCAGCTGCCGACGGTCGCCGCCATCGTGCTGGTGGCGCTGAACTTCGGCGGCTACTACGTGTTCCGCACCGCCAACCTGCAGAAGCAGGGGTTCCGTCGCGACCCGACGCGCCCGGTGTGGGGCAAGCCACCGGTCACGATGGACACCGCACGCGGCACCAAGCTGCTGCTCTCGGGCTGGTGGGGGCTGGCGCGGCACGCCAACTACCTCGGCGATCTGTGCATGGCCTACGCGTGGTGCCTGGCCTGCGGCCTCGGTAGCGTGGTGCCGTACTTCTACGTGCTGTACTTCACCCCGCTCTTGCTCGATCGCGAGCGACGCGACAATGCGATGTGCCAGCGCAAGTACGGCGAGGACTGGGATCGCTACTGCCGCAAGGTGCCGTACCGCATCGTGCCGTTTCTCTATTGAGGGCGACGTGGCCGACGCACCCGACGACGCCGACGACTCGGTCCGGGGTGGCTACGCGCGCCTGGGCGTGGCCGGCTTCTACGCCGCCCACGGCGAGCACTATCGCAACCCCCACGAGGCCGGCGTGCGGGCCGCGGTGGCGGCCTTCGTCGATCGTTTGCCGGCGGGGACGGTGCTCGATCTCGCGGCCGGCTCCGGCGAGGTCACGCTCGCGCTGCGGGAGCTGGGTCGCGATCCCGCCGACATCGTCGGGTGCGATCCCCACACCGCGGTGGCGTACCGCGAACGCACCGGCGTCGTGCCCGAGTCGTGGTCGTTCGAGCAGCTGTCGCAGGGGCTCGAGCGCCGCTTCGCCGCGATCGTGTGCAGCTTCGCGCTGCACCTGTGTCCGCCATCGTGGCTGCCGAAGCTGGTGTTCGCGATGGCCAGCGCGTCGCCGGTGCTGCTCGTGATCACGCCGCACAAGCGCCCCGAGCTGCGCGACGCGTGGGGCTTCGCGCTGGACGACGAGCGCTACTTCATCGAGCATCGCGTGCGGGCGCGGCTGTACCGCAGCCGTCACGGGTGACGGCCCGCATCCGTTGCAGGCGCCCACCACCGTTCTCCGGCGTGGTGCCGCCGGCGTTGGCACCCGCGATCGCACGGACAAGCCCGTGCACGCGAGTTCGCACCGTCGCGCAGGCTGCGCTCGCGCAGACGCGTTGCGGCGTGCGCTGACTCGCTGCCCGTGTGTCGTGGCACGTCGGCGGCACTGCACGTTGTTCGCCATACCCCCTTGGCAGCAGCGGTGCTTGGGGTGCATCAACGTGGGCGCAATGCCCGGCACCACGAAGCACGCCCGTTTGCTGGCCTGGATCGACGAGATCAAGGCGTTGTGCAAGCCTGACTCCGTCTACATCTGCGATGGCAGCCAGGAGGAGTACGACCGCCTGTGCAACATGATGGTCGAGACCGGCACGATGATCCGGCTCAACCCGGAGAAGCGTCCGAACAGCTTCCTCGCCCGCTCCGACCCGCGTGACGTCGCCCGCGTGGAGGATCGGACCTTCATCTGCAGCACCAACCGCACCGACGCAGGTCCGACCAACAACTGGCGCGACCCCGCCGAGATGAAGGCCACGCTCGGCACGCTGTTCGACGGCTGCATGCGCGGCCGCACCATGTACGTCGCGCCGTTCTCGATGGGTCCGCTCGGCTCGCCGATCGCGAAGCTCGGCGTGCAGATCACCGACAGCCCCTACGCGGTCGCCAACATGCGCATCATGACGCGCATGGGGCAGGGCGCGCTCGACGTGCTCGGCGAGAACGGCGAGTTCGTGCCGTGCCTGCACTCGGTCGGTCGTCCGATCGCCGCCGGCGACAAGGACGTGCGCTGGCCGTGCAACCCCGAGAACATCTACATCGCGCACTTCCCCGAGAGCCGCGAGATCTGGTCGTTCGGCTCGGGCTACGGCGGCAACGCGCTGCTCGGCAAGAAGTGCCTGGCCCTGCGCATCGCGTCGGTGATGGGCCGCGATCAGGGCTGGCTCGCCGAGCACATGCTCATCGTCGGCGTCGAGAGCCCGCAGGGCGAGAAGACCTACGTCGCGGCCGCGTTCCCCTCGGCGTGTGGCAAGACCAACTTCGCGATGCTGGTGCCGCCGGCCGGCTTCGACGGCTGGAAGGTGTGGACGGTCGGTGACGACATCGCGTGGATCAAGCCCCGCGACGGCAAGCTCTACGCGATCAACCCGGAGGCGGGCTTCTTCGGCGTCGCACCCGGCACCGGTGGCAAGACCAACCCCAACGCGATCGCGGCGCTGCACGCCAACTGCATCTTCACCAACGTCGCGATGACCGACGACGGCGACGTGTGGTGGGAGGGCCTCACCGACTCCGCGCCGGGCCACCTCATCGACTGGAAGGGCGAGGAGTGGACCCCGAGCAAGGGCACGCCGGCGGCCCATCCCAACGCGCGCTTCACCGCTCCGGTGTCGCAGTGCCCGTCGGTCGATCCGAAGTGGGAGGACCCCGCAGGCGTGCCGATCGCCGCGTTCATCTTCGGCGGTCGCATGTCGAAGGACCAGCCGCTGGTGTACCAGGCCTTCAACTGGACCCACGGCGTGTACCTGGCCGCGACGATGGGCTCCGAGGCGACCGCCGCCGCGGTCGGTCAAGCCGCGATGCGCCGCGACCCGTTCGCGATGCTGCCGTTTTGCGGCTACAACATGGCCGACTACTTCAACCACTGGCTGAACGTCGGTCGTCGCATCCCCAACCCGCCGCGGATCTTCCGCGTGAACTGGTTCCGGCGCGGCGCCGACGGCAAGTTCCTGTGGCCCGGCTACGGCGACAACATGCGCGTGCTCAAGTGGATCGTCGATCGCGTCAAGGGTCGCGGCTACGCCATCGAGAGCCCGCTGGGCTGGATGCCGCGCCACGAGGACATCAACTGGGACGGCAGCAGCTTCGAGAAGGACAAGTTCCAGGAGCTGATGGCGGTCGCGAAGGAGCCCGGCAACATCGAGGCCCACGCCCACGAGGAGCTCTTCGATCGCTTCTTCGACCGCCTGCCCAAGGAGTTCGTCTACGAGCGCGAGCTGCTGCGCTCGCGCCTGTGGCGCTCGCCCGATCGCTGGGCTGCGGATCAGGGCGGCCAGCCCGGCGGGCTGTAGAGACTCGCTTGGATCGATTTCGGCGCTCGCCGCTGAACCATCCCGAGGCCCGCGTTACCGATGGAGGTGACGCGGGCCGCTTCGTTCGTCACGAAGCGATACCCGTGGGTCGGAGGTGGTCATGGGTTGGGGATCGATGGTTCGCGTGGAGCTGCGCGCCTGGTCGCTGGTGGGCGCGGCGGCGGTTGGTTGTGCGGGTGGCGAGGCGCGCACACCGACGGGCTCCGGCACCGTCAACGACGACGGCACCGCGAGTTCGGGGAGCAGCACGTCGATCGGCGTCGGCACCGTCGCGGTGCCGACCGACGACAGCGGCTCCGCCGGCGACGGCAGCAGCAGCAGCGCCGGTCCCGGCATCTTCGACGTCGGTCGTGTGCTCGACGTCGGCCCGCCGTCGTGTGTGACGTGCTCGTCCGACATGCATCGTCTGCTCGACTGTGATGGCTATCCGGTGCAGACCTGCGACGACGACGAGGCCTGCGATGTCACCGTCGGCGCCTGCGCGCCGGCCTGTGACGCGGTCGCGCACGCGCAGTCATCGGTCGGCTGCGAGTACTGGGCGACGAAGATGGACCACCCGGCCAGCTACGACGCGCTCGGGGTCTGCTTCGCGGCGTTCGTCGCCAACACCTGGTCGGCCCCGGTGGCGATCGAAGTCGAGTTCGACGGCGCGTCGCTGCCGGTCGAGGCGTTTGCGCGGATTCCCAGCGGCGTCGGGCCGGGTCTCACGCTCTCGCCGTACGACCCGGTCGCGGGGCTGCCACCCGGCGAGGTCGCGATCCTGTTCTTGTCCGGGCCGACCGGCATCGAGGAGACCGGCAAGGTGCCGTGTCCGATCACGCCGGCGGTCACCGAAGAGGTGATGATCGCTGGCACCGCGGTCGGTCGCTCGTTCCGCATCGCCACCGACGCACCGGTGGTGGCGTATCAGATGAACCCGTACGGCGCCGGCACGGGCGGTGCGATCGCCGGCGCGTCGTTGTTGTTGCCGACCAGCACCTGGGACACCAACTACATCGCCGCCGACGCGTATCTGCCCGACCTCTCGACCGAGCAGCCGTCGATGAACCTGGTCGCGACCCACGACGACACCACGATCACGATGCTGCCGGTGGCGGCAGTGCAGGGCGGTGGCGGCCTGCCGTCGGGGCCCGCCGGCGTGCCGCTGCAGTTCGTGCTCGACCGTGGCCAGCACGCGCAGTTCACCCAGTCTGCCGAGCTGACCGGCAGCGTGATCTCGTCGGACAAGCCGATCGGGCTGATGGCGGGGCACAACGGTCTGCGGGTGCCGACCGGGGTGCTGTTCGCCGATCACGCCGAGCAGATGATCCCGCCGGTGCGCGCGCTCGGTCACGAGTACGTGGGCGTGATGCACCAGCCGCGCGGCACCGAGCCTTCGGTGTGGCGCGTGGTCGGGGCCGTCGATGGCACCCAGCTGACCTGGTCCGACGACGTCGGTGGCCCCGCGAGCCTCGGGCAGGGCGAGATCGCCGAGTTCACCACGCCCGATGCCTTCGTCGTGTCGAGCCAGGACGCCGAGCATCCGTTCCTGTTGTTCTCGTACATGGGTGGCTCGGCGTGGGACCTCATCACGCCGGGCGGCTTCAGCGGCGCCGGCGATGCCGACTTCGTGATCGGTGTGCCGCCGCAGCAGTACCTCGAGCGCTACGTCTTCTTCATGGATCCCTCGTATCCCGAGAACAGCCTCGTGCTGGTGCGCGCGCGCGATGCCGAGGGCTGGCACGACGTCGAGCTCGACTGCCTCGGCACCGTCGACGGCTGGGAGCCCGTCGGCGACTACGAGTGGACACGCGTGTCGATGGGCACCGGCGACTTCCAGCCGGTCGCCGGCTGCGCCGCCGGAGCCCACGTCATCGAGAGCGAAGGCCCCTTCGGCCTGTGGGTGTGGGGCTGGGGCACGCCCGCGACGAGCGTCTTCACGCAGAATCGATCGTACGCGTACCCCGGTGGGATGAACGTGCGGCCGATCAACGAGGTCGTGCTCGAGCCGGCCGGGTGACTAGCTCGACTCGCCGGGCGCGCGCAGGCGCTGCTCGACGGTCCGCACGAACACCGGCAGCACCAAGCTGATCGCGATCGAGATCCACGCCACCGTCGGCATGCCGACGAGGCTGTGATCGGGCGCCGTCGACAGCACACGCGCCGAGAGCACCGCGCCCGACGCCGCGGCGATGTGCTGGACGGCCGACTGCAGCGACATGAAGCGCGCGCGCTCGGCGGGCCGGGGCACGCGCGTGGTCAGGGTCTGGTAGGCGACGTTGCGGACGCCGTTGAAGAACATGAACGACATGAACATGGCGAACATGCAGGCGACCAGGTGGGTCTGCACCGGCAGGAGATCGGGCTCGGCGAAGCCGATCCAGCTGACCGCGGCGAAGCCGAAGGAGCCCACCGCGGCGATGCGGAACGCACCCACGCGATCGAGCAGGCGGCCGACCGTGCGGGTGGTGAAGAAGCTGATCACGCCGCCGGCGAGGTACATCCACTTGAGCTGGCCCTCGGGCAGGCCGAGGTTGTTCTGCACGAAGGTGGCGATGTTCGGCAGCAGCACGAACGCGCCGGCGTTGACCGTGAACGTCATCGCGTAGGAGATGAGCACCGTGCGGCGACCCAGCATCTCGCGTAGCGGCAGCGGCTTGGGTCGCGACGCGCCCAGGTGCAGCCGCAGCGACGGCAGCCGCGTGACCGCGACGACCACCACGATCCCGGCGCCGGCGACCGCGAAGAACGGCGTGCGCCAGTCGCCGAGCTCGGCGAGCGCGAGCCCGGCGGGCACGCCGAGCACCGAGGCCGCCGCGAACGCGCCCATCACCGCACCCATCGCACGACCGCGACGCTCGGGCGGGATCACGTCGGAGACGATCGCGACCGCCAGCGACGTCGCCGGCCCGCCGAACGCACCCGCGAGCATGCGCGCGAGCATCAGGCCGCCGAAGCTGGTGGCGAGGCCACCGGCGGCGGTGCCGAGCACCAGACCCGCGAGCGCGACCAGCAGCGCGCTGCGGCGATCGAAGCGATCGAGGAAGGTCGAGCCGATGATCCCCGAGGCCGCGGCGGCGAAGGTGTAGGCCGCGACCGCGTCGGCGAGGTGCGACTCGGGCATCCCGACCGCGACCGCCAGCCGCGGCCCCAGCGGCGCGATCATCATGAAGTCGAGGATGTTGATGAACTGCACCGCGCCGACGATGAAGAGCACGCCGCGCTCGGAGAATCCGAGGCCAGTCGTGGTGCTGTTGGCGGGCATGTCCATGCGAGGGGGGCTTTCGGGCTCCGTAGCGTCGGCGCGGTCGCTGTCGAGGTTACTTCGGGGCGGCCCGCGAGCCAGCGGCATCCGGCGGCCATTTGTGGCTCCCGTGGGCAGCGGTGCGTTGCCGGCACGCTGCGGGTGATGCCGCTCACGGCCCGAGGCACGGGTCGGGTACACTCGCCGAAAATGGCGCGTACGCCGAAGCGCAAGTCCAAGTCCAAGGCCGCCGAGCCCGACACCACCGAGCCCGAGGTGGCCGCGTCACCCGGGGAGCTCCGTGTGCGTCGCATGCACCGGCGCGATCTCAACCGCGTGTGGGAGTTCCTCAAGCTGGTGTTCCGCGGGGTCAACCGCGAGACGGTCGAGTACCAGCGCCCGCGCAGCAAGCAGCGCTTCGAGGAGCAGTACGACGACGAGGGCATCGAGCAGCTCATCTTCGAGCTCGAGGGGCAGATCGTCGGCTACGCCGAGTGCGCCTACGAGGTCACGGGCAGCGACAACTGGGTGAACCCCCGCTACTTCGACAAGCGCGACATGCGACCGCTGTTCGTCGAGGAGCTGGCCTCGCACCCCGACTACCACGGGCGCGGCATCGGCAGCTTCATGCTCGAGCAGCTGCAGCACCTCGCGCGCGTGCGTGGCTGCACGCACCTCGTGCTCGAGGTCGCCGAGAACAACCGGCCGGCGCTGACGTTCTACCGCAAGCGCAACTTCTTCAAGCTCGACGCGTCGCTGTTCCTGGCCCAGAAGATCGATAGCGAGCCCGAGCTGCTGCCGCCCCGCGCCATGCGTCAGCCGAAGTCCCAGGACGGCGACGCGCAGTGACGTAGATCGCAGGTTGGCCTGTAGCTTTCCGGCACGGCCGGCGTCGAAGCGCGCCAAGTCGGAGGCACTCCCACCCAAATGACCAAACTGAAGCTCGCAATTGCATGGCTGGCGCTCGGCGCTGGCGGATGTTCCACCTGGTTGAACGACACCGCTCCGGCGGCGCAGGACGGCTATGTCTACGCCGCGGGTGCGCGCCAGAAGGTCTTCAACACCAAGGCCACCGTGTGGCTCTGCCCCACCAAGAACGCGTCGCCCGATGCGTGCAAGCTCGTCGACGTCTCGGTGTCGAAGTGAAGGGAGTCACGACCATGCGCAAGCTCATCACCCACGGCCTCGTGTTCGTCGCCCTCGCCAGCGCTGCCGGCTGCAGCGTCGCCTATTCGAGCATCCGGCAGCAGCCCGATGGCAGCTACCTGCTCACGGAGAGTCGCACCAAGTTCTTCAAGGTGCAGGGCACCATGTACAGCTGCAACGCCTCGGGCGAGACCATGAACTGCAAGGTCGTCGCGCTGCCGTCGCCGAAGAAGAAGTAGTGCACCGAGCCCATGCGCGCGCGAACGGCCCGTCGGGCAGATCGCGCGCGCGGGCTGTTATGCTCCGGTGATGGCATCCGGAAGCATGGTGCTGCTGTGCGAGTGCAGCCATGTCGGTGAGGCGCAGCTGCTGGCGAGCGCGCTCGAGGCCCGCGGCATCACCGTGCACTGTCAGGGCATGCACACGCAGGCGGTGCTCGGCGGGCTGTACGGCGGTGCCCATCGCACGCGCGTGCTTGTGCCGCACGCACAGCTCGCCGACGCGCGGGCGTTCGCGGCCGAGATCGTGGGGCCGTTCGACGAGCCCGGTCGCGAGCACGAGGCGCCGTCGCGTGGCGACCCCCTGCGGCCGCGGCCGTTGGTCGAGGACGACCTGCCGGAGCCGCTCGACGACGAGGCCTCGTCGGACGACGAGGGGGCGTCGTCGCTGTCCGCCGTCGACGATGACGATGACGACGACGACGATCTCGCCGCTGCGACCGTGCGACCGCGCTCGATCGTCGTGGTCGTGCTCCTGGCGCTGTTCGGGCTGAACCTGCTCGGGCTCGCGCAGATCTACGTCGGTCGTGGCCGTCGCGGCGCGGTGGTGTTCGCCGGGGCTGCGATGGCCATGTGGCTGCTCGCACGCGGTGACCCATCGGGCCTCGCGCTGCTCGCCGCGGTGTGGTGCATCGATGTCGTGACCGCGGCCGCGAGCGTGTCCGCGTTCAACCGCGCCTTGCGGCCGGCCGCCGCTGCCAAGCGCGTCGCGTCCTGATAGCCTGCGCCTGCCGATGCTCCGCCGCCTGGCCTCCGTTCTCGTGCTCGCCCTGGCGTGCAACCGTGGTCCCACGCCGGCGGTGCCGACCGACGTCGCCGCGCCGCCGGCCGAGGCCGAGCGCACCGACTCCGGCCTCGCGTCGAAGGTGCTCACGCCCGGCACGGGCGCCCGTCACCCCGACCGCGACACCGCGGTGACCGTGCACTACTCGGGCTGGACCACCGACGGCAAGCTGTTCGACAGCTCGGTCCAGCGCGGCGAGCCCATCACGTTCCGCCTCACCGAGGTCATCCCCGGCTGGACCGAGGGGCTGCAGCTCATGGTCGTCGGCGAGTCGCGGCGGCTGTGGATTCCCGAGGCGCTGGCGTATCGCGGGCAGCCCGGGCGACCGGCGGGCATGTTGGTGTTCGACGTCGAGCTGCTCGCGATCGATTGACCTACGTCGTGGCCGCGCGAGGACTTGCCGTCGACGCACGCGGCAGGGCATGTTCGCTGCTGCATGATCGCGACACGCTCGCAGCGGGCTTGCTTGGGGCTCGCGCTGACGCTCGGCACGGTCGCCTGCGATCGCGCGGGTGAGAGCCCTGCGCCGGTCGCCGAGACCCCGCCCGCCGCGGGCGCTCCGGGCGACGCACCACCCGACACGCCGCCCCCGAGCCCGGTGCCGCACGAGCCTGCGCGCAGCGATGCCGCCGCGTCGCCAGGGCCACACATCGAGGCCATCACCGCGACGTCGTGGCGGATCGAGGAGCGCGCGTTGCTCGAGCTCGCACTCGAGCTGTGGTCGCAGGCTTCCGTCTGCGAGCCCACGACCGGCGGCTGTCGGCTCTCGACGATCGCTCCGACATCGGTGCTCACGCGGCTCGGGCTCGTGCGTGGTGATCTGTTGCAGCGACTCGCCGGCGTGACGCTCGGTGACGCCGCCTCGTGGCGCGACGCGCTCCACGCTGCGACCGCGCAGGGGCGCTTTGCGCTGGAGCTGTCCCGCGACGGGACCCCGCACAACCACCGCTATCGCCTGCGCACCCTCGTGCGCCGCCGCGCGCGGGCCGACGAGGTCGAGCGCGCGATCGATCTGCTGGCCGACGCGGTGGTGCCCTCGGGCGAGGATCGTCGGGTGGTCGACGAAGCCGCACTCGAGCTGTTCGCGCTCGCGTATGCGCTCGATCCCGAGGCGACCACGCGCGCGCTCGTGGGCGGCGACGGCCGCGTGGTGGCGATCGCAGGCGCGCCGGTCGACTCGCCGCTGTCGTTCGTGGCCGCCTTGGCGGCCGCCAAGACGGCGGGCACCGAGGTCGAGCTGCAGCTCGAGGACGCGGCCGGGGCCGGCCGTCGGCGTGTCGTGCTCGAGCCCCGTGCGGGCCTGGTCGACCCGACCCTGCTCACGGCCGCGCGCGCGTCCCTGCCGGATGCGGGCCCGCGCCTCGCGCCCGAGCCGCTCGCCTCGCCGAGCGCGTCGTCGACGGCCGCGGTGACCGAGTCGTACACCATCCCGGCGGCGGCGCTGAAGCGATGGGAAGATGCGCCGCTGGATTTCGCCAAGCTCGTGCGCATCGTGCCCGACAGCAGCGGTCGCGGCTTCAAGCTCTACGGCATCCGCAGGACCCCGAGCGCGGGCGACCTGTCGCCACACGAGCTGGGTTTCCGCAACGGCGACCTCGTCACCCACATCAACGGCACTGCGGTCACGGACATGGAGTCGCTGATGGGCGTCTTCGACAAGCGGCGGACCACCGATCGCTGGACCATCGAGATCGAGCGCCGCGGCGCACCGGTGACGCTCGTGATCACGCGCGGCAGCTGACGGCTTGCTGCGCCCGGGGCGGCGACGGTATCGTTCCCAGGTCGGAGCCTCCCATGCGCGCGCGCCATGCATTCGTTGCGACTGCCCTCGGAGCGAGCCTCGTGCTCGCGGCTGGCTGCCACCGCGGTGGCAAGGACGTGGCGCTGAAGAAGGAGGGCACCGCATGGCCCAGCCTCACCGAGCCGCCGCCGCCGGTGCAGAACTCGGCGCTGCGTGACGCCGCGGTGGTGGTTGCGATCGAGGACTACCAGAGCGTCGACGACATCCCCGGCGCGCGGGCCAACGCAGCCGACTGGGTGAAGTTCCTGACCAAGACGCAGGGCGTGCCCGAGACCAACACGCACCTGCTGTGGAACCACGAGGCCACGCGCGAGGAGATGCTGGCCGACGCCCGCCGAGCGGCCGAGAAGGTCTCGCCGGGCGGCCGGCTGTGGTTCATCTTCATCGGCCACGGCGCGCCGAAGAAGACCGGTGACGACGCGTGGCTGGTCGGTGCCGACGTGCGACCGACCCCCGACAGCATCGAGGCCCGCGGTGTCGCGCAGTCGGAGCTGCTGGCGATCCTCGAGGGCAAGGAGGGCGTGCAGCCGATCGTCGTGCTCGACGCCTGCTTCAACGGCAAGACCTCGACCGGTGGCAGCGTGATGGAGGCCGGCCTGCAGGACCTGGTGTTCGTGTCGCTCAAGACCGGCTCGCGCTCGATCGTGCTGTCGGCCTCGAAGTCCGATGAGTACGCAGGCTCGCTGCCGGGCCTCAATCGCCCCGCGTTCTCGTACCTCCTGCTCGGTGCCATGCGCGGCTGGGGCGACACCAACAAGGACGGCACCATCACGGTGCAGGAGGCGGTCGGCTACTCGAAGGATGCGCTCGAGATGCTGCTGCAGGGGCGACATCAGACCCCCGAGATCGTCGGCGGTGTCGGTGCGGACCAGTCGCTCGCGATCTCGGCCGGCGAGCCGGGCCCGGACTTGACCGAGATGCGCATGCGCGGCGCCGCGGCCAACGACCTCAAGATGAACGCCGACACGCTCGCGGTGCCCGACGCCGCGCTGTTCGAAGGCGGTAGCGTCAACTTCAACCAGAAATCCGACATGCAGGCCGAGAAGCTCTACGGCCAAGCGCTCGAGCTGCAGAAGGACGAGACCGCGCTGCCCGAGACGCGCGCCTCGACCTGGTGCGCACTGGCCCGGCTGTCGCAGAGCACGAACCCCTACCGCGTGCAGGCGCTCAAGATGTGCCGCGAGTGGCAGGTCTATGCGCGAGCGCTCCGCAACAAGGAGACCTCGATGGTCAACGACTACGAGTACCTCCGCGACTACCTGACGCTCGCGCACAAGAACAAGGACCAGAAGCAGGCCGCGTGCGCCGCCTTCCTGAGCGGCTACAACGATCTGGCCGAGGCCGACTACCCGCACATCAAGCACGTCCGCCGCGCCCTCAAGGCGCTGCAGCGGGGCCAGAAGGCCAAGGTGCCGTCGCTGTCCGACGTGAAGATCGTGCCCACCGGGAGCCCCTCGGCCAACCCGACCCCCACGCCGTGAGATCGACGATGCCGACCGCCAAGACGACTCGAGTTCGTGTGCTGCCGATCGCGTTGGCGCTGGTCACCGCCGCAGTCGCGGTGACGGCGTGCTTCGAGCCCGACGAAGCCATCGAGGGCCTGCCCTGCGATGACGAGGGCGATTGCCCCGGCACCAGCGTCTGCCTGCAAGATGCGCTCTATAGCTATCGCACCTGTCAGCCGCCGCCGAAGCAGGACGCGCAATGTTCGGCGGAGAACGGCCCCTGCAACATGCTGGCGTGCTGCGACGGACTCGTGTGCAACACCAGCACCGTCAGCTGTGTACAGACGTGTAGCTACGGCGACACCAGCAATCCGAGCTGCGACTGCACGTGCTACGCGAGTGACAACGTCACCGCGATCTGCTGCTAGTACCTCGACACAGCGATTGTGACGGGCCATAACACCGCCCTGACCGCGCCTCGCTGCGTTGCCGCACCTTGAAATACGCCCGGTATTCCGGCGGCACGGCGCCTTGCGGAGTCGCGGCCATGACGGCGTTCTGACCCATCACAATCGCTGTGTCGAGGTACTAGCCGCTCGCGCGGCGACCAAGCGTCTGCCCGCGGCGGCACACACGACAGCCGGCGCGGGCATCGTCGAGCACCGAGGTGCCCAGCACGAGGCTCTCGCCCGACTTGCCGGCGGTGACCCACGGCGTGTCCTCGGCACGCACCACCGAGAGGTTCGTCCCGGTCGAGAACCCGCCGAGGGCGGCATCGTCGAAGATGAGCGACAGGTCGACGAGCGCGGTGGCGTCGCCGTCGATCGTCGAGGGCGCGGGCGGTGCGGGTCACCAGCATGAGACATCGAGGGTAGGCATGCCGACCGCGATCGAGGATTTCTGGACGCACTTCGACCTCTGCAACGGCACGCCGCTCGATCGCGAGAATCCCGACCTCGCGGCCTACGTCGCCGGCTATCATGACGCCCCCACCGAGGGCGTGGCCCGCTGCCATTGGAGCGAGAAGAGCCCCCACAACCTCGAGCTGATGTTCATGGCCATGGGCGACGCGCTGACCAAGACCGGCGACATCGAGCTGGCGCGAGTCTTCTACGAGGGTGTCTCTGCGGTGCCGGGCAGCGAGAGCTGACCGTACGCGTCGCACGTCGCCGATCGTCTGGCGTCAGACCTCGAGGCGCGGTCCGACCAAGTGGGCGCCGGTGCTCGTCCCCGGCCGAACCTGCGCCGCGTGCCACAGCGCGGTCACCAAGTGATGCCCCCCTTGATGTTCGATTCCCGCCGCGTCCTCGATCGACCCCGACGCAGGCCTCGGCAGCTCTCGAGGTGGCACCACCGCACCCGATGACTCGCCCGAGCTGCCACCGGAGTTACCGGACGAATGTGTCCGCCTCGTGACCGCACCCGTCTGCCCGGGCCATGTCGCCGAGCTTGGCCCGGGCCTCGACCGCGAGATCGGTGAACTCAGGTACTGCGCGTCGATCCACACCACGATGTCGCGGAGCTCCGCGGTCGAGGGCAGCGGCGGATCGAAGCCGGCCAGGCCGACACGTCGCACGCCATCACGTCGCCGGTGCCGTAGAGGAACTCGTAGTTGTTGGCGAACACCACGGACGCAGCGTTGGGGAAGTTCGCCGGATCTCGATCCGCGCGGCGACTTCGTGGGGAACAATGCCGGCGGTCGCGGTACTGCGGCCCCGACATGCCAATGTTTCACGGTTCTCCGTCACTCGCCCCGAAGCGGTGCCGCCTCGTCGTCAGCGCACTGCTCGCGTCCACGGCCTGCCACAGCGATCCGTTGCCCGACGGACCCGACAGTCCACGGGCAGCAACCCCTCTCGGCGCCGGCGTAGGTCTGCGGATTCCCGTGCTCGAGCCCGTCGCGAGCGTGCAGGCGCCGTGCCCGGCCACCGTCGTGTGCAGCTTCAGCGATGTCGACGGCGACGGCAAAGCCGACCTCGTCCGCCGCGATCCCAGTGGCACGTTCGCAGACCCTGGCACGATCGCCGTCGCCTACGGCAACGGGTGGGGGCTAGCTCCGCCGCGCCTGCTGGCAAATCGCTGTGAACTGGACCACATCTGCATCGTTGCCGATCTCGACGGTGCTCGCGGAGCAGAGCTCGCGCACATCGCTCGGGGCGATGGCAAGGTGAGGGTCGAGCGACTCGCGTCGGTCGGCGAGGACATCGAACTCATCGCGGACCCGTTGGTCACGGCCGGATTCTGCGCCGATGCAGACGCCCGCTGTGCCGCGGCGCCGTGGGACAAGTCGCCTGGCGCCGAGCTAGTGTGGATCGACGAGGCTGCCCGAGTGCACGCCGCCGGACTCGGCGAGAACACCGAGGTCCAACAAGCACCGACGCCCTGCGATCAAGGCGTGCAGTGTCGCCTGGTCGAGCTCGATGGCAGCGTCGGCGCCGAGTGGCTGGCGTGGCAGAATGGCGAGGCGGGCGTCCGCGCGTTCGGGGCCGATGGTGCCTCGAGGTTCTCCGTCGCGGCCGACTGCGGGACCGACCGCTGCGAATTCGCGGATCTCGACGGCGACGGGCGCACCGACATCCTGCAAGCCGATCCCGAAGGCACGCTCGTGTGGTCCTCATCGTACGAATGGGAACTACCCCTGGCGCTGCCCCAGGCCGCGACCTGTGGGACCGAGGACCGTTGCCTATGGGCCGACCTCAACGGCGATCGCTTCGACGATCTCGTGCGCATCACCCCCGACGGCGACGTCCACCTGCACCCGACGCTGGATGCCCGCGGGCGCCTCGAGGCGGCCTCGCTCGCCCTGTCCAGCTTCTCGACCGCGCAGTGGCGCTCGCGCATCGCGGATGCGCAGGCGGAGCTGACCGCCAACCTATCCGCTCTCGGCCCCGACTTCGTCCCCGCGGATACCTCGGCGCTACCGCCGGCTGTGTACCAGGCACGCAGAACCCAGCTGATGGACGCCGTCGCGTCCGCGATCGCGGAGGTACGGGGATCGATCAGCTCCGAGTCGGAGGTGGACGACGACGAAGACGTGCGCCGGATCCAGGAGTACGCGATGTTCGTCGCCGTCGGTCGAACGATCCTGGCAGCTACGCCACTCGGGACCAGCGCGCGAGGCACCGACTGCGCCAATGTCGTGGTCCACGAGTCGACGACCGACGCCAGCTGGCCGCAATCGACCCCGTCGTATCTGTTCGCGTACGCGCGAGCGCTACGCACGACCGACCGGGAGCTGCAGACCCAACAGATGGTCGACGCGCTCACGGCGATTCATGGCGGATTCCGCTGCCTCAATCACGGCGAAATCGCACGCCTCGATGCCGCATGGTCCGACGCAGTACTCGAGACCGCGGCCGATCTCGCCGATGCCGGCCACGAGCAGGCGGTCCGTTGGTTGCTCGACAATGCCCTGCCGATCACGTTGCTGACATTCGACGCGGCCAAGTACTCGACCATTCCGGGCTCCTATCGCCTGCTGCGGGCGCGATTCGATGGCCGTGTGCTCGTTGCGGGCGACGTGCCCGACGAAGGCTTCGACTTCGAACACGCTGCCGACGATCCGGCGTGCGAGTCGTTCGTGTGTCGCAGCTACGACCTGCCTCGGCGCGCGCTGGCGAACGGACGCGGGCTCGTGTTGGATCGGCTCGGAGTGTGGTTGCCCGATCCGATGCGATCCGGGCGACTGCAGCGCGTCGACATCGATCCCTATCACATGCTGCGCGAGCTCCAGGATCTCCGGCAGTTCGGTGAAGGCGACTGTGCCCTGCTCGAGGCGATCGCCGGGGGATTCATGTGCCGCTCGGCCAGGACCTGCGCCGCGGGCTCGACCCCGTTCGATCTGACACCTGGCGCGGCGCCGCCGAATCCTGGCGCGCCCGACAGTCCACTCACCCATCTGCGGACCTCCCGCGCCGATCTTGCCGAGCAGAATGGCTGCGACGGAGGCTCGGGCCGCGACGGCACCGGCGGTGCCGCCGGCGTCGCGATGGCCGGATGCATGGGACCACCGCTGGACGCGCGCCGCGGCAGGTTCTCCGCCGACCCCGAGCTGGACACGATCATGCGGTGCGCGCTCGATGCCACCTCTGCTCCGCGGGACTTGGCGATCGATCTCGGCGACTTCTGCGTGGCCGGTGATGAGCCCGAAGGCGACACCACCGAGAATCCCCCACCGGACGATGCCGACGCCCCCGACGAACCCGAGACCGCCCCCTACACGCCGCCCACCGAGGGCCAGCTCGACGTGTACCAAGATGCGATCGAACGAGTGACACAGACGCTCCGCAACGGCGGGCTCGCACGGCGCATGCTCATCGACGCGATCCGAGACAACCCGCGCTACGCCGGCCTCAGCGAGGAAGAAGTCGGCGAGTTGATCGACGGTGCGGTCGCGGAGGACCTCGCGTACGCGGACTACGGCGTCGTGCCCCGAGGTGCGTTGGGCACGGCCACCCTGTACGAGGCCGGAGACGTGAGATTCGTGCAGATCATCGTCGACGTCTCCAGGGCGTTCGCCGAGGCGGACAAGCTCGGCATCGACCCCGGTGCGTACCTGTCGAGGACGCTGATGCACGAGGCCATCCACGCGTTCTCCTTCCACGCCGAGGAGAAGTTCGGCATCGCGCGCAGCTCGGACGACGATCATCGAATCACCCAGTCCATCGACCTCGGCACCCAGTGCGCCGAGGGTCTTTGCGACTCGAGCTGCGGAATCGGAGACGCCATCGGCAAGCGCTTCACCGCGTGCGTCGAGGGACCGCCCGGTGTGGCACTCGACGACCTCCGTTGCAGCTACGGCCAGGACGTCTGTGACGATCGGGCCCACGGCGCGATGGGCTTCCCGTTGGCCGGCGGCTGCACGCCGAGTTTGCCGGCGAGCCTGCGCAACCCCGAGTGCTTCTTGGTCCAGTGTGCGGTCGACACCGGGCCGGTCGCGCATCTGTGCTGCTCGGCGGGTGCACCGGAGTCGGCACCCGACGGTGTGATCGGGCGGTACATCGGCCCCGGCCCGATGCCACCTCCGCCCGTCGCCGAGGCATTCGTCGGGATCTGGGCGACGCTCGATGCAGTGCCGTTGCCGTGACGTCGTGACCGCGGGAGCCGCGGGCCTGCCGAGCCCGCCCGCCCCCTCTGTCAGGGTAGTTGCAGCCTCCACGCGGCAGCAGGACGGGCCGCAGATCTGACCCCGGGGCGAGACGTGATGAAGAGAGATGAAGGAGTTCTCGGAAACAGTCAGAGCTCGGATGGTGGCGCGCGATGAGACCCCCAACTGCGTCGATCTCATGACCCCCGAGCACAATGGGGGCGACGACGACGACCTGCGGACCAGCGACCTGCAGCTCGGGTCACACGGGCTGATCATGGATCGATGTGACGCCACTGATCCACGCCAGCAGTGGCAGCTCATCGAGCTCGAGAGCGACAAGCCGATCGAATTCGCCGACGTCTGGGGAGGCGACCTCGACACGGGCGAGAACGATACCGTCGGCCGGATCCGTAACGTCTCTACCGGTGAGTACATCGACGTTCCCTACGGCGTGGACTTCGCCACCGCGCCGCAGGTCTACCCGTGCCACACGGGTAAGAACCGGCAGTAGGACATCTACCAGCCGCTTTGGTGCTGCGCCGACACGACCGAACCGTCCCCATCCTCGGCCCCCGGTTCGACCCCGGTCGAGCCTTTGACGTGACTCAGCGCTGAGTTTCGCTCGACGGCCCCGACGACCACACCAGTGCGCCTCGAGGGTGTACCGTGATCCGCGATGACCCGGCTCGCTTGGTGCCTGATGTCGGTCGCTGCGTGCGGCGCCGCGGAGCTCGAGTCGATGCCGGTCGGCACGACATCCGGGGTCGGCGCCTCGACCGACGGTTCGACGTCGCCGACCACCGTGGACGCGACGGCGAGCACGGGCGGCGCAGAGGTCGACTCGGGCGTTGCCTCCGACGCCAGCGGTGACGACGCCACCACCACCGGCGGCGACACGCCCGGACTCGACGCTGCCGAGCAGGTGATCTACCTCGTGATGCCGGATCGATTCGTCGACGGCGAGGCCGACAACGACCTGCTGGGCCCCGAGGGCTGCTTCGATCCCGACGATCCCCGCAAGTTCCACGGCGGTGATCTGCAGGGCATCCGCGACCGGCTCGATCACCTCGAGTCGCTCGGTGTGACGACGCTGTGGATCACGCCGGTGTACGCTCAGTCGCCGGATCGCTGCGGCTACCACGGCTACTGGGCCGACTTCGCCGAACCCGACGACGGCGCGATGCAGCCCACGCTCGGCACGCTCGCGGATCTGCAGGGCCTCGCCGACGATCTCCACGCGTCGGGCCGGTGGCTGGTGCTCGACATGGTCGTCAACCACGCCGGGCCCGGCGCGCGCGTGGTCCAGCAGCGCCCGGAGTGGTTCCACGATCCCGACGGCTGCGCGCAGCTCGGTCCCGCGGAGGTGTTCTGCCCGATCGGCGGCTCACCGCTGCCCGACTTCGCCCAGGAGCTCCCCGAGGTCGCCGACTACCTCGACACGCAGAGCGTCGATTGGATCGAGCGGGTCGCGATCGACGGCGTGCGCATGGACACCGTCAAGCACGTCCCGGTCGAGTACTGGGCCGAGCGGTGGATCCCAGCCGTGCACGGGGCAAAGCCGGACCTGTTCGTCGTCGGCGAGGTGTTCGACACCGGATCGACCGCCAAGCTGGTGCCGTACCTCGACGCCGGCTTCGACTCGCTGTTCAACTTCCCGCTGATGGCGGAGCTCGGCCACGTCTTCGGCGGCGGCGGCTCGGTGAATCCCCTGGCGTCGCGCGTCGCCGAGCAGGTGGACGTGCTCGGGCAAGCCCGGCTGCGCGCGCTCACCAGCTTCGTCGACAACCACGACGTGCCGCGCTTCACCAGCGCCGTCGATGCGGACCCGCAGGAGATCCACCGCCGCCATCTGTTGGCCCTGGGCGCGCTGTTCACCTTGCCCGGGATCCCGATGCTCTACTACGGCGACGAGGTCGGGCTGCTCGGCGCGGGGGACCCCGACAACCGTCGCGACATGCCGAGCTGGGCGTTCACCGAGGACGGCCGCGCGGTCGATCACCCCGACGACGCGCTGCCAGGCGCCGACGTGACCTTCGCGCGGGTGCAGCAACTCATCGCGCTGCGCCGCGAGCACCCAGCGCTCGTGCGCGGCGACTACGTGGAGCTGTGGCGCAAGGGCGGTCAGGCCGCGAACATCTTCGCGTTCGTGCGCACGGACGTGGTCGATCCGATTGTCGTCGCGTTCAACAACGACGATGACGCGGCGGGCCCGGTGGCCATCCGCATCGCAGCCAACGAGGCGCTGTCGGAGGCCGATCTCGCGCTCTTCACCGACGGCACCGAGCTCGTCGAGCTGCTCGGCGCCGGCGGCCCTCGGTCCGTGACGATCACCGAGGGCGAGCTGCGGCTGGCGCTGCCGGGGCGCACGATGGCGGTCTACGCTCGCGCGCGCTGAGGGACGTTTCAGCGCACCGGCAGCTCGAGGGCGACGACGATCGATCGCGCGACGGTGTCGTAGGTGGCCCCCGCGATCGGCGGCTCGTTGCCCGGTGCCGCCACCTCGCCCTGCGCCGTGTCGAGCACGCGCACCCACGCGTGGCCCTGCGCGGGCGCGGGGAGGTGTGCGATCACGGTGCCAGCGGATCCGTTGTAGCCGACGTAGATGGAGCGCGCCGGATCGCCGATGTCGCGACCGTCGATGCGCCACGCGAGAAAATGCCGCGTCGGATCGTCGAGGTAGCCGCCGCCCGCGGCCGTGCCGGCGTCGGTCAGGAATGACCAGCCCGCGGGCGCGCCGTCGATCCACGCGCGGGGCCGCAGGGCCGGGTGATCGCGGCGCAGGTGCAGCACCGCGGCGGTGAACGCCGCGTGCGTCGCTTCATCATCGTCGAGCGACCAATCGAGCCAGTTGGTCGCCGCGTCGAGGTTGTAGGGGTTGTTGTTGCAGCCGATCGTGCGCAGGGCCTCGTCGCCGCCGGTGATCATCGGTGCGCCGGCGGAGGTCGCCAGCAGCACCAGCCCCGTGCGCGCGGCCTGCCGCTGACGCGCCGGATCACCGCCGTGGTCCCAGCTGAGGTTGTCGTCCGAGCCGCCGGATGACGGGCCCAGTGGCCACGGCTGGTCGTTGTCCTTGGCGTTGCACGCGAACAGGTCGTGCAGCGTGAAGCCGTCGTGGGCGACCAGGAAGTTGATGCTCGCCGCGGGGCCACGATCGCCCTCGTCGAAGAGTTGCGGCGACCCGATGATCGTGCGGACGAGCTCGCGCGGGGTGACGTTCGTGACGCCGAGCAGGTTCATGTCGCGGCGCAGCGTGTCGCGGTAGACCCCGTTCCACTCGGCAAAGCCCGTGGGGAAGTTGCCGAGCTGGTACGTGCCCGCGCCGATGCCCCACGGCTCGGCGATGAGATCGACCCCGTCGCCGCCGTCGACCGGCCGCGCCGGGAGCTCGGCGACGGCGCGGCGCAGGATGCCGTCCTCGGCGTCGGGCTCGAACATGAAGCAGTCGCGGTCGCAGCCGTTGCCGAGCACCGACGCGAGATCGAAGCGGAAGCCGTCGACGCCCATCTCGTGGTGCCAGTACGCGAGCGAATCGAGCACGAGGTCGCGGAACATCGGGTTGTCGGCGTTGGTGTTGGCGCCCACGCCGGTGTTGTCGGCGTAGTGCCCCGGATCGGCGTCGATCTCGTAGTAGCCGCGGTTGTCGAGGCCGCGCAGCGAGTACAGCCGGGCGACGTCGGGATCGCCGACCCCGCCCTCGGCGGTGTGGTTGTAGACGACGTCGAGGTAGACCTTGATGTCCCGCTCGTGGAGGGCGGCAACCATGGCCTGGAACTCGCGCGTGGGTCCGCCGGGTGAATCGTCGCAGGCGTAGCGTCGCTCGGGCGCGAAGAAGCCGAGCGTCGAGTAGCCCCAGTAGTTGTCGCCGTCGGTCCCCTCGGCGACGTCGTTGGTGCTGTTCGGGGTCTCGTGCACCGGCAGCAACTCGATTGCGGTGACGCCGAGGGTCGCGAGGTAGTCGGCCTTCGCGGCGACGCCCGCATAGGTGCCGCGGCACGCCTCGGGCACGCTGGGATCGGCACGGGTGAAGCCGCGGACGTGGACCTCGTAGATCGTGTCGTCAGCCAGCGCGCGCGTGGGCCGGGGCCCGAGCTCGACGGCGCGCTGCGGCGCCAGCACGTGCACCGACTTGGGCGCGGACGGGCCGCTGTCGAGCGCGCGGAACTCGGGGCCCGTGCGATAGACCCCCGCGTCGCCGAACGTCGGCGTGATCGGATCGTGGCTGAGCTCGCGGGCCCGCGGGTCGACCAGCAGCTTGTTGGGATTGAAGCGGTTGCCCTCGTCGTCGACGTCGGCGACGAACCCCGCCTCCGAGCCTGGGAGCCAGCGCGGATCCTCGGGCCAGTTGGGGCCCCACGCGCGCAGGCCGTAGTAGAGCACGTCGCCGACGCCGGCCGCGACGAGATCGTCGGGGTCGAGCGTGGTGCGGAACGCATCGCCCTCGCCGTGCTCGAGCGTGCGGACCAGGACCTCGGCCGCGTCGGTCGGCGCGGCATAGACGTACACGTCGATGCGAGTCGCTCGCTGCGAGTGGATCACGATCTCGACGGGCGCGACCGGCACGCCCAGGTCGGCGCCAGTGTCCGTGGTGTCGTCGCCGGCGCCCGAGCTCGACCCGGTGGCCGAGGTGTCCGGCGCGGTGATCGTGATCGTCGCAGCGCTCGAGTCTGCGCCGCCCGAGCTGCCGGCGTCCTGCTGCGCGGGCCCGCCGTCGCCGCACGCGGTGAGGGCGAGGGCGAGCAGCCACGGTCGCGACGGTGCCAGCATCTTCCCATCGTAACTCTCTTATGAGTGACGCTCAAGGTCGCACGCGCCGCGCCGCGCGCCGCCACGCATGCTACGCTCCAGGTCGTGAGCACATTCGAAGAGCGTCGGCGGGCGCGGCAGAGCTGGCCGATCCGCACATTCTCGCTCGGCGAGGAGCCGCTCGTGGACGAACGCGATCCGAGCACCGCCGACGAACGGCTGGCCCTCGTCTGGGCGCTCACGCGCGAGCAGTGGCTGCTGGCTGGGCTGTCGTTCCCCGAGTACTCGCGCGCCGAGATGCCGGGTCGGGTGCTGCGACCGACATGACGGAGTCCGCACCCGACGACTTCGTCGACTTCCTGCGGCGTCAGCTTCGACGACGCGGTCCACGATGCGCTCGTTGGTGCCATCGGTGGCGTGGCGGTGCGCTGCATCGGTCTCGAGGCGATGCTGAGGAACAAGCTCGCGGCTGGTCGCGCCAAGGATCTCGCCGATGCGGAGGTCCTGCGACGGCTCCGAGACCGGCGCGGTTGACGAAGCCGCAGCTGTCACGGGCTCGCGTGGCACGTCGCGGCGAGCACGACTTCCGATCGACGTGCTTGCGCGCTCAGAAGCGCATCGCGAGGCCGGCTCCGCCGCCGCGCTTCACGTACATCGGGCCTGCGGTCATCTGGGCCGAGCCGCGGCGCTTGGCGATGAACGGCGGCAGCAGCAGCAGCACACCGACCCCCGCGAGCGCGCCCGAGACCCCGAGCACCGCCTTGCCGCGCTTCTTCTTGGTCTCGTCCTTGTTGGCCATCAGCGCGCCGCCGATGGCCATGCCGATCGCGCCGTAGACCACCAGCAAGCCACCGGTGAGGATGAACTTCTTCCGGTCGGCGTCGGACATGCGGCTCGAGCCCGCCGACGGTGCCGCGGTGTTGTACTGCTTCTTGCGCAGCGAGCGGGCGCCCAGGAGCAGCATGATGCCGAGCGCCGCGACGCCGCCCGAGGCCGCCGAGCCGATGATCGCGACCTTGTCGCCGCGCTCACCCTTCTCGATCAGCCCGGCGCGCTCGCCGTTGGGATCGATCGGCGAGGTGTTCTCGAACTCCATCCCCTCGAGCTCGTCCTTGGCCTGCTTCGACATGACCAGTCCCGCGGTCATCGTGCTGAGCCCGGCGACCACGCCGACCAACGTCAAGGTGCCGCCGGCGATGCCGAGCGCGCTGGCCCGCTTGGCCACGCGGCCAGGGTCGTTCTCTCGCTTGAACTTCTTGGCCTGGCCGTCGAACGTGTAGTTGATGTCGTAGTCGTTCGGCAGCGAGCGCAGCACCACCTGGTACTCGTCGTTGGGATCGACGTCGGCGGGCGGCGGTGTGGTGGTCGTGGTGGTCGTCGCGTCGGCGGGGCAGCCGTTGGGCGTGGCCGCGGCGACGTCGGGGCAGGCGTCCTGCGCGTCGGGGACACCGTCGTAGTCGCGATCGGTGACGACCGGCGGCTGGGCCTGGGGCGGGCAGCCACCGTTGGTTGGGGCGCCATAGGTGTCGGGGCACTGATCGACGTCGTCGGCGACGCCATCGACGTCGCGATCGGGCACCGAGGGCTGCTGCATCGCGCGGGCGTGCACGGGCGTGAGCGCGAGCGCGAGGGTGATGACGCCCGTCAGGGCGGCGCGCAGGAACATGCGCGGCGATGGTAGCAGGTCGCGTGGGGGCATCGGCGGTGCCTACGGCTCGATCAGGAGGTAGCCCTCGGTCTTGGTCCAACGCCGCGTGGGGATCGACGCGAGTCGTCCCGGCAGTTCGTCGAAGTACTTCGCGACGGTGGCCGCGTCGAGGTTGCCCGGCGGGGGCTTGAACATGTCGAAATCGCCCCGCTCGGCGAACGCGTAGAGCACGAACTTGTCGCGTGACGGGGTGTCGAGCAGGGGCAGCGAGGCCTGCAGGGTCAGCTCGACGTTGCCGCCGGCGTTGACGATCGGCGTGGGTTGGCGGCCGTTGGGGAGCAGCAGGCCGGTCTTGCCGGCCTCGCTGACGAAGCCGATCACCAGATAGACCTGTCGTGCGGCCAGCACCCGCACCGTGAAGACCTCGCCGTGCCGCACCGACTCGGGCAGCAGCACCAGCTCGACGCGCAGATCGCTGGTGCCGCCCTGGTCGCGCACCACGAACGCCCATGCCTGTGGATCGGTCCACTCGAGCCCCCGCTCGACGGTGCGCCACTTGCCCGCGCCCGCACCGACCGGCACGCCCTTGGCCTTCACGTGGGCCTCGACCTTGGCCTCCTCGGCGGCCCGGATCTCGCGCTTGCCGGTGCCGACCTTGACCGCGCCGACGACCATGCCGGTGCAGCCGCGCAGATCACCCTCGAGCACCTCGAGGTTCGCGATGTCGGCGTCGATGCGCATGGTCTTGCCGTAGCGCGCGGTGAGATCGCCGATCGGCGTGTTGCCGGTGCCGATGTGCGCGACCTTGCCGATGTCCTGCTGGTACGTGCGGTGCCATCGCTCGGGCACACGCTTCACGGTGACCTCGCAGCCGGGCGGGCGCTCGTCGGAGAGCACGAAGCCACCCTTGTCGTCGGGTGTGACGGTGCGCCCCAGCAGCTCCTCGGGGTTGCCCCGTGGCGTGAGCAGCAGGTGCTCGTCGGCGTCGAGCTCCGGCGGCTCCGACGCGTGATCGGGGCGGCACGCAGCGAGCGCGGCCACGCACGCGAGGCCGACGGTGAGGACGCGACGGGGCGAGGGACGAAGCGGCGCAGTCACGGACGAGGGCGAGGATAGCCGCGGGCGCCGCGGTTGTCGTCGATGGCCATGGTGCCCTGCGGGCAGCCTCGCGCGGCCACGCGCGCTACAGTTGGGGCCAATTCCCGTTCGAGGACCCCATGACCGCCGCGATTCTCCAGAGCGCACCGCTGGGCTTCCCCTGGCCCTGCGTCGATCCGTTCCTCTTCTGCGTGCATCACCTCGATGCCTATCCGCGCGGCGACGGGGCGATGGCGCCTGCGGCCTCGCTCGCGGGTCGCAACCTCGGCATGGACTTCGAGGTCAAGGACGGCTGGCGCATGTACCACGGCCAGCGTGTGCCCGGCTTCCCCCAGCACCCTCACCGCGGCTTCGAGACCGTCACGATCGTGCGCCGCGGCTTCGTCGATCACTCCGACTCGCTGGGTGCGGCCGCGCGCTTCGGTGGTGGTGACGCGCAGTGGTTGACCGCCGGCGCCGGCATCGTGCACGCGGAGATGTTCCCGCTGTTGCGCACCGAGCAGGACAATCCGCTCGAGCTGTTCCAGATCTGGCTGAACCTCGCGGCCACCGACAAGCTCGCGCCGCCCCACTTCGCGATGCTGTGGTCCGAGGACATCCCGGTGGTGACCCACCGCGATGACGACGGCCGCGCGACCACGATCACGGTGGTCGCGGGGCGGCTCGACCAGGCCCGTCCGCCTGCACCGCCGCCGCGCTCGTGGGCCGCGCGTGCGGACAGCGACGTCGCGATCTGGACCGTGCGCATGGATGCCGGCGCGCACTGGACGTTGCCTGCGGCGCCCGGCACCACGCGCACGCTCTACTTCTTCGTCGGCGACGGCGTGCGCGTCGACGGCGAGCTGCAGTCGCAGCACCGCGTGCTGCTGCTCGATGCCGAACGCGAGGTCCCGCTGGTGGCTGGCGATGCGGCGGTCGAGCTGCTGCTCCTGCAGGGGCGCCCGATCGGCGAGCCGGTCGCGCAGCAGGGCCCGTTCGTCATGAACACCCGCGAGGAGATCCAGCAGGCCTTCGCGGACTACCGTCGCACGCAGTTCGGCGGCTGGCCGTGGCCCAGCGACGACCCGGTGCACGAAGGTGATCGCGGCCGCTTCGCGCGGCATGTTGACGGCACCATCGAGCAACGGCCACCCCAGACGCCCCACGAGCCGTGAGCGAGCGCCCGCGGGCCGCGGGGGTGGCGGTGTCCCCAAAAGCGCGCGGGCTTCCGCTACGCTCCGGTGGTGGCATCGGTGCGCAGGATCGGCGTCGCAGCCGTGTTGCTGCTCGCGGGCGTCGGGGGCTGTCGGCACGGGGCGGCCGACACCGCGGCGAGCGACAGCGGCGGTAGCACCAGCGGCGGCGAGCCGCAGGGGCCCGCGGTGTATCGCCTTGCGTTCGACGAAGACACCGGCGAGACCGCGCTGCTGCGCGACGACGTGGTGCTGCTGCGGCTGCCGTCGGATGCGTTCGCGCTCGGGGTCACCGACGCGATCGACGACGACGCCAGCTACGATCCGATGGCCGAGCTCCCGCTCGAGTTCATCGTGCCCAGCACGGTGAGTGTCGCCGAGGGCGGCGTGCTCACGCTCGCGCTGGCGTACCCAGGTGGCACCACCGCGACCGTGCGCTTCGAGGAACTCGCACCCGGGCGCTTCGGCGCGACCTGGACCCCGACCGGCGGCGACGCGAAGGTCGGTGGCTACCGACTCGGCGTGCGTTGCGATCCCGCCGAGCACTTCTACGGGCTCGGTGAGGTCTTCGATCACCCCGAGCACCGCGGCCGCACCCGCGCGATGCAGCTCGAGGCCGACCTGCGCTACGAGGGCGGCAGCAATGAGATCCACGTGCCGGTGCCGCTGCTCGTCGGCACCCGCGGGTGGGGCCTGTTCGTGCGCGACGATCATCCCGGTCGCTTCGACGTCGCCACGCAGGAGCACGACCTCGTGCAGGTCACCTACGGCATGGGCCCGCACGGCGGGCAGGGGCTGCAGTTCGCGCTGTACGGTGCCGAGCATCCGCTCGACGTCACCGCGCACTACTGGGCGCAGACCGGCGCACCCGCACGCCCGGCCCCGTGGGCGCTGGGACCGTGGCTGTGGCGCAACGAGAACACCGACGCTGCGCAGGTGATCGCCGACGCGCAGACGCTGCGTGACCTCGATCTGCCCCACACCGCGCTGTGGATCGATCGCCCCTATGCGACCGGCGTCAACACCTTCGACTTCGAGGCCACGCGCTTCGCCGATCCCGCCGGCATGATCGCTGCGCTGCACGACCTCGGCCTGCGGGTTGCGCTGTGGCACACGCCGTACGTCAGCGACATGGACGAGCCCGCGACCGCGCTGCACGACGAGGCCACCGCGGCGGGCTACTTCCCGCCGGTGGTCGGGCTGTTGCTCAACAAGTGGGGCGCGGCACCCCTCGACTTCACCAACCCCGACGCGTTCGCGTGGTGGGCCGAGCTGCTCGGTGGCTACACTGCGCTCGGCATCGAGGGCTACAAGCTCGACTACGGCGAAGACGTCATGAGCGGCATCGGGCCCGGCCGGATCGCGTGGTCGTTCGCCGACGGCAGCGACGAGCGGACGATGCACGGGCGCTACCACACCGGCTACCACGCGCCCTATGCCGCGGCGCTGCCCGCCGACGGCGGCTTCATCCTCGCGCGGGCCGGTACGTGGGGCGAGCAGACCCAAGCCAGCGTGATCTGGCCGGGTGACCTCGACGCCGATCTCTCGCGCTTCGGTGACGATCGCGACGGCAAGCTCGCGGTCGGGGGCCTGCCGGCGGCGGTCGCCGCGGGGCTTTCGCTGTCACCCTCGGGCTTCCCGTTGTTCGCGTCCGACACCGGCGGCTACCGCCACGGCCCGCCGACCAAGGAGACCTTCACGCGGTGGTTCCAGCACACCGCGTTGACGCCGGTGATGCAGATCGGCACCGGCTCGAGCAACGTCGCATGGGAGTTCGCCGGCACCGACTTCGACGACGAGATGCTCGGCTGGTACCGCGATTTCACCCGGCTGCACCTGCGGCTGTTCCCCTATCTGTGGACGGCGGTGCAGCAGCTCGACGACGAGCACGCCCGCCCGATCGTGCGCCCGCTGGGCCTGGCGTACCCCGAGCTCGGGGTGCACCCCGGCGACGAATACCTGCTGGGCGACGATCTCTTGGTGGCGCCGGTGGTCGAGCCCGGCGCCAGCTCGCGCACGGTCACGTTCCCGGCCGGTCGCTGGATCGGGTGGTTCGACGGCGTGGTCGTCGACGCTGGCATCGACGGCAGCACGATCGAGATCGACGCGCCGTTGTCGACGCTGCCGCTGTGGCTGCGCGACGGTGGTGCGGTGGCGTTGCTGCGGCCGACCATCGATGCGATCGCCCCGACCGGTCAGCCGACGCGCGTCGACAGCCTCGACGGCGACGCCGGTGTGCTCTACCCACGCATCGCGGCCGGGCGCAGCGGTGGCGCGACGCTGTGGGACGGCGCCGCGCTGACATTCGATGTCGACGATACCGCCACCACGCTGCGCTGGCAGGACGGCGAGGTGTTCTCGCGCGGCGCGGTGGTCGAAGTGCTGGCCGCGGCCGCGCCCGCCGGCGTGACGCTCGACGGCGCCGAGCTGTCGGCGGTCGCCGATGCCGGAGCGTTGGCGACCACGCCGGGCTGGCTGCACCTCGACGATCGCGGCGGCACGCTGTGGCTCGGCGTGCCGGCCGGGACCCACGAGGTGGTCGTGACGTGGTGAGCGACCCCGCGGTGCGGCTGCAGCCCGGCGATCGGGTGGGGCGCTACGTCATCGGGCGCGTGGTCGGGCAGGGCGCGACCGGGGTCGTGTACGCAGGGTTCGATCCCGATCTCGATCGTGCGGTCGCGATCAAGCTCCTGCACCCGCGTGCGGGCAGCAGCTCGCGCTTGCTTCGCGAGGCGCAGGCGGTGGCTCGACTCGCGCATCGCAACGTCGTGACGATCCACGACGTCGGCGTGGTCGATCGCCAGCCGTTCCTCGCGATGGAGCTGATCGAGGGCGAGACCCTCGAGCGTTGGCTGGCCCGCGCGCACTCCTGGCGCGAGGTGCTCGCGGTGCTGCGCGACGCCGGTCTCGGGCTCGCGGCGGCCCACGACGCTGGCATCGTGCACGGCGACTTCAAGCCCGACAACGTGCTCATCACCCCGTCGGGTCGCGTGGTGGTGACCGACTTCGGGCTCGCACGTCGCGATGGCGACCTCGCGGGTGACACCGGTGGCGACGACGTCCGCTCGCCGTCGTTCCCGATGCCGCTCGAGGCGACCCAAGAGGGCGGCTTCGAGGGCACGCCCGCCTACGCCGCGCCGGAGCTGCACGAAGGCGCGCGCAGCGATGCGCTCGCCGATCAGTTCAGCTTCTGCGTGGCGCTGTTCGAGGGGCTGTTCGGGGCGCGGCCGTTCCAGGGCGACAGCGTCGAGTTGCTCGCGGAGCAGACCGCGGCGGGGGCGGTGACGCCGATCGCGGGCGCGGCTGCGGTCCCGCGACGGCTGCGTCGAGCGGTGCTGCGTGGGCTGTCGCCCCGCCCGCAGGATCGTTGGCCGAGCATGCACGCGCTGCTCACCGCACTCGAGCCCCGCCGTCGCGCACCGTTGTTGTTGGCCGCGGCCTCGACGGCCGCGCTCGCCGGCGTGGTGGTGTTCGCCGCCGCGTCGGGCCAGCCGCCGCGTCGGAGCAGCTACTGTGCCGGCGTCGCCGATCGCCTGGGCGCCGTGTGGAACGACGAGACCGTGCGACGGCTGGAGGCCGAGTTCTCGGCCACGCGTGCACCGTCGGCCGCGGACGCGTGGGCGGCGGTGCGCGAGCGCTTCGATGGTTTTGCGCAGGCCTGGCTGTCGACCACCGCCGATGCCTGCGCGGCGCAGGAGCGCGGCGATGTGCCGAGCGCCGTGATCGCGCTGCGCATGGGCTGTCTCGAGCGACAGTTCGAGCGGCTCGAGGGCCTCGTCGGTGCGTTCGCCGACGTCGATGCCGAGGGCGTGCGCCGTGCCACCGACACCGTCGCCCACCTACCGCGGCCGGAGGTGTGCATCGACGACCTGCAGCTGGGGCGGGGCGCGGCCGCGCGGGCGACCGTCGAGCCCGCGATCCAGGCCGAGCTCGACGCGATGGTGGCCCGCATCGAGCTGTTGCGGGACACCGCGCACTATCCCGAGTCCGAAGCCCTCGCGCGCACGCTGCTCGAGCGCGCCCACGAGGTCGACGATCGCTGGACGGTCGCCGAGGCGCTGCTCGAGCTCGCCATCATCAAGCAGTGGCGCGCCGAGCCCGACGCCGAGCAGGCCCAACACGATGCGCTGAGCGCCGCGCTCGCGGTCGAGCACCACCGCGTGGCGGCGATGGCCATCATCGGCGTGCTCGAGCTGTGGGAGCCGGACACCGTCGGCGGCATCACGCGCGCGCAGCAGTGGGAGCAGCACTGTCGCGCCATGTTGTCGGCGATGGGCGGGGCCCCGACGCTGGAGATCCAGCTGCGGGTGGCGATGGGCAACATCCGGCTGCGCATGGCCCACTACGACGAGGCCAAGCTCGAGTTCGAGCGGGCAATCGAGCTGCTCCCCGAAGGCGTCGACGTCGTGTTGGTGGCGGGGGCGGAGGCCAACCTCGGCTCGATCGAGGCCGCGCACGGCCGCTTCGCCGAGGCGCTCGCGTACTTTCGCAACAGCCGCGATCACCTCGAGCGTCGCTACGGCCCGCGGCACCCCAACGTCGCGGGCGCCTCGATCAACGTCGGCAGCGCGCTGGGGGAGCTCGGTGATCTCGAGGGCGCGCACGCCGAGCACCTGCGCGCGCTCGAGATCTACGAGCAGAACTTCGGCGCCGACACCCCGGCCGCCGCGCCGGCGCTGCGGATGCTGGCGTGGAACGGCCTGGTCCGCCTCCACCACGACGAGGCGCTGGGATTCGCCGAACGCGCCCTGGCGATCGCCCGACGCGACGCGGGTGACACCGAGAGTCTCGCGCGGAGCTTGTCGATGCTGTCGTCGATCCAGCTCGAGCGCGGGCGATTGATCGAGGCCCGGGCGGCTGCCGACGAGGCGCTCGAGATCGGCACCCGCGCGCTCGGCGAGGCGCATCCAATGGTCGCCCAGCTGCTGCTCGAGAGCGGGCTCGTCGCGCTGCAGCGGGGCGCCCGCGACGAGGCCCGCGACAAGCTCACCCGCTCGATCGCGCTGCGTGAGCGCGAGTTCGGGCGCGTCGACGCCGAGGTCGGTCGCGCGCTCACGGGTTTGGTCGAGCTCGAGCTGCTCGAGCACCATGGTGCCGCGGCGATCGCGATGGCCCGCGAGGTGCGGGCGATCGGACAGTCGCCGGCGATCGAGAGCGAGAACGTGCGCGCCGAGGGGGCCTACCTGCTGGCCCGTGCGCTTCGGGCCTCGGGCAATCGTGCCGAGCGGGCCGAGATCCCCGCGCTGGTCGCGGAGGCCCGCGAGGTCTATGCCGCGAGCCCGGAGTGGGGGCGGCGGCTGGCGGAGATCGACGCGTGGGCGCAGCAGCGGTGAGCCCTCGCCGGCATCGGGGCCGTGCTAGCGTGCGGCGGATGGCGATGGCGCGATGGCTCACGGTGGCGGTGTTCGTGCTCGCCTGCGGCGGGAATCAGGGCGACGGCAGCGGTGGGGGCACCGACGCGAGCACCGGCGGCGCGAGTGCGAGCGGGACCGGGGGCGACAGCTCGGACGCGAGCACCAGCGTCGCTGCGACCACCGGCCAGACGGCAGACAGCGGCGCCGAGAGCTCGGGTGACACCGCGGCCGACAGCGGCACCACCGCGGGCGCGCCCACGCGGGTGGTCTTCGAGACCACCGCCGGCACGATCGTCTTCGAGCTCGACGAGGTCGCCGCGCCGATCACGAGCGCCAACTTCCTCGCCTACGTCGACGCTGGCTTCTTCGACGGCGCCGATGGTCAGGATCCGACGATCTTCCACCGCGTGGTGCCGGGGTTCGTGATCCAGGGCGGCGGCCTGACCGAGACCTTGGTGAGCAAGCCGACCATGCCGGCGATCGTCAACGAGTCGGGCAACGGCCTGACCAACGTGCGCGGCGCGATTTCGATGGCGCGCACGGACGATCCCGACAGCGCGACCTCGCAGTTCTTCGTCAACCTGGTCGACAACGCCTTCCTCGACACCCCGCCCGGCTATGCCGTCTTCGGCCGTGTGGTCGAGGGGCTCGAGGTCGTCGACGCCATCGCGGCGGTGCCGACCGAGACGATGGGGCCCTACGAGGGCGTACCCGTGGATCCCATCGTCGTCACGGCCGCGACGCGCGAGTAGCTCGGGCGCGATCCGCCAGCCGCGGCGGCTTGCCGCAGGCGAGGGCGATGCGCGTGCACCTGCTACCGTCGGGGCGCGGCAGTCGCCGCGTCCCGAGCTTACCCATGAAGACACGAAGTCGGTTCCCGATCACCGGTGCTGTGCTGCTCCTGCCGCTGTGGCTTGCGTTTGCCGCGGAGGCAGGTGCCGCGAACCCGACGTACTACGACTCGCTGGTCAACTTCCAGGCCGACATCCAGTTCTCGGTCACCGACGACTACGCGAACCCCGGCTACGGCGTCATCAACTCGGATGCGGTGATGAGCTCGGTGCTCGGCGAGACCGACTACATGTCGACCGGGTTCATGAACCTGAACATCGTCGGCGGCGCGACCTACTGCGCCGGCTGCAACGGATCGTTCCAGCTGTCGTTCCTGACGACTTCGGTCGGCACCGACGAGGGTGTCGTCGGCGCGGGTCTGAGCGTGCTCTCGCACGATCTGATGAACCCGTACTACGCGTACATCACCTTCGGCGACGGCGATGTCCAAGAGGTGCAGCTGCCGGCGGGGGGCAGCTTCTGGGGCGTCACCGCGCCAGAGCGCATCCAGAGCATCCACTTCGGCCTCACCGGTGGCGCGGCAACCACCGGCGGCTACTTCCAGATCGACGATCTGATCGTCGGCGACGGCATGGACCTGACGCCGTGCGGCGATGGCATCACGACGCCCGACGAGAACTGCGACGACGCCGGTGAGACCGCGCTCTGCGACGCCAACTGCACCTTCGCGAGCTGCGGCGACGACACCCTCAACGTCACTGCGGGTGAGGAGTGCGACGACGGCCCGGCCTCGATCACCTGCAACGCCGATTGCACGCTGTCGGTGTGCGGCGACGGCGTGGTCAACGCGGTCGCCGGCGAGACCTGCGACGAGATGGGCGAGACCCCGACGTGCAACGCCGACTGCACCGCGCCGATGTGTGGCGACGGCGTGCCGAACACGCTCGCCGGTGAAGAGTGCGACGACGGCGTGACCTCGCCGGATTGCGACGCCGACTGCACCCTGCCGGTGTGCGGCGACGGCTACGAGAACAACGTCGCGGGTGAGTACTGCGACGACGGCAACAACCTCGACGGCGACGGCTGCAGTGCGATCTGCGAGAACGAGCCGCCGCCGGCGACGACCGGCGCAGAGTCGAGCAGCGGTGGCTCGAGCAGCGGCGATTCGGGCGGCTCGAGCAGCGGTGTGGCCGACGACAGCACCGGCGGCATCGCGACCACCGACGACGGTGGTTCGAGCAGTGGCTCCGGCGACGGCGGCAGTGCGAGCGCGAGCGCCAGCGGTGGCGACACGACCGGCGGGGCGGAGGCGGGCGGCAGCACCGGCGGGGCCGACGAGGGCTCGAGCTCGGGTGCGCCGATGGGCGACGGCGGTTCCGGCTGCAGCTGTCGCGCCGACGCCCCGGGTGGGGGACGCGGATCGCTGGCGTGGCTCGTGCTCGGGTTCGCCGCGCTGCGCCGTCGCACCGGCGGTCGCGGCGGGCGGAGCATCCCGCAAGCACGTTGGGTCAGCGCTTGCCGGCGGGCGCCTCGACCACGCGGAACGTGACGCGGACCTTGCCGCGTCCGAGCTCGCGCCGCGCGTGCATGGCCAGGCGTTGGCCGTGATCGCGGGCGTGTGCCTCGCGGAATTCGGCGATCCTGCGGTCGAGCTCGCGGTCGTCGGCGAACGCGAAGTCCTGGTGCACCAGCTGCGGCTCCGACTTGCCGCCGTTGGACTTGGGCTTGGGCATGGACGGTCCCTCTTGGGCTCAGTCGAAGCGCGAGAAGTCGGGCTTGCGCTTGCCGAAGAAGGCCGACATCGCCTCGGCGGCCTCGGGCGAGCGCAGGCGCTCGAAGAACGCCTCGGCCTCGGCGGCCATGCACGCCGTCAGCGTCTCGCGACCACCTTCGCGGAGCAGTCGCTTCGTCAGGCGGATCGAGGCCGGCGGCAGGGCGGCCAGTGCATGCGCGCGTGACTGCACGTAGTCGTGCAGCTGCGCCGGCTCGAGCACGCGGTTCACCAGCCCCAGCGCGAGCGCGGTGGCGGCGTCGAACGGCTCGCCGAACAGCAGCAGCTCCGACGCGCGGGCGTGGCCGACCAGCTGGGGCAGCAGCACGCTCGAGCCCGCCTCGGGCGAGAGTCCCAGCGGCACGAACGGCAGCTGCAGTCGCGCGTCGCTGGCGGCGTAGACCAGATCGCAGTGCAGCAGCAGCGTCGTGCCGACGCCGATCGCGACCCCCGAGACCGCGGCCACGAGTGGCTTGGGAAAGCTCCCCAGCAGGCCGAGAAACCGCCCCACCGGCGAGTCCGCGCTGGTCGGGGGTCGCTGCATGAAGTCCGCGAGGTCGTTGCCGGCGGTGAAGCAGCCGTCGGCGCCGCGCAGCACCACGACGCGGATCTGCGGGTCGTCGACGGCTCGCTGCAGCGCGGCGTTCATCGCGTCGTACATCGCCAGCGTCAGCGCGTTCTTCTTCTTCACGCGATCGAGGCGGATGGTCAGCACCCGCTGGTCGAGCGTCACGGCAACGTCGGAGGTCTCGCTGGTCTCGGTCATCGGCGCCGGCGAGTCTACGATGATCGCGACGGCGCGCGGACGGCCCACGCACGCCGGCCGCCGCCGCACGCGTGCAGCTCGCTGGCCTGCTTCGCAGCGCCGGCGGCGGGGCGGGACGAAATGCAGCGGACGTTTCGCCGTGTTTCAGCGACGGCCTCGGATCGCCCGAGACCACGGGCGCATCGCGTTGGCACGGGACCTGCTCGAGCGGCTGCGTTCTCGCTCTCCATGCACGACGCGTTCTTCGCCCTCCTCGGTGGCGTGCTCATCGGCACCGCCGCATCCATCCTCCTGCTCAGCCACGGTCGCATCGCCGGTGTCAGCGGCATCCTCGCGGGGCTGCTGTTCGTCCGCGACCCCGACACGCGCTGTCGCGCTGGCTTCATCGCGGGGCTGCTCGCGGTCGGGCTCGCGCTCGCGGTGTTCGGCGTCGAGGCCGTCGTCGCGCCGGACGCCTCGCCGGTCGTCGTCGCGATCGCCGGCGTGCTGGTCGGCTTCGGCAGCCGGCTCGGCAACGGCTGCACCAGTGGCCATGCCGTCTGCGGGGTCTCGCGACTGTCGCCGCGCTCGCTGGTGGCGACGGCGACCTTCCTTGCTGCCGGCGTGCTCACGGTCGCAACGGTGCGGCTGCTCGGGGGCGCGACGTGAAGGCCCCGGCACTCGCCATGCTCGCAGGGGTTCTGTTCGCGGCCGGTCTCGTGCTCGCGGGCATGACCGACCCGCGCAACGTCATCGGCTTCCTCGACGTCGGTGGCGACTGGCGGCCCAACCTCGCGCTCGTGATGCTCGGTGCGATCGCGGTGCACTCCCTGGCGCACCGCGTGATCGTCCGACGCGGGTCGCCGCTGCTGCGCGATGTCTTCCACCTCCCGACCGCGCGGGAGCTCGACCGCGGGTTGCTGCTCGGTGCCGCGCTGTTCGGCATCGGTTGGGGGCTCGCCGGCGTGTGCCCTGGGCCCGCCCTCGTGGTGCTGGGCTCGGGCGGTTCTGCGGTCGTGTTCGTGGTCGCGTTGGTGGTCGGCATGGTCCTGCACGACCGCACGGGCCTCGGCGCTCGACTCCGCGGTCGGTGACGACCGCTTGCGCGACGCCCGCGGGCGCGGGTGCGAGCGCGGATGGGCCGCGTGCGCTCGGGTGGGCGGGAAAATTCGCCGGCCTGGCGCGTTTCTTCGGGATCAGATCGGCGACGCGAAGGACTTCATCTTCGGGGGGCCCGCACGCGGGCCCGTCGCCCGACGATGCGCTTCCCGATCCGACTTCCCCAACCCTCCCCGCCCATGGGCTGGTTGTTCGGCTTCCGCGACGGACAGTCCTATGTGGAGCTCGACGAACACGGACTGCGGTTCTGCTACGGCACCGCCGACGAGCGTGTGCCGCTGCCCGAGATCGGCGAGGTCGCGCGGCACACGTGGCCGATCGAGTTCGGGCTCGGCGCGCGCACCGGGCCCGACGACACCGTGGCCTACGTCGGTAGCCCCGAGGGCGTCGTGCGGGTCGCGTTCGTGCGGCCGCGGCCGATGAACGTGTGGGGGGCCTTCGAGCTACCCAACGCCCGCTACGCCGTGGTCTCGCTCGAGGACCCCACCGGCTTCCTCGACGCGCTCGCGGCCGTGCGCACCCGGGCCTAGACGCCGCAGCCATCCGTCCGCGTGGCTGCTGGTACGCTTGCGCCCCCGCGCCATGGCCGAGTCCAACGAACGCACCCCCATCACCGTGTCCCCACCGCCGGGCGGCTTCGACCGGGCGGGCATCCGCGCGCTGGTGGCGGACGGCAGCCTGGCCAAGCAGCTGCACCGCATCGTCAAGGCGCCCTTCGGGCACACGGTGCTGACGCTGCGCCTGCTCGACGTCGTGGTCGAGGCCGGCGATCTCGCGCTTGCGGCCGGCGAGGCGATCCACGCCGCGCTGCTCGAGGACATCGCGCGATCGGGCAGCTTCGCGCTGCCCGAGCCGACCAGCGATCAGAGACTCTTCATCGGCGCGTTCACGGCGACGGTCGCGTGCGACGCGGCCGTGCGCGGCTTCGCCGAGCTGGCCCCGACCCCCGGCACCGACGGCAGCCTCGAGGCCGACGGGCTCGAGGAGCTGCTGCAGCAGCCACCCCGCGAGGTCATCGCACGCGTGCTCAAGCTGGCCGGACGCTACGTCGAGGTGCAGGCCACGCTCAAGCCCGGTGCCACGGCGCAGGGCCTGGTCGAGCGCGAGTCGTGGCTGGGCACGACCCTGCACGCGTTCGTGGTGCAGCTGCGCGCCGCGATCGAGCGGCTCACCCACGCCGGCCGTCTGCGACCCTTCGGCATCGCGCTCGCGCAGCGCAAGGTCACCGTCGGCAGCCACCGCTACGAGGGATTCCGCGCGCGGCCGATGGGCGACCCCGTGGTCGATCTGAAGCCGGTCGCGCTCGGCGACATCGTCGGCAACCAGGAGTATCTCCAGGCCGGCATCAAGCTCTCGCGCGACGTGGCGGCCTTCGATCTGCGGCGCGGTCGCAGCCCCAAGCAGATCAACCCGGTGTTGTTCGGGCTCGGTCGGCCCGGCTGCGGCAAGACGATCACCGCGCACGCCATCGGCAACGACTTCCTCGAGTACTGCAAGGCGCGCGACGTGCCCGCGCGCTTCCGGGTGATCCGCCGCACCGACTGGGCCAGTGCCTATCAGAACGCCAGCGCCAACGAGCTGGTGCGCATCTTCAAGGAGGAGGTCTACGGCTTCGAGGGCGTGTGTGGCGTCTACTGGCCCGACATCGACACCGCGTTCGCCTCGCGCGACAGCGGCGATCTGCGCAGCGAAGAGAAGAACAACCTCGGCGCGGTGTTCGGCATCTTCGACGGCACGCTGATCCCCAAGGACGGCAAGTGGTTCATGATCTGTGACGCCAACTTCATGCAGATGGACGAAGCCACGGTGTCGCGCATCGCCCAGAACCCGTTCCAGGTGCGCGGGCCGACCGCCCCCGAGGACTACGTGCGGCTGCTGCGGGACGTGCTGCTGCGCGCGCAGGTGAAGTTCGTCGACGCCAACGACGCGCAGTGGCTCGAGCTCGGCAAGCTCTGCGCCGCCGCCGATCTCTCGGGACGCGCGGTCGAGTCGGTGGCGGGCAACATCCGTGCGCTCATCCAGGACTTCGAGTACCCCGACGAGTACTTCCGTGCCGACTACGATGGTCGCCTGCGGATGATCGAGCAGCTGTCGCGGCGGGTCGACACCGCCAAGATCCAGCAGCTGGTCAGCGACTACATCGCGTTCCACAAGGACGCCGAGGAGGCCGCGGCGCGCAAGCGGTTCGACCAGGAGGTCGAGCAGATGGTGCGGCAGCTCAACGCCGGTCGCGAGGCAGCCTCGCGGGCGATGGCCGCCGCCGGCCTCGCGCCGCCCTCGGGCGACGCCGCGTGAGCCACGAGGACACGCGGCGATCGAACCCGCGGCAGCGTCAGGCCCGCGGCCGCCGCTTGGGCAGGACGAAGAACCCGCACGCGAGCGCGAACGACAGCACCGTGATGGGCGGCAGTCCGCCCGGCCACGTCGAGGGCGCGAACCACCCCGCGTAGCCCATGTACAGCACGTGCGCCGCCGCGAGCACCAGCACGATGCGCGCCATGCCCGGCACCAGGCTGGTGCTGTCGACCTGGCGATCGAGCGGGTGGATGGTGGTGGTGTACGCCAGCCACATCACCAGCACGGTGGCGACGCTGCCGGTCAGCATGGACAGCTCGCCGCTCCACGTCATGCGTCCGGTCGACAGGTACATCTTCGACATGTACTCGGGGTTCAAGATCATCAGCGACAGCACCAGGTGCAGCGCGGTGAACAGAAACCCCAGCAAGCCCAATCGCTTGCGACGCGCCTTGTCGGCGATCACCCGCGAAGCCCCCAGCAACACCAGCGCCGAGACCGAGACCGCCTTGTTGACGATGAAGACCGGCAGCTGCTCCCAGCTATCGCCGCGGAACACGTTGTAGCGCACGATCGCGTAGACGAGGCCGAGGGCCGTCACCAGGGCGGCCAGTTTCGCGTCGCGCACGAGGCCGAACGTAGCGCGAAGGCCCCGGGCCGCGCCAGATGGGCGCACGCGCGCGCGACGTCAGGCGCGACGCAGGACCGCGACGTCGAGCCATGCGCGCGTGCGGGCGAAGTGCTCGCGGATGGCGTCCTTGGTCGCATGGGCGTAGGCGTGGCGATCGGCGGCGACGCCGGTCGCGTCGATGCCGACCGCGTCCGCGAGCCACAGGGCGCGGGGCAGGTGGAAGCGTTGCGTGCAGATCGCGGCGACGGCGATTCCCAGCCGATCGCGGGCGTTTCGCAGGGTGTCCAGGGTGCGCAACCCGACGGGATCCTCCGCGAGCTGGGCGCGGGGAACTCCCGCCGCGAGCAGGTGCTCGCGCATCACCGCCACCTCGCCGTGGGGACGGGTGCCGTCGTTGCCCGACACCAGCACGCGCTCGACGCGGCCGGCTCGCACCAGCGCGGCGGCGACGTCGAGTCGATCGGCGAGCACGACCGACGGCGTGCCGTCGTCGCGCACCGTGGCACCGGGGACGATCGCCCACGGCACCCGCTCCACCGCCTGGATGTCGTCCTCGATCCGCGACCCCGCCCAGCGCTCGAGCCACCACGAGAACCCCAAGCTCGCCGCGGTGGTACCCACCATCAGCCCCGCACCCCCGAGCAGCAGCGTCCGACGTCGCATGGCCAAGGTGGTCGCGGCGCCCCGCATCAACCGCTCGGGCCGCCGACCTGCGACAGTCCGAAGCCGGTCATGTCGCTGTACGTGTAGGGGTAGTTGAGGCCGGTGACCGTGTCGACGATGCCGGTCGCCGGGTCGACGCGATAGGCTTCGTTGTTGCTGATCGCCGGACCCCACACGTAGCCGTTGAAGTCGATGCTCACGCCGTGCACGTAGTTCGGCACGTCGAGCGACTGGACGACCGCGAGGGTGTTGATGTCGACCCCGACCATCGGGTCGTTGGCCAGCCAGATCAGATCCTGGCCGTCGGGCATGCAACCACCGCTACCGCCGGCGGCGGCGGTCTGCCACGTCTGCGAGGGATAGTCGAAGCGCCCCACCTGCGAGCTGCAGGTCCACACGCGGTCGTTGCGATCGACCGCCATGCCGTAGCCCGCGACCGGCATCGCCCACGTCTGCGGGACGTAGGTGTTGAAGTCGACGCGCACGATCTGCCCCTGGCTCAGCTGACTGCCCCAGAAGTTGCTGCCCGAGTCGACCGCACCGCCGTAGATGCCGTAGAAGTTCGCGATGACGTTGCCCGGCAGCGGTACGGTCTGCTCGATGACGCCGGTCTCACCGTCGAGCAGCACGACGTCGATGAGCGGGTCGTTGGCGCCCGAGGTCCACACCTTGGCGTCCTCGTAGCGGCAGGTCTGATTGCTGAACGTGCCGGCGGTCCACGCCACCGGCCGCTGGCTGGCGTACGCCATCGGCGTGTGCCAGCCGACGCAGCCGTCGGGCCACGGCTTGACGTCGGCCGGGCCGGTCGAGGTGTTGTTGGGGTTGGGGCAGTCGTCGGCGACCGCGAAGATCATCGTCACGCCGCCGCTACGGTTGGCGATCACCGCGTCGCCGTTCAAGTTGACCGATGTGCGCGACGGGTTGCCGTTCTGGTCGGGGCGCGTGATGTAGCGACCCTCTTCCACGAGCGACTCGGTGTTGATCTTGCTGACCGTGCTCTCCGCCGAGTTCGCGATCCAGATGTACGAGAAGTCCGCGGTGCCGCCACCGCCACCACCGCCGCCACCGCAGCCGAGGTTGATGTCGGGCTGGATGCCCATGTCGAACTTGATGCCGCCCTCGTCGCTGCCGTCGGCTGCCGTCACCGTGCTTGCTGCGCTCGCGCCCGAGGTGCCGCCCTCTGCGGAGGCATCCCCGGCGCTGTCGGTGCCGCCGGTGATGCTGATGCCGGTGATGCCCGAGGCGCTGTTGCCTTCGCTCGAGCGGCCGTCCGATTCGCCGCCACCACAGGCAGCGGCGGCGAGACACAGGGCCAGGGGGTGCAGACGCGTGCGCATGGGGGGCCTCGGCGGTCGGGGGGAAGGACCGCACGGTCCGACACCGCCTGGGGTGGGTTCATCCGGGGCGATCCCGCCGGGATTCGCCGAAATTCCCGCGCTTCGTCGGTCATCGAGGCGCGGGAAAACCCCGGGCGCGGTTCGATCGGGCGCGTCGGCTCGGGGGACCCGAACATGCCTTCGCGGCCGCCTCGCCCGTGACGACGACGCGCGAGCAAGGGCGTGCAGCGACTTGCGCGATCCGACGAATTCGGGCCCGAAACCCCACCTTCGCACGTACTACGCAGTTCGGGAGCGCGCGTTGACGTGCGGTTGGGGATTCGCCATCGTGATCGACGACGTGGGCGATGCACATGAGGAGCGTCCGTTGGTTTCGACCGAGCTGGTCGGGCAGCGGGTCATGGATCGCTACGCCATCACGGAACGCGTCGCCCGCGGCGGCATGAGCGTGGTCTACCGGGGCGAGGACGAGCGCCTGCGCCGTCCGGTGTGCGTGAAGGTGTTCTGCGGTCTGGACCCGTCCCGACCGGGGTACCGCACGGTGCACGAGCACTTCGTGCAGGAGGCCTTCGCGCTGTCGGCCCTGCGCCACCCCAACACGATCCGCATCTTCGATTTCGGCTATCTCGAGGACGAACTCGCCACGCCGTTCTTCGTGGTCGAGTACGCCGACGGCGGCACGCTCAAGGAGTTCGTGCGCAAGCACGGCCCCCTGACCAGCCACGAGACCTTCGAGATCATCGAGCCCATCGCCGGTGCGCTGCGCGAGGCCCACGCGGCCGGCATCATCCACCGCGACATCAAGCCCTCGAACATCCTGTTCTCGCGCGCCGGGCCCTCGCTGGTGGTCAAGCTGGCCGACTTCAGCATCGCCAAGGCGGTCGAGGACGCGATCCCCAACCGTGCCGATGACACCCTCAACAGCGCCGACAAGGTCGGGCTCTACTCGCTGGGCTGGGCGGCGCCCGAGCAGCTGCGCAGCGAGCGGGTCGGGACCTCGGCCGACGTCTTCGCGCTGGGCCTGACGGTCGCGTACATGCTGACCTGCAAGATGGTCTACCCCGGCGACGACATCCTGCAGCTGTTCGAGCTGCGGCGCCTGGGCGACAGCTATGTGCGGCGCACGATCGCCGAGCAGGGCGTCGACGAGGACGTGCAGCGGGTCATCGCGCACGCGTGCCGCGAGAACCCCGAAGACCGCATCCAGAGCATCGAGCAGTTCGTCGAGCAGCTGCGCGAGAGCGTGCACGAGTCGTGGCGCAACGTGACGAGCAAGCAGGCCCGCTGGTTGCCGGGATCGAGCACACGACCGGCGCAGCCGATGGCCACGTCCGCGCCGGCCGCCGCACAGGCGCCCGCGGTGCCGGCCACCTCGGGCTCGCTGCACCCGACGCAGGCGGCCTCGCAGTCGTCGTCGGCGATGCCGATGGCGTCGCGCGTGCTCGTGGTCGACAACCTCGCGATCCCCGAGATCGTGGTCGGCGGACGTCGCATCCGCCTGGTCGAGATCGGCAGCGAGCGCACCATCGGCGCCGACGAGGGCCTGGTCGGCAGCCTCGCCCGCTTCCGCGTCACCTCGCGCGAGCTGGGCGGACACCTGCACGTCAAGGGGCTCAACTGCTTCGTCATCCGCGGCAGCGGTCGCCCGTCGTCGGGCGCCGAGCTCGATCGCGACGAAGACATCACCTTCATCGCGCCGTCACGCGAGGTCCTCGATCGCGTGACCGTGCACCTGGGCACGAGCGACGGCGTGCTGCGGACCTTCGCCCTGCCGGGCGCGCCGCTGGCGGTGCCGCTGGCATGCGCCGACTGGGCCGTGGTGCTGGATCTCGGGCCCGGGCGTGAGACATTGTTGTTGGTTCGAGGTCACGGAGTCCGCGCGTGAACAGACCGCCCCGTTCGGTTCCCCCACCGCCCGCGACTCGGGCAGCCTCCGGCGCGATGCCGCAGACCCTGCCGCCGGTCAGCTCGACCGGACCGGTGCCGACGGTCGACGCGGCGTACTCGGGGGACACCGCGATCGTCCCGCAGACCGCCGCCATCGGCCATGCACCGGGGCCGCAGCAGGGCCATGGCGGCATGCATCCCGTCGGCGCGCCTGCGATGGCGGGCGCGATGCCGCCGGCCATCGGCGGGCCGACCATGGGCGGACAGGGCATCGGCGCGTCGCCGGGGATGGCCCCGCCCGCGCCGATGGGCGCACCACCACCGGCAGCCGTGCAACCGCGCGCGCCGATGCACATCGTGCGATCGCGGGCCTACTCGTTCATCCGCGACGAGAACGGCAATCCCATCGAGCTGGGCTCGGGTCGCTCGGGCAAGGCGTTCTTGGGCGAGGAGCTGTGGCTCGAGTCGAAGACCTCGTTCCGCCGCCGCGTCGCCATCAAGATCCTGCAAAAGGGCGTCACCCCCGAGGACGGCCTGCGCTTCCAGATGGAGAAGGAAGTGCTCGAGCGGGTACAGGGCCACTCCAACATCGTGACGCTGTTCGCCTCGGGCGAGTCCGACAACCAGGAGTTCGTACCGCCGTCGATCCGCGACAAGGTCGAGAACGACTTCATGGTGCTCGAGCTCTGCGACATGTCGCTCGAGGAGCGGCTCAAGGGCTCGCGCGGCGGTGAGCGCGAGGAGCTGCTGGCCTATAGCCCCCGCGACCGCCTCTTCCGCGTGCTCGAGTACCTGATGCCGATCGCTTCGGCGGTCGAGTACGCCCACCTGGCGTGCAACGTCTGCCACCGCGACATCAAGCCCGGCAACATCCTGCTGCGGCTACCCAACCCGCAGCTGCAGGGCTCCACGCTCGACGTGCGCCTGGCCGACTTCAACGTCGGAAAGATCCGCGACGACGCGCAAGACCTCTCGGTGACGCGCCTGCACGGCGTGCCCGGCACGTTGTTCTTCCAGGCCCCCGAGCAGGAGACCAACGCGTTCGAGATCCTCGTGAACGTGCAGCAGGGCTCGAAGGAGGTCACCTACTTCGAGGACTTCTACATCGCGATCGCGCAGAACGACACCTTCGAGCTGTTCAACCGCGGCAAGCGCTACCCGGTGGCGAGCGCCGATCTGGCCAAGCGCCGGCTGTACCTCGCACGCGCGTTCGAAGACGGCACCGAGAACAACGTCCGCGCGAAGATCATCAAGAGCGTCGATCGCCCCGCCGACATCTACTCGCTGGGTGCGCTGTTCTACTATTTGATCACCGGCACGCACGGCAACCCGAAGACGCTGTACGACGCGTTCTACAAGTTCATCGAGTATGACGGGCCGACCGACGGCGAGGCCGCCAACCAGAACACCGTCGAGGCCTACATCGAGCACGAGTACTCGGTGATCCAGAGCCTGCGCGCGCCCAAGGTCGACGAGCACAACCAGCCGGTGCTGGCGCCCGCGGACCGCTTCTTCAGCTACAAGCACTACCTCGACGGCAATGGCGAGCTGATCGACAAGATCATCATCAAGGTGATCGCCAAGGCCATGATCCGCAACAAGGCCGACAGCTACTGCCAAGCCTCGGATGTCACGACGACGGGCATCAGCGCCTTCGTCAACGACCTGCGGGCCTTGTACGGCGGCTTCGGCACGTACATGCCGACGCGGCCCGGGACCTTGGTGCTGTCGCCGACCAGCAGCAGCGCCGGCAAGCGCGAGAGCTCGCTGGCGAAGCTGTGGCAGCAGCTGATGTCGCGGCTGCGTTCGCGGCGGGCGACCGCACCGCGTACCAAGCCGCAGCCGCCCCGTACGCCGCCGACCCCACCGCGACGCTGACGCGCGCGCCGGTCGTCGCGCGCACGCGCGGCTCGCTCGCCGTCGGTGCGGGAGAAGCCCCGCCGACGCGGTATCCTGCGGCGACGGTGAGCGCTCCGACCAAGCACCCCGCTCCGGGCCACGATGCCGAGCTGCCCGACGCGACCGTGCGCCGGGAGTCGCGCGGCGGCGGTGGCCGCCGCACGCTGCAGGTGCTGGGCGAGGGCTTCCACAGCAGCTACCCCCTCGCTGCCAGCGGCAAGGTCACGATCGGTCGCTCCAACGAGAACCTCATCGCGATCGACGACCCCGAGCTGTCGCGCAATCACCTGGTGCTGCACCTCGGCGAGACCATCTCGCTCGAGGATCTCGGCAGCAGCAACGGCACGCACATCGGTGAGCGCCAGCTCTCGCCCCGCGAGGTCGTGACGCTGGCGCCGGGCGAGCCGGTGCGGGTGGGCTCGACGACGTTGTTGGTGCTCGAGCGGGCGGTCGAGACCGCTTCGCGGCGGCTATGGAGCTACGACTACTTCGAGGCCCGCATCGACGAGGAGTGCCGCCGTGCGATCCGCACTGCGACCAGCTTCGCGCTGCTGCACGTGCGCTGCGATCCACCGACCGCCGGTGCGGTGGTGGAGCGACGACTGGTGGCGCTGCTCCCCGACCTCGACGTCGTCGCGCGCTACGTGCCGGGCGAGTGGCAGGTGCTGCTGGTCGGCGCCGACGAGGCCCAGGCCAGCGCGGTGGCCTCGCGGCTCACGCTCGGGCTCGCCGACGACCGCGTGCGCGTGCGCGTGGGCGCAGCGGCCTATCCCATCGATGGCAGCACCGCCGACGAGCTCGTCACCGCCGTCGCAGCGCGGGTCGACGGCGCCGACGAGGAATCGACCGCCGAGTCGGAGCGGGGTCCTGTGGTGGAGGATCCGTCCATGCGCGAGCTGTTCCGGCTCGCCGAGCGCATCGCGCCCTCGCGGATCCACGTGCTGGTGGTCGGCGAGACCGGCACCGGCAAGGAGGTGCTGGCGGAGGAGATCCATCGCCGCAGCGGCCGCGGTGACGCGCCGTTGCGTCGCATCGATTGCGCAGCGCTCCCGGCCGAGCGCGCCGACGCGGTGTTGTTCGGCGCCGACGACGTCCCCGGTGCGCTCGCGGCCGCCGAGGGCGGCACGGTGCTGCTCGACGAGGTGTGCCTCTTGTCGCTCGCGACCCAGGCGCGCCTGCTCGCCCTGCTCGATGGCGCCGGCGGTACGCTCGACGTGCGCGTGGTCGCGACCAGCTGTCGCGACCTCGAGGCCGAGGTCGCGGCCGGACGTCTGCGCGAGGAGCTGTACTTCCGGCTCGATGGCATCACGCTCGCGGTGCCGCCGCTGCGCCGACGGCCCCGCGAGATCTCTGCGCTGGCCGAGCGCTTCGTGCAGGAGGCCGCGCAGGCGGCCGGGCGCGCCGAGGCACCCATGCTCTCGGACGCCGCGCTCGCGCTGTTGTCGAGCTACCCATGGCCGGGCAACGTTCGCGAGCTCCGCAACGTGATGCGCCGGGCACTGTTGCTGTGTGATGGCGACGAGATCGAGCCGGCACACCTGCCGGTCGAGAAGCTGAGTGCCAGCTTCGCCCAGCCCAGCCGCGAGGGCTCGCTGCCGCCAGCCGCCGCGGTGCCGCCGCTGCGCGAGGTCAAGGAACAGTACGTCGCGGCCGAGCGGCAGCGGATCATCGATGCGCTCGAGCGCTGTCACGGCAACCAGACCGAGGCGGCGAAGCTGCTGGGCATCGCCCGTCGCACCCTCATCAAGCGGCTCGATGCCTACGGGCTGCCGCGCCCGCGCAAGAAGTGAGCGGCGTCAGGCCAGCATCGCGGCCAGCAAGCGGTGGAAGTGGTGGGTGCCGGTCTCGCGCGACGGTGAGTAGCGGCCACGATCGTAGCACCGCGCGCGGACTCCTCGCGCCACGCTCTCGACCACGCGCTCGTCTTCGAACTCGACCTGATCGAGGCCACTGCCGGCGCCGCGATCGAGCAGGGTCGGGTCCCACACGAAGGTGAGGTAGACGACGCGGCAGCGCTCGGGGCCGACCGGCTGCACCGCGTTGATCGACAGGCCCCACGGATAGACGTTGACCATCGTGGTCGGGAACAAGAAGAAGTAGTAGCCGCCGATGCGCTGGCCGGCGTCGACGTGGTCGGCGGGCAGCTCGAAGGCATGCTCGGCGTCACTGGCGACGCCGATCTGCAGCACGCCGTGGGGCAGCAGCTCCGTGCGATAGCTGCGGTAGTCGAGCGCACGCGCGAGTGACGGATGCACGAAGGGGATGTGGAATCCTTCGAGGTAGTTGTCGCAGTACAACGCCCAGCTGGCCTCGACGAAGTAGTCGCGGCTGCGGCCGGCGTCGAAGCGCGCCTGCGACCAGGGGAGAAAGCCCAGGCGCTCGCGCAGCGGCGCCAGCAACGTCGCCGCCGGGATCACCGGCGCGAGACTGGCGAACCACAGCGGCGGCGCGTGCTCGACGGCGAGCTCCCGCAGGTGGTCCACGGCACGGGGGAACGCGAGCGCGTCGTCGAACTCGGGCGCGGCCAGCATGCGACCGTCGAGCGCGAAGCGGCGGCCGTGGTAGCTGCAGCGCATGCCGGTGGCGCTGCAGGGTCGATCGACCAGCAGCTTGCCGCGGTGCGTGCAGACGTTGCTGAGCAGACGTAACGTCCCGCCCTCGTCGCGCGTCCACAACACCGGCTCGTCGATGCAGCCTGGCAGCAGCACCCACGGCATCATCGACGCGGGCTGCGGAGGCGGCTGCTCGAACGGCACCACGTGCCACGAGCGGGTCATCACGCGCTCCGTGACCGCGCGGTACCACGCCGCGTCGAAGTACAGCTCCGAAGGGGGCGTCTCGGCGCGACGGATGTCCGGATCGATCTCGAACGTCCCCATGCGCTACCAGCTTCTATACCATCGCAGTGGCTGATGCACGGTGACGAGCCCACCGCGCCGCGCTCGCCCGAGCCGAGTGCGGCCTCGCCCGGGCCGACCGCGGGCGAGACCCCGCCGGCCGTCACCGCCGGCACGTTCGCGACCATCTGGCTGGCGCTGTTCCTCGACCTGTTCGCGTTCGGGATCATCATCCCGGTGCTGCCGTACTACGCCAAGGCCCACGGCGCCTCGGCGGCCGTGGTGACGCTGCTGTCGACCAGCTTCTCGCTGGCGCAGTTCGTGATGTCGCCGGTGCTCGGGCGGATCAGCGACCAGATCGGACGCCGACCGGTGATGATGATCTCGATCGCGGGATCGTGCGTGTCGATGCTCGTGCTCGGCTTCGCCAGCGCGCTGTGGATGGTGTTCGCGGCGCGCGTGGTGAGCGGGATCTGCAACGCGAACGTCTCGACCGCCAACGCGTACATCGCCGACCGCGTCGCGCCGGGCGATCGGGCCCGCTACATGGGCATGATGGGCTCGGCGATCGGCCTCGGCTTCGTGTTCGGGCCCGCGGTCGGCGGCTTGCTGTCGACCGAGGCCATTCCCGAGTTGCCGTTCTTCTGCGCGGCCGGGCTGGCGTTTGCCAATCTCGTGATGGCGTGGCGGTTCCTCCCCGAGAGCCGCCGCGCGACGAAGGGTGGCGCCGCCGCACCGCGAGCGCTCTCGCCACTGACGGCGCTGCGCAACCTCGTGGCCGTGCGTGGCACGCCGTTGGCGGCCTTGGTGGTGGTGACGTTCGGCTTCTTCCTCGCCTTCTCGGCGATGGAGTCCACCTTCGCGCTGCTGACCGAGGCACGGCTGTCGTGGGGCGCGCGGCAGACCGGCTACCTCTTCACGCTGGTCGGGGTCTGCATCGCGTTCTCGCAAGGGGTGTTGCTGGCCCGCGCCGTGCGTCGCTGGGGCGAGCGCGGTGCGTTGGTCAGCGGCATGCTCGTGCAGGGCACCGGCTTGGCGATCCTCGCGGCCGCGCACGCACCGTGGAGCATGATCGTGGGCTCGTGCGCGCTGGCGCTGGGCAACGGCCTGGTGAGCCCGGCGACCAGCGCGATCGTCAGCCGTGTGTCCTCGGCGGACAACCAGGGGCTCAACCAGGGCATCGTGCAATCGGGGGCCGCGCTCGCGCGGATCGTCGGCCCCGCGCTCGCAGGTGTGCTGTTCGAGCGCATCGCCCCCGGCGCGCCGATGGCGGTGGGCGCCGTGATCGTGTTGTTGGTGCTGCTGCTGGGCGCGCCGCGGATCCGCATCCCCGCGGGCTGAGAGGTCAGCGGGTCTTCACGCGACCGGCGGGCTGTGCGAGCAACACCTCGAGCATGGCATCGTCGCCGCGATCGACCCTGCCGGTCTCGCCCTGGCGCACCGGGGCGATGAGGCGCAGGGGATAGCGCACGACGTAGATCTGGTCGTCCATCTTGGCGGCGGGCACGTCGAGCGCCCACGCGGCCTCGGTGAGGCAGCCACGCAGGGTCTCGTCGTCGTGCGCGAGGCCCTCGGTGCGCGCGCGGGCCGACATCACCTCGCCCTTGCCGACTTCCATCTCGAGCACCACGCGGCCGGCCTGGTCCGGGTTGCGCACGAGCGAGCGGTTGTAGCAGGCGCGTGCCCGCGGCACGACGCGGGTCGTGAGGTAGTTGCGGAAGATCTTGCTGGTGAGGTAGCCCGACTCCTCGCGTCCGAGCCCGCTGCGGGCGACACCCTCGCGGGCGGTGCGTTGCTGTCCGGGACGCAGCCACGTCGGTCGTGTGAAGCCCTCGGCGACCGCGAGCGAGACGTCGCCGGCGAGCGTGGCCACGAAGGCCTCGGCCTGCGGCGGCCCGATCTCCGCGCGCAGGCGCTGGCTGATGCGCTTGCTGCCCACGCGCCCGCGCACGGTCACGTGCTTGACCGGCGTGCCGGTGTAGCGCCCGCGGGCAACCAGCGCGTTGCCGGCGACCAGCCCGACCGGCAGCGTCTCGTCGAGCTTCATGCGCGGCGGGAGGTCGAGCGCGAGATCGCCGAGCACGCGCGGCGCCGCGAGCAGCTGCAGCACGGCGTCGTCGGATACCTGCGCCAGCGACTCGAGGCTGATGCGAGCGCCCAAGCCGGCCGCCATCGCTGCGACCGGGTGGGTCGATGGCAGGCCGCTGCGGGCGAGCAGGGGATCGTCGACCACGAACATCAGCTCAGGGCGATGCTTGCCCGCCGCGGTGTCGAAGCGCTCTCGCAGGGCGCCCGCGTCGAGGCTGGCGGGCAACATGCCGTCGGTGATGACCAACACCAGCGGTCGCTTGTGGTGGCCGCTGCCGATCCGCCGCGCGGCCAGCTCGAGCGCCGCCGCGAGGTCGGTGCCCTGCTCGCGCAGGTTGGCGTCGAGCACCCGCGCGAGCTCGTCGCGTGCGCTGCGATCGCCGTGGTCGAACGCGGTTGCCGTGCCGGCGAGCAGCGGAACCGCGGTGCGGGCGAATCCGACGGCGTCGAAGCTGGCACCCTGCGGCAGCGCGTCGAGCATGCGCTCGATCATCTGCGCGGCGTCGCGGTGCATCCGCGCCGCGGTGCTGCGCGAGCGGTCGATGACGAACACCACGTGGTCCGGTGTGGCCGCGGGCATCGACCCGGCGCGGAGGATGACGCGGAAGCGGCCGTCGTCGAAGCCCGGCGGTCCCGGTGTGACGTCGTAGCGACCGACCAGCGCCCCGCGCTCGCTGCCGCGGGCCTGCCAGGCGACCGTGGCGGGGTTGAAGCCGTCGGTGAGGACCGCACGGGCGTCGCTGCCGACGGTGTCGTCGACGGTGAACGTTCGCCCCGCTGGGAGCCCGCGCACCAGCACGCGTCGCTCGGTGGTGAGCTGCGGCTGCTCGCGCCCGCGCGAGGGCAGCTCGAACTCCCAACGGCCTGCGCGCAGCACCGGGAACAGCTTGAGCGCGACCTCGACCTGCAGCGTGCTCTCCGGCGCGATCCCGTAGGCGACGATCTCGGCGCCCGGCAGGCCGCCGGCACGGGCCGGCTCGGTGCTGCGGGCCCAGACGGTGCCCGGATCGCGTCCGTCGGGATCGTCGGTGGTCGTGGTGGTGCGGCCTGGGTGCCAGACCCCGTCCTTGGCGATCGAGAGCCCGACCAGCTCGGCACCGCGGGGCAGCGCGAGCATGTGCACCGCGTCGCGGGCGATCGGGCTGGCGTTGTGCAGCGCGACGCGGATCCGCACCGTCGCGGCCTCGCCGTGCTCGGCCCCCGCCTCGACGATGACTTCGTACGAGAGCTCTTGCACCGGGTAGTAGCCGCGCTCGCTGTCGTCGACCTGGGCGTCGAGCTGGTCGGCGTGGGCCGAGCCGGAGGACGAGAGCGCGAGCGCGAGCGCGCCGTGCTGGAGCAGCGCCCGGGCGGTGGCGACGGGGGAACGCACCCCCTGGCGCCTAGCACTGCGCAGCGTCGCGGGAGCGTGGGTCGTCGGCGGCACGGGTCCCCCTAGGAGACGGTGCGCGCAGCCACAAGTTCCCAGCCGCCGACGCGGTCGCGCGGCGGCGCCACGACATCCTCGGAAGATCGGCGCTGGATTCGGCGTCGGTGTCAGTGCACCCACCGGCGGCGCCCCGACCTTGCTTCCAGTTGGTCGGGGAACCGATCGCGTGGGCGCGGCACCGGAGCAACGAGGCGGCCACGGTTCGCGTTCGGCCGCGCGCGCTCGATCCAACCCCAAGGCAGAGCCCCGATCATGAACATCGACTTCGGAAAATTCCTCGCTGCTGCGACGCTGTTGAGCGGCGGCTGCGTGCTGGTGGCGAGTGACGACAACGCCGCCGACGACGGGGCTGCCAGCCAAGGCACGGGCGGCACCACCGGCAGTGGTGGCGCGACCACGACGGCGAGCGACGGCACCGGTACCACCGGCACCGACGCGTCCACCACCGCGGCCGACAGCAGCGGTGACGGCACCGGCGGCGCGGCGATGTGTACCGATGGCACGCCGCTCATGGCCGAGCAGATCTGCGACGGCATGCCCGATTGCGAGGACTACAGCGACGAGCTCGGCGAGGGCTGTGGCTATACCTGCGCCGACGGCACGCAGATCCCGAGCTTCTACGTCTGTGACGAGTACTTCGACTGCCCCGACGCGAGCGACGAGAACAACGACCAGTGCATGTCGCCGATGTTCACCTGCGGTGACGGCACGCAGATCCCGACCTCGTACCAGTGCGATGCCTATCCCGACTGCGAGGACGGCTCCGACGAGGTCGATTGCTTCGCGTGCGACGAAGGCGGCGTGCCGATGGCGCAGGTCTGCGACGGCATGCCCGACTGCGAAGACGGCAGCGACGAAGCCATGTGCGGATGACGATGGTGCGCACGGGGAGGGGCCGCACTCTGCGGGTGGCGCTGCTGTCGATCGGGGCACTGTCGCCGATCGCGTGCGACGTCGAGGACCCCGCGTCCGCGACGCTCGACACCGGCAGCACCGGCGTGGTGGCGCCGCGCGACGCGGCATCGCAGCCGCCGCAGCGTGTGGCCGCGACGGAGCGGCCGCCGGCCCCGCAGCAGGACGACGCGGTCGAGCTGCCGAGCTCGTGGGACCACTACCCGGAGCTGCCGCCGAGCCTGACCGCGGCGGTGCGAGGGCACGCCCGCGCCGACGTGGTGCTGCGCGAGCTCGCCGACGCGCTGGCGCCCCACCGCTGGGCCGCGGTCGAGGACTGGGACAACACCGGCTTCGTCCGCACCGCCGCCGATGGGCCGCGCGGCTTCGTCGTGCGGCGGGACGGTCGGCCGCTCGCCCAAGATCCCGGCGAGTACCAGCTCGGCTGCGCGGGCGGCTTCCTCGAGGGCGTGCGGGCAATCCTGGTGCCGTCGCTCGAGATGGACGACCTGGCACACTGCGATGCCGCGGCGCTCGCGAGCCTCGGCGCCGCGGCGCCCGCCACCTGTGCGGCCGAGAACTTCGGCCTGCACGCGATCGCGGCGGTCGCCGCCGCGGTCGAGCGCAACGACGCTGCGATCGCACCGCCCGAGTTCGTGCACCTCGAGCCCCGCGACGTCGACGACCTCGCGCCGCTGCTGCGACCCGGGGTGGTGCACGTGTGCACCGCGTCGCACGCGTCCGGCGTCGAGCTCGGTACCCGCTACCACCATCACATGATGATCCTGCTGCGGACCCCGGGCCGCCGCGCGCTGCAGATGTTCGACACCACCGGCTTCCGCGGCGTCGCGCTGCGCGAGCTCTCGACGCGGGCGCTGCTCACCTATCTCGGCAGCGCGCTGTCGACCAACGCACATCACCACTACGACCCCGACTCGACCGAGCTCGACTGCTTCGCGATCACGCGCCGCCGGTGATGCGCAGCACCTCGTCGCGGTCCGAGAAGGGCAGCACGGTGTCGCCGATGCGTTGGCCCTGCTCGTGGCCCATGCCGGCGATCACGACCACATCGTGACGGGCCGCGCCGGCGATGGCGCGCTCGATGGCCTCGCGGCGATCGAGCACGACCTCGAGCGTCGCGCCACCGGAGATGCTGCGGGCGCCATGCACGATCATCGCGGCGATGTGTTGGGGGTCTTCGCGCCGCGGGTTGTCGTTGGTGACCACCACGTGGTCGGCGACGCGCGCCGCGATCGCGCCCATCGGTGCGCGCTTCTCGGGCGTGGCGTCGCCGCCGGCACCGAACACGAGCACCACGCGGCCCGCCGGCGTGCCGGCCTGCGCCAGCGTGCGTGCGGTCGCGCAGGTGCGCGCGAGCGCGTCGGGGCTGTGCGCGTAGTCGACGACCACCATCGGCGCATGGGCCAGCAGCTCGAAGCGCCCGGGCTCGACCGGACACTCGGCGAGGCCGCGAACCACCGCCTCGGCGGGCACGTCGTTGGCGAGACACGCCGCGGCGGCCGCGAGCGCGTTCTCGGCGAAGATCTCACCGATCATGCGCACGCGCAGCGCACCGCCGAGCGCCTCGGCGAGCGGCGAGGGGGCCAGGCGCAGCTGCGTCCCGTGGCGATCGACCGTCACCGTGGTCGCCTCGAGATCGGCCGCCACCAGTGCCTCGCCTCGGGACGGCGCGCGGAACCACAGCCGACGCACGTCGCTCGGGGTCGCGCGATCGATGAACAACGCGTGGCGATCGGCGGCGTTGAGGACCATGGCGCGCCCCGGTCCCAGATGCAGGAACAGCTGCGCCTTGGCGGCGAGGTAGTTCTCCCAGGTGCCGTGGGTCTTGAGGTGATCGGGCGAGAGGTTGGTGAAGACCCCGAGATCGAAGCGCCACTTCTTGGCGTAGCCGTTGTGCAGCGCGAAGCTGGTGGCTTCGATCACCAGGTCGCGCACGCCCTGCGCCGCCACACCCTCGATGAGCGCGAGGAAGTCGGCGAAGCTGCTGCCCTTGGGCAGCTCGCGTTCGTTGTGGAACGCGCCGGTGGTGCCGACCCGCAGCACGTCGCGGCCGGCCGCGCGCAGGCACGCGGCGATGAAGGCACAGCTCGAGGTCTTGCCGTTGGTGCCGGTGACACCGTAGCTGAACAACGACGCGGCCCACGGGGCGGCCGCTGCCACGGGTCGTGTCGGCGCGGACATGCCGGTGCGAGCGTAGCAGCCCGCGCTGGTGCTCCGCGACGGGCGTGCGCCGGGCCGCACCGGCGGGCCGCTAGCGCTTGCGGCAGATCGCGACCTGCGAGTCCTCGCCGTCGCGTAGCGCCCGGCCGTCGAAGTCGCCGGTCAGCGACTCGAGCTCGAGGCCGGCGGTCGCCACCAGCATGCGCAGCTCCTCCGGGAAGATCTGGCGATGGGCGAGGTGCACGAGCTTGCGTGGCTGGGCCGGCGCGACGAAGCGGCGCCCGGCTGGCGGGACGTCGTCGTAGTAGATGCGGATGTGACAGATCTGGGTTTCGGGGTCGTAGTTGTGGTTGGTCGAGTAGATCAGCGGCTCGCGGGTCACCGGGTGCACGAAGCGCGTGACCGCGTGGCGAACCTCGGGGTCCCACTCGAGCCACTCGAGATCGGGGATCTGCACGTCGAACGCGAACATGCCCCCGGTTCGCAGCACGCGCTGCGCCTCGCGGAAGCACGCCAGCAGGTCCTGCCAGCGGTAGAGGTGCATGAGTGCGTTGAACGGCGCGATCACCAGGTCGACCTCGTCGTCGCCGAGCGGGACCTCGCGCATGTCGGCGTGCAGCGGGCGGATGCGGTCGGTGAGGCCGACCCGAGCGGCCGTGCGCTCGAGCGATTCGAGCATCGGCGGCATCGCATCGAGGGCGACCACGCTGTGGCCGTCCCGCGCGAGCGGGATCGAGATGCGCCCGGTGCCGGCACCCAGCTCGAGCACGCGGGTGTGCGCGCCGATGCCGGCCGCGAGCTCGCGATAGTGTCGGATGTCGTCGGTGCGATCGCTGTACTCGAAATCGTACAGCGCGGTGTCTTCGTAGTGATCGCGGGTGCCCGCGGTCAGCAGCGCCTCGCGCTCGAGCGCGAGCCGATCGACGCGCGCGCTGGCGCCCCGCGGCGCGCGGTTGCGGCTCACGACTCGCCCGCGTGCGCCTCGCCGCCGTTGCCGGGCGGACCTTCGGGCGCCTGCGAGCCCCCGCGGCGGCCGCCGGAGCGTCGTCGCCGTCGTCGCTGCGTGCGAGGCTCGGGCTCGGCGGTCGGCGTGCCGCTGGTCAGCGACTGCCAGCTGTCGAGGCCCGCGCGGCCGTTGCCGACGGCATCGACCCACAGGCCCAGGAAGACCAGCGCGTCGTGGAAGTTCTGCCGCGCGGCCGCACCCGCGCGTCGGCGTCGGCCGGGCTCGAGCAATCGCTGGTGCGAGAGCAGGATCTGGCGGCCCATCTCGCGGTCGCGACGGGCCAGGCCCACGACCCCACCGACCGCCGTCATGCGGGCGTCGATGCTGCGGTCGAGGTTGTGTCGCTGGCCACTGGCGAGCTCGCGGCCGATGAACGGTGCGAACAACACCGCATGCAGCACGCCGTTGACGACCTGCTCGTGGGTCTGGCCGACGTAGCGGTCGAGCGCGCCGAGCAGCGCGAACAGCAGGCGCGCCGGCTCGAGCCCGTCGCCCTCGGTGCTGCCAGCGGCGGCCTCGAGCAGCATCGCCTTGGCCGCCGCGGGCTCGCCGAACTGGCGCAGGTAGGGGCCGAGCACGTGCTCGAACAGCCCGACCTCGAGCATGAGCTCGAAGCTGCGGCGGGCCGAGCCACTGCGCAGCAGCTTGTAGATCTCCTCGAGCACGCGCGCCTTGCTGCACTTGACGATGTCGGGTGCGACCTCGAGCAGCGCGGCGTAGGTCTCGGCCTCGAAGTCGAAGCCCAGCCGCGCCGCAAACTTCACGGCGCGGATCATGCGGACTGGGTCCTCTTGGAACCGCAGCCGTGGGTCACCGATGGTGCGCATGAGCTTCGCGTCGAGATCGGTCAGGCCGTCGACGAAGTCGACGATCTTCTCGGTCTCCACGTCGAAGAACAGGCCGTTGATGGTGAAGTCGCGGCGTCGCGCATCATCCTCGACGCTGCCCCACTCGTTGTCCGCCGTGATGAGCGGGTCGTCGGCCTCGCTCGGCTGCGGCGCGGTGCGGAACGTGCTCGTCTCGATGATCTTCGAGCCGAAGAACACGTGCGCGAGCTTGAAGCGGCGGCCGATGATGCGGCTGTTGCGAAACAGCCGGCGGATGGCTTCGGGCGTCGCACTCGTGGCGATGTCGAAGTCCTTGGGCCGACGTGCGAGGTAGAGGTCGCGGACGCATCCCCCGACCAGGTAGGCCTCGTGGCCCGCGGTCAGCAGCCGTCGCACCACCTTGAGCGCGTCGGGATCGATCGCCTCCATGAGGATGCCGGTGCCGGGCGAGGGCTCTGTGGCCGCGAGCGCCGGGGTCGCGCCGTCGTGCGTGTCTGGGGTTTCGGAGGGCAAATCCTGAGAGCCGGCCATCTGCCGTGATCAGCCGTCGCTCTACCACGAAACGGCCCTCCGACCCGCGGAAAAGCCGCCAGGCGCCCCGAATCGGGCACGCGATCCGCAGTGCGCGGGGGCTCGCGCGGCGCCGACCGACCGCGCCTTGCACGGCGCCCGGGGCAGAGCTATACAAATGTACAGGCCCTGCGATGACTGCTTCCGTCCACCGACTCTCCGAACTCGCGACCTGCGCGGGGCGAGGCCTGGTGTTGGGTGCGGCGGTACAGGACGGGGCGGGTGCGGTCGATCTGGCGCTGGCCTCGATCGTCGGCGAGGCCGAGGCCGGTGCCGGCCCCATTTCCAGTGTGACCCTGCGGGTGACCGATCGCCAGGGTGGGGCCTGGATCGCGGACGCGGTCCGCTGGGTCGCTGGGCACGGTCGACGCATGATCCTGCGAACCACCGTGCCGCTGCCCCGAGAGGCGATCTCCGAGCTGCGGCGCCACGGCGTCACGGTGATGTTGGAGATCGCCCACCTCGACGCGGCGATCGGTGCGGCGTTGCTCGGCCCGGGCTCGGCGTCGGCGGCGTCGCTGCTGCAGCACGCCCAGCACCTACGCGCCAACGATCTCGAGGTCGGCGTCTGGCTCGGCCCGTTGATGCCCGCGATCTCCGACGAGCGGGCGATCACGGCCTTGGTGCGGCACATCGTGGCGGCGGATCTCCGCGACGCCCACCCGGTGCTGGGTCGCCTGACGCCGGCGCGCCTTCGCGGCCTGATCGACGCGGCGCCGTGGCCCGTGGTCGCCACCGCGGCGCGGGCCTACGGCATCGATCCGGAGCAGCCCGAGGCGTTGCCGGCGGGCGGTGTGCACCTCTCGCCGATGGCGGATGCCGCCTTGCGCCACGCCCTGCGCCGTGCGGCCGATGCAGCAGGCCTGCGCCTCGATCACTGCGGATGCTCGGCGCAGTGCCACCTCGATCCGGAGCAGCGCCCGGCCCTGGTTCCGTTGGCGCCGCGCGATCTGTTCGACCGCCTCGACGCCGGTGTCGGCGCGTCACGCTAGCGCAGGCGAGCTCAGGTCGCGCCGTCGGTTTCGTCGGCGTTGTCGAGCTGCTGCACGGTGTTGACGCAGGCCATGCCGCCGACCGCGATCGCGAAGGCCACGAAGACGAGCAAGGCGCAGAACTTACGGATCATCGCGGGGTCTTTCCGGCAGGAGGTCGATCAAGGGTAAGGCGTGCTCGCCGGGCCACTTGGGGGTTCCGGCGCTGAACAGGCGCCCGCCGTCGTACACCCTTCGGCGGGTTGCGTCGACCAGTTTGGGGTCGGCGTCGGACCAGAGGTCCTTGCCGCGTGCCCAGAGGGTCTGCGCCGCGGGAGCATCGCCGAGATCGAGGGCGAGTTCCAGCCCCCACAGCGCCACGTCCCAACGTTCGGGACGCAGCCGCCTTGCACGGGCATAGCGATGGAAGGCTGCATCGGCGCGCCCGAGCCGATGCATGAGCCGTCCGCTGGCGGCGGCGACCTCGGAGGCGTAAGGAAACTCGCGCTCGGCCCGGGCCAGCAGGGCATCGACCCGCGCGACGCGCTCGGCGTAGGGGAGCTCCGCCACGTCGAGGGTCACGCTGGCGAGCGCGGTCAGGATCCGATCCTCGCGGGCACGTGCGCGCGCCAGTGCGGCCTCGAAGTGACGCTGCGCGAGGGTCCATTGCTCGAGCTGCACCGCGAGGCGGGCGGCGCACAGGTGGGGCAGCGCGTCCTCGGGCGCCAGCGCCAGGGCGCGCCGACAGTGGGCACGCGCGCGCGCCAGCAGCACGGGGTCCTCGTCACCCTCGGTGGCACGCATCGTCGCGATGGTCAGCTCGCCCAGCAACGCGTGGGCGCGGGCCGAGTCCGGTGCACGGCGCAGCGCAACCTCCCACAGTCGTGCGTCGCTCTTGTACGCGGTCGCAGCCGCCTGGGCGAAGGCGCCCTGCAGCACCACCAGCGCGACCGCGGGGGCGTAGGCGATCGCATCGTGGCCGAGCCTGCGGGCCAGCGCGCGCCCGAGCATCCACGCGAGCGTGCCCAAGCCCAGGCACACGAAGATGCTGGGCAGGTACGCGAAGCGATCGGCGCGCATGTTCGGCAACGCGACCAGGTTCGAGGTCGGCACCCACGCCAGCACGGTGGCGAACGCGACCAACGACCACGTGCGATGGCGGCCGCGCACGAAGCTGACGGCGGCGTGACCGAGCGCGAGCGTCAGCCCGGCGGCCCCCAGCACGGTCGCGGGCGCCGTCCAGGAGCCCGGGCGATCGACGTACTCCGGCGAGAGCCCCAACGGCAGCAGCATCTGCTGCAGGTAGCCGAGGTGGATCTGCACGCTCGATGCGAGCACCTCGCTGCGCGACCACGCCGCGGCGTGGATGCCCAGCTGCGCGGCGTAGGGCGAGAGCTCGCCCAGGATGTAGCGCTGATGCGCGAGCGCGGCCACGCAGCCGACGGTCAACGCGAGTGCGGGCGCCAGCACGCGCGGACGCGACGGCCATGGCCGCGGCCACGACCACACGCTGACGCACCACAGCGCCGGCAGCGGAGCGGCACTGAGCTTGCTGTGGCACGCCAGCAGCGCCAGCATGGCGGCGGCGACCAGCGACCACGCGCGCGCGCGACCCCGTGCATGCGCGCCGCGATCCGCCTGGATCATCGCGGCCAGCGCGAGCAGGGCCGCCAGCGCGTCCTCGCGGTACGACACCACCGCGACGACCTCCGCGTGGATCGCCAGCGTGCCGAAGATCGCGACCACGATGGCGACCGTCGTCAGCGGCAGCTCGCGCGCGCGCAGCCACGCACCCAGCAGGCCCGCGGTGGCGACGTGCAGCGCGATCGAGAGCAGGTGGTGCCAGAACGCGTGCGCGCCCAGCAGCTGGTAGCTCAGCACGTCGAAGGCGACGGCCGCCGGCCGGAACGCGTCGGGCACCGCGGCCGCGTGGGCACTGCGGCCGAGCAGCAGCGGCAGATCGCCGGGGCTGCGCAGGAAGCCGTTGGCGAGCAGGGTCCAGTGATCGTCGTAGACGAAGCCGAACCATAGCGTCGGCAGGTACACCACCGCGACCAGCACGAGCACGCCACCCAGCACGACCCGCGGCGGCAGCGAGGTCGCACGATCCGGGCTCGGGTCGGGGGGCGCCATGATGGCGTGCTCGCCCGTGGCGGCCGCCGCTACTGCGCCGCGCGGCGCGGGCAGTCCTTGCGACGCTTCGCCAGCTTCCCGCAGTGCGCGTAGTCGATGCCGTAGGCGATCGCGAGCGTGATGATGCCGGTCAGCGCGATCGCACCGCCGGCGGCGGCGAGGCCGTTGAAGATCTTGCCACGGTCGCGCAGCTGCCCCTCGCGGGCGTAGGTCAGATCGTTGGCGTCATAGGCCTTGTTGAGCTGACCCTGCGTGATGCGGCCACCGATGGCGGTGCCGAGGAAGAGACCGCCGCCGGCGGCGGCCATCACGACGCCGGCCCAGAAGAAGCCCGAGCGCGTGCGCTGGTGATCGGGTCCGGCGTCGACCTGCGGCGCGGGCGGAACCACGGTGACGCCGTCGTTCGACGCGGGTGCGTCGTCCGAGATGATCACGCCGTCGTCGGTCCCCGGGGCCGCGGGGGCCGCTGGCGCGGTGCCCGGTGGCGGTGGCGGTGGCGTGGTATCGGGCTCCACGACGCGGTGCGCGACGGCGTGGGCTTCGACCGCCGCGGGATCCAGCACCGGCGGAGCGGCGAGGCGCTGGCAGGCGAGGCCCGGCAGCACGAGCGCGATGCACAGTCGCTTCATGTCGCGCCTCCCGTCGACGCGTCGCCGGCGGTCGCAGTCGCAGTCGCGCCACTCGAGGCGCCGCCGTCACTCGATTCGCCGCCGCTCGAACTGCCGTCGCTCGAGCCACTGTCGCCGGTGCCGGTGTCGGGCAGGCACAGACCGAGCTGGCACGTGAAGCCGGCGCTGCACTCGGTGGCGTCGGTGCACGGCGTCAAGCAGAAGCCCTCCACGCAGACGTCGCCGTTGGGGCACGACGCGGCGTTGGCGGGATCGCAGCGGCGACCGCAGACGCCGACCTTGGCGGTCGAGCCCCCGCTGATGAAGCTGCCCCCACTGCTGAGGTTCACGCCGAGGTCGAGGCACTCCTGCGCGGCCGGGCACGTGGTCTTGCCGACCTCGCAGCCGCTGGAGCACACCCCGTTGAGGCACACCAGATAGCTGTCGTCGGTGCAGACCTCGTCGAACGTGTCGGGCGTGCAGGGCGTCTCGCAGAGGCCGGCGCGGCAGGATTGCCCGGTGTGGCAGTCACCATCGTCGTCGCAGGTGTAGCGGAACGACGGTGGTGCTTGGCGATCGGAGTAGCAAGCGGAGGCTGAGGCGACGCCCACCACGAGTGCGAGCGAGAGCGAGAAGACGTGGCGCATGGAGGAGGGCCCGGGCGGCGCTACTCTATCGCAGCGACGGAGATTCGAGTTACCCGAGGCAACATCGGCCGCGGTGCGCGCAGCGACCCCATGAGCGACGTCCGGGTTTCATCGTAGCGGTCCGCCCAGGGCTGCGGCAGCTCGAGGCTCAGGACGAACAGCCGGTGGTCGGCGCCCGGCAGGAACACGACGTCGCGGATCATGGGCGTCTGCTCACGTCGGAACGCGAAGCGGGCGTGGATCGCCCCCGGCGGCAGGGGCAGCGGCTGCCGCACTGGCAATTCGCGCACGTCGAGGCCGCGGCCGACCGCACTCAGAGGATCGAGGCGGTGTTCGCGGTACCAATCCACCGGCGGTCCGCGATCGCTGGGTGCCTCGCCGGCGGTGAGCACGACCATGCCGCCCGCCGTGGTCCACTCGAGCTCGCCGAGCGGGCCGAAGCGGGTGTTCCACTGCGCGGGCACGTCGGCGGTCCAGCCCGAGCCGAGCTCCACACGCGCCGGCGCGCCGCCGCGGGCGAGCGCCGGCGCGGCCGCCAGCATCACGATCGCCAGTGTCGCCGCGATCGCGTTGGCCGGCGACGAGCGCTCGATGTGCGCGGGCAATCGCAGCCGCATGAACGGGGCGAACGCCATGCCGCAGACCAGGCCACCCAGATGGCTGGCGTGATCGACGGTGGGGTTGCCGACGGTGACGGCGAGCGTGACGAGCAGGAACGGCAGCACCCACAACCCGAAGTGATGGCGCACGCGCGGGCCCAGGCGGCCGCGGTGTCGCAGGCCCAAGACCACCGCCGCGCCCAGCAGGCCGAAGACGATGCCCGAGGCGCCCGCCGACACCTGCGGCGTGAGCACGAGGCTCGCCGCGGCCGAGCCGACCATCGCGACCAGCACGAGGTGCAGGTAGTCGACACGTCGCGTGACCTGCTCGAGCGCGCCGCCGGCAGGGAAGAGGAACGCGAGGTTGAACACCAGGTGCGTCCACGAGGTGTGGACGAAGTGCGAGGTCAGCAGCCGCCAGCGCTCGCTCGCGTCGCCGACCAGCGCGGTGCTGCGGGCCCCGAGCTCGACCACGTGCACCGCGTCGCCGAGGTCGAGCGTCGGCGTTGGGGCCAGCGTGGGCGGCACCCAGCCCAGCTGCACGAGCACCAGCATCACGACCGAGGGCACGCACAGGCCCAGCGTGACCCACGGCACGCGCCGGGAGCCCGGTACGACCGGGCCGGGAAACGGTGCGCGCGGGGTCCCCACGCCATCGCTATACGGTGCGGTCGCGGCGCGACCACGGGCGGGCGTGGGCTGGGGCGGCATCCGCAGCCGCCGGTCCGCGCGCCCGTTCTGGGGCCCGCCGGCCCGCCGCGGGCCAGCGGCCAGGGGTACGCGCTCGGACCCCACGACCGGTGCGCAAGGGGGCGCCTTGCCCAAGCCCGCCGCCGCGTGCTAGCAAACGCGCCTTCCCATCACCCATGCAGCCCGAGGGCGCCTCGGCGTGACCGCGCGAGCGGTTGAAACAACAGGTCCACTCGAATCGCACGTGCGATCCGCGTGGGCTGGCGACCCGACGACGACTGCAGCGGCCCAACGCCACGAAAGCAACCATGGAAACCACCACCGATCGCGAGCCCTCCCAGCAGGCGCTCGAAGAAGCCCAGCGCATCATCACCATCAAGCACCTGCTCGAGGCCGGCGTGCACTTCGGTCACCGCACCGACCGCTGGAACCCGCGCATGGCCCCGTACATCTACGGCGCCCGAGCTGGCGTGCACATCATCGATCTCCAGCAGACCGCGGCGCTCTTCCGCCGCGCGTACGCCTTCATCCGCTCGGTCGCCGCCGACGGCAACCCGGTGCTCTTCGTCGGCACCAAGAAGCAGGCGCAGGACGTCATGGTGAGCGAGGCGCAGCGCGCCGGCCACTTCTACGTCGCGTCGCGCTGGCTGGGCGGCACGCTGACCAACTGGAAGACCGTGAAGCAGTCGATCGACAAGCTCCGCGGCCTCGAGCGCATGGCCGAGGACGGCACCTTCGGCAAGCTCACCAAGAAGGAAGTGCTGCAGATGGACCGTCTGCGGCAGAAGCTCGAGCGCAACCTCGGCGGCATCAAGGACATGCCGAAGCTCCCGGGCGCGATCTTCGTGATCGACCCCGCCAAGGAGCACATCGCGGTCTCCGAGGCCAACCGCCTCAAGATCCCGGTGGTCGCCGTCGCAGATACCAACGCCGACCCGAACCTCATCACCCACGTGATCCCGGGCAACGACGACGCGATCCGCTCGATCAAGCTGTTCTGCACCAAGATCGCAGACGCGTGCATCGAGGGCGGTCGCATCGGCAAGGCCCGCGCGGTCATGTCGGCCCACGACGACGAGGCCCCCGAGACCATCCGCGTGATGACCGGCGGCGACGGCCCCAAGGTCGAGGTGGTGTCGCGCCGCGGCCCCCTGCCGACCCCCGAGGCCGCCGCGAGCCCCGACGTCGACGAAGACACCTTCGTGCCCGAGAACAACTAGACCGAGGACCCCATGGCAGAGATCAGTGCAGCACTCGTCAAGCAGCTTCGCGATTCGACCGGCGCCGGTCTGATGGATTGCAAGGCTGCGCTCAAGGAGACCGACGGCGACATGGACAAGGCCGTCGAGTACCTGCGCAAGAAGGGCCTCGCGGCCGCGGCCAAGAAGGCCGGTCGCATCGCGTCCGAGGGCGTGGTCATCAGCTACATCCACTCGAACAACCGCGTCGGCGTGTTGCTCGAGGTCAACTGCGAGACCGACTTCGTCGCCAAGACCGACGACTTCAAGGCCTTCGCCTACGACGTGGCCATGCAGATCGCGGCGATGAACCCCGACTGCGTCCGTCGCGAGGAGTTCGATCCCGCCGTGATCGAGAAGGAGAAGGCCATCGCCCGCGAGAAGGCCATCGCCGACGGCAAGCCCGAGAAGATCATCGACCGCATCGTCGAGGGCTCGATCAACAAGCTCTTCGCCGAGCGCGTGCTGCTCGAGCAGGCGTTCGTCAAGGACGACAAGAAGACCATCGAGCAGGTGCTCAAGGAGTTGGTCTCGAAGATCGGCGAGAACATCCAGCTGCGTCGCTTCGTGCGCTACGAGCTGGGTGAGGGCCTCGAGAAGAAGGCCGACAACTTCGCGGCCGAGGTCGCCGCGATGGCCGGTCAGACCTAGCGTTCCCAAGACGCGCACGATTCGCGGCCCGCTCCCCCACGCGTCCTCGTTCGACTCGCGAGGGGCCGGGCCGCGAGTCGTTCGTGCACCGCACAAATCCCGCGGTGCTCCCGCGTTGGCGGCCGCCCTATCCCGGCTCGCTCGGGTTGCGTTAGGCTCCTGCCTGCCGTGTCGTCCAAGCCCCGTTACAAGCGCATCCTCCTCAAGCTCTCGGGTGAGGCGCTGCAGGGGGGCGGGTACGGCATCGATCCCGAGGTCCTGCGCACCATCGCGACCGAGATCCACGCCGTGACCGAGCTCGGCACCGAGGTCGGTGTCGTGATCGGCGGCGGCAACATCCTGCGCGGCGTGAGCGTGGCGGCGGGCGGCATGGACCGCGCCGGCGCCGATCACATGGGCATGCTCGCCACGGTGATCAATGCGCTCGCGATGCAGGACGCGCTCGAGCGCATCGGTGTGCCGGCGCGCGTGCTGTCGGCGATCCCGATGCAGGGCATCTGCGAGACGTACATCCAGCGCCGCGCCGTGCACCACCTCGCGAACTCGCAGGTGGTGCTGTTCGCCGCCGGCACCGGCAACCCGTACTTCACGACCGACACCGCCGCCGCGCTGCGGGCCCTCGAGGTCCACGCCGAGGTGCTGCTCAAGGCCACCAAGGTCGACGGCATCTACGACCGCGATCCCGCCAAGTTCCCCGACGCACGTCGCTACGAGCGCCTCGACTATGTCGAGGTGTTGGCGCGCGGGCTGTCGGTGATGGACGGCGCAGCGATCGCGCTGTGCCGCGATCACGGCCTGCCGGTCGTGGTGTTCGACATGCTCGGCCGCGGCAACATCCGCCGGGTCGTGTGCGGCGAATCCTTGGGTACCATCGTGGCACCCGCCTAGGCCGCGCTGACGGGCGCGCTCACCCAGAGACAGGCAAGGAACGACGATGAACGACGACGCAGTGCAACTCGCGAAGGACGGCATGGAGAAGGCCATCGAGCGGCTCAGGCGCGAGCTCTCGCGCGTACGCGCGGGGCGTGCCAATCCCGCGCTGCTCGACGAGATCAAGGTCGACAGCTACGGCAGCCTGATGCCGCTCAAGCAGGTCGCGACCGTGAGCGTCGCCGATGCGCGCCTGCTGGTGGTCAAGCCCTACGACCGCAGCACCATCGCCGCGATCGAGAAGGCCATCAACAACTCGCAGCTGGGCTTGAACCCCAACAACGACGGCGTGGTGGTGCGGGTGCCGATTCCGCCGCTCACCGAGGAGCGCCGCAAGCAGCTGGTGAAGACCGTCAAGGACGCCGGCGAGGACGCGAAGATCGCGATCCGTCAGGTCCGTCGTGAGACCAACGACTTCCTCAAGGCGGCCGAGAAGGACGGCACCATGTCCGAGGACGACCTCAAGCGCGGCCTCGAACAGATCCAGAAGCTCACCGACGCCGAGATCAAGAGCGTCGACGACACGGTCGCGAAGAAGGAAGCCGAGATCCTCGACGGCTAGCGCAGCCTGGACCCCGCGAGGGGGTCCCAGCTGCTCCCGTACCGGGCCTGCGCCCGCCGCTACTCCGCAGCAACGTGCAGGCGCGCACGGCCACCGCGCGCCGGCAGCTCGGCCTCGAGCCGGCGCTGCGAGAGCTCGAGGTACTGGGCCTCACGCTCGATGCCGATGTAGCGGGCATGCCCGCGGAGCGCCGCGACGCCGGTGGTGCCGCTGCCGTTGAACGGATCGAGCACCACGCCGCCAGGCGGACAGCTGGCGGCGACGATGCGCGACAGCAGCTCGATCGGCTTCTGCGTGGGGTGGTTGCCGTGGCTCTTCTCGGACTTGCCCGGCGCAAGCATCCGCCACACCGACTTCATCTGCTTGCCGCCGTTCTGGCGTCGCATCGCGGGGTAGTCGAAGTGGTGCTTGCTCTTGCGATCGCGTGCCGCCCACAACACCGTCTCGGTGCTGTGGGTGAAGTAGCGGCACGAGAGGTTGGGCGGCGGGTTGGGCTTCTCCCACACGATTTCGTTGAGCAGCTTGAAGCCGAGCTGCTGCATGGCGAAGCCGACCGAGTAGATCACGTGGCTGGTGCCGGAGACCCACAGGGTGCCGTTGGGCTGCAGCACCCGCTGGCACGCGGCCAGCCACGCGCGATTGAAGGCGTGGTTGTCGTCGACACCGAGGCTCTTGTCCCAGCTGCCCTTGTCGACGCTGACGCGTCGACCCGACTTGCAGGTGCTACCGCCGTTGGAGAGGAAGTACGGCGGGTCGGCGAAGATGACATCGACAGACTCGGCCGGTAGCTCGGCGAGTCGTTCGAGGCAATCGCCGGCGAACAGCGTGGCGCTGCCGTCGGGGCTGCGCCAGTGTGGTGCCGATGCGGATGTGGATGGGGTGGGGAGGGTGCCCACGCCGCGAGAGTGGCGAGCGTTCGCGTGAGAACCCAAATTTTCGACGAAGCGCGCTCGTCGTCGGTGGCGAGCCCCGGTGGCGAAGACGCGGGCTCGCGCCGCGACACGCACTCGTCGCAGTTTGTTGCTGCCGCGCGCGACGACCTGCTATGCAATCGCGAGCGAGTTCCACGATGTCGTCGCCTCGAACCAACCGTAGCGATCGGGAGCGGACGCGCAGGGCCGCGTGGTGGCGCGGGCGGGCGCAGGCGGGCGTGCTGGCGTGCATCGCCGCCGCGGGCTGCAACCGCGAGCGCAGCATTCCCAGCGCCCTGCCCGACGAGGAACCCTCGCGCCGCACGGCGGAGTCGTTCCTGCACTGCGTCGAGGCTGGCAACAGTGCGTGCGTGGCCGCCGGCGACAACCATGGCGGCTGGGACGCGCTGCATCTGCTGTTGTGGCTGGCCTCGGGCTCACCCAGCGGCATCCTCGAGGCGCTGCCGCGCGAGCTCTACGATCACGGCAACGGTCTGCGCGTGCAGGAACGCTTCGTTCGCGAGGTCGAGCGCTATGCCGCGGTGCTGCGCGGAGCGGAGTGCGACTCGGTCGCGTCGCAACCGGCCGCGGCGCTGGTCGAGTCTGCGTCCAGTGCGGCGCGCAAGCGGCTCGAGCGGCTCGGGATGTGGCAGGGCGGACTCGCCGACGTGGTCGAGGGCCTGCGCGAGGAGGCGCACGCGTCGCTCGATGGCGGCGCCGTGGTGCGCTTCGACTGCGCGCGGGATCCCTTCCGGGTCTACCTCGCGACCCATGAACGCGACGGCCGCATGGTCGTGGTCGGCATGACGACCTCGTTGGCGCCGGAGTTCGGTGGCGACGTGCCGTCGCGCCGCGACGTCGACGTGCGCCTCACCAGCGCGCCGCTGGGGCTCGGCTCCGCGCAGGTCCCGGTGCTCGAGGGCGCCGTCGATCCGTGGATGCCCTTTGCGCTGGAGGAGCTCTGATGTCGAGCTGGATCGCCGCCGTCGCCCACGGCTTGGCCGGGCGCGCGTTGCTCGGCACCACACTGCTGGTCGCGCCGCCCGCTGCACCCGACGCTGCGGGCATGCGCGACGACGGACCACGTGGCTTCGAGCGCCTGCCGGGCTTCGCCACCATCGTGATGAGTCACGTCGGCGCGTCGCTGGGCCTGGGCGTGCTGCCGGGCGCAGAGGGCTTCGCGCTCGAGCCGGGCCTGCTCATCACGCTCGGGCTCGATCGCGTGCAGGTATTCGATCGCGACATCGCGCGGCTGCAGGACGGCCGCATCCAAGACACGGTCGCCGCACCGGCCTGCGCGCGTCGCTGCCCGATCTCGCTGTTCGACGCGTTCCAGGCCGAGTGGTTGTCGCTCGCGATCGAGGGTAGCGAGCGCTCGATCGGCCTGCCGAACTCGCTGGTCATCGCCGCGCACGGGCGCGTGCCGGCCAGCACGCTACTGGCCACCGCCTACGCCGCTGCGTCGGCGCGACCGCTGCGTCCGCCGACGCTCGCCTTGGTGCTCGGCAGCTCCGGCCGCGGCCTGCGGGGGCAGCCGTTCTCGCTGCTGCCACCCCAAGGCCTCGAGCTCGGGCAGGGCTCTGCGGCGTTGGGTCTGCAGCTGGCGTTCACCCACGGCCGCTACGAGTTGGGCGCCGAAGACCCCAGCGCCGTGCGAAGCCTGAGGACGGACAACCTCGCCAGCCTGCGAGCGACGCTGCACGAGATCAAGAAGCGCCACCCCGGCAAGCAGGCGATCATCCTGCGGCCCATGGACGGCGTCACCGTGGGCGAGCTGGTCGAGGTCATGGCCGCGGTGCGCGCCGAGTTCCCGCGCATCGTGCTGTCGGCGGGGCAGGACGTGGTCCTGCCGTGAGCGCGCGCGCTCGCGCGCGGTAGCCGTGTACACTCGTCGACGCCGCGAGCGGGTTCGCAGCGCGGGCTAGAGCGCCTCCCATGCCTTCAGACGTCGAGCTCCTGCGTGCGTGGCGTGGCGGTGACAACGAGGCCGGCAACGAGCTGGTCCGCCGCAACTTCATGAGCGTCTACCGGTTCTTCGTGAACAAGGCGAGCGACGACGTCGACGACCTCATCCAGCGGACCTTCCTGGCGTGCGTCGAGGGCCGCGATCGGCTGCGCGAGGACGCCAGCCTCAAGGCCTACATCCTCGGCATCGCACGCAACCAGCTGCTCATGCACATGCGTCGACGCGAGCGACGCGAGACACCCTACGCACCCGAGGAGATGTCGGTCGCGTCGGTGTACGGCTCGCCCAGCCGCGTGATGGCGGATCGCGAGGAGGAGAAGCTGCTGCTGCAGGCGCTGCGGCAGATCCCGCTCGATCTCCAGACCATCGTCGAGCTCTACTACTGGGAGCAGCTGCCCGTCGGCGAGATCGCCGTGATCCTCGAGGTGCCGGCTGGCACCGTGAAGAGCCGCCTGTTCCGCGCCCGCGATGCGCTGCGCGAGCAGCTGACGGTGATGGACGTGCCCGCGCAGCTGCAGCGCACGACCATCGAGGGGCTCGAGCACTGGGCCCGGGCGCTGCGCGACAACATGCGCTCCGATCAGGGCGGCTAGTCGCGCCAGCGGACGATCGCTGCGCGCAGGCCGTCGGCGGCCGGACCCATGCGGGCCAGTCGCGAGCTCGCCGCGGTGACGAGGTCTTCGCTGCGACGCGGATCGATCGCCACGGTCCCGCGGGCGAGGCGGAAGAAGCCGTCCGCCTGTGCGAGCGCCCGTCGCTCGTCGGCGCTGGCGATGGCCTCGGCCTGGGCGAAGTGGCGCGCCGCGGCTTCGGGGTCGCGACTGCGGTCGAGCTCGCCCAGCAACAGCAGCGGCGCGATGCGGCGGGCGTCGTCGTCGGTGGTGCCGCGGGTGAGCACGTCGAGGGCGATCGCGGCGTGGGGGCGCGCGGCGTCGCGGCGCCCGGCCATGAACAGCACGAACGCGAACTCGGCCCGCGCGAACGCGGTCATCGGGTGGTCGCCGCCCCAGGCGCGCTCGGTCGCGGCGGCGGCGGCCTCCCAGGCTGCGATCGCGGCGGCGTCGCGGCCGGCGGCGACCGGTACCCGCGCGCAGGTCATCGCGACCTCGGCGTCGACCACCGATCCGGGCATGGATTGCGCGGTCACGTCGTGGGCGCTGCGACACCACGCCGTGGCCTCGTCGTAGGACTCGCGTGCGTAGGCGAGCGCGGCCATGGCTGCGAACACCCGCGCGCGCACGCTCGCGGTGCTGCTGCGCGCGTCGCCGTCGATCGCCGCGACCCAGGTGGCGGCGGCCTCGCGATCGCCGAGCTCGGCCGCCCCCGTGAGTGCGGCGAGGGCCAGCTCCTCGGCACGTCGCGGCGCGGCGAGGGCCACGAGCGCGGCGTGGGCGGTGCGCCACGGTGTCGGATCGTCGAAGCGACCCCGCGCCCGCAGTCCCAGGCCCTCGGCGAGGGCGATGGTCATCGGGTCGCCGAGCTCGCGGCCACGGTCGCCGAGCGCGTCGGCCAACGAGGGCGCGGCGGGGTCACCGAGCGCCACGGCGATCTCGGCGCGTGCGACTTCGTCGGCCAGCGCGGGCGGAGCGGCTTCGGCCGCCGCGGTGACGCACTCGGACGGATCCCACAGCAGATCGAGGGTCGCGATCGCACGCTCGAGTCGGCCCGGCATCGCGGTGCCGCCGGAGCCCGCCGGCACCGCGGCAACGAACGCGAGCACGTGGGCCTTGGCGTCTCGCAGGCAGGCGCGCTGCGTCGCCACGTCGGCGCCGCTCGAGCTCGCGTCGCAGACCCGCTCCCGCGCGGCGCTCCACACCGTCGACCAGGTGTCGAGCCGCTCGCCCACGCGCGTCAGGGTGGTCTCGCGGAAGCCCGCGGTCGAGCCGGTGAGTGCGGTGCGCAGCCGATCGAACGCGTTCGAGTCCCAGCCGCTGTCGGCCAGCGCGTCGCTGCAGCCGCCGTCGTCGGCCCGGTGCAGCGCGAACGCCGTCGCACCGGCGGTCGCCAGCGCGAGCCCGCCGGCGGCCGCGATCCAACGCACCGTGCGACTGTGATCGTGCTCGGTCTCGAGGATCGCGAGCAGGTCGTCCATCGATGCGTGTCGCAGCGATGCATCCGGCTGCAGGCCCCGCACGACCGCGCGGTGGATGTGCAGCGGGATCTTCACGTCGCGGGGCGGCGGCGCGATCATCCCGCGCAGCTTGGCCTCCAGCATCTTGCCGGCGGTCCCGGCGACGTAGGGTCCGCGGCCGTAGAGCGTCTCGTACAGCGCGAGGCAGAAGCTGAACTGATCGCTGCGTGCGTCGGCACGCGAGCTGAGGTGCTGCTCCGGGGCCATGTACGCCGGCGTGCCGAGCACGGTGCCGGGCTTGGTGAGCGACACGTGCATCCCCGGCAGCGACACGTCGCCGCCGAAGCGAGAGGCCATCACCGCAACCGGTGCGGTGAGCTCGCGGGTCACCCGCGCGAGACCGAAGTCGGCCACGCGCACGCGACCGTCGTCGCCGACGAGCACGTTGCTGGGCTTGAAATCGCGGTGCACGAAGCCGCGTGCGTGTGCGAACGCCAGCCCGCGCCCCGCGGCCACGAAGGTGTCGCGAATCTCCTTGAAGGTGTGTCGCTCGGCGCCCCACTCGGCGAGGTTGCGGCCCTCGACGAACTCCATCGCCATGAACACGCCGTGCTCGTGGCCGGTCGCATGGGCCTCGAGCACACCGGGATCGAAGGTGCCGACCTCGAGGAACTCGACGATGTTCGGGTGGCTCAGCTTGGCGAGCGACTGCGCCTCGCGGATCAATCGAGCGCGCGCCGAGCTGGCGCGGTTGTCCGCGACCAGCAGCTTGATGGCGACCACGCGCCCGGTCTCGGGGTCGCGCGCGCGGTACACCGTGCCGCCGCCGCCGGCGCCGAGCCGCTGTTCGAGGCGATAGCGACCGACGAGCTTGGTCGGGTCCGAACGGCCGAAGAGCCGCGCCTGCAGCATCTCCAGCGATTGCTGCGACGCGAACCCGCCGTCGGGTTTGGCCCGCTCGAGCAGCACGCCGAGGGGATTGCCGTTGTCGTCCTCCGCCAAGATCGGGACTCGTGCTCGGCGACCAGTGTAGCGTAGCGGCGGTGGACCGCGCGCTCGGCCACCCACTAGAATCGAGCGAGCGATCGCGCGCAGGACCGCACGTGTGGCATCGCGATGGCAACACATCGGCCCTGACAGCCGGCCGCGAGGTGAAGAACATGCAACCGCGGCGAGCTCCCTACGTCACTGGCGTCCTGCCAGCCCGAGGCCGACCGAGATCGTCGTCTCCGGCGGAGTGCACCCCGCGACTGCGCTGGCTGCAGGTCCTCCCGCTGCTCGCCGTCGCGTCGTGTGGTTCGTGCGGCCCCGAGCGGCGGCTGCCCGATGTCGTCCCCGACGACGCGGCGACGCGCTACGCGAAGGCGGTGTGCGGCGCACAGGCGCGTTGCGGCTGCATCGGCGAGGTCTTCGACGATGCGGCAGCATGCGAGGGCGCAGCGATCGAGCTGTTCGAGGCCATCGCTGCCACGCCGAGCCTCGAGTTCCACGACGACTGCTTCGAGTCACTCCTCGACGTCTTCACCACCGGGGCCTGCGACACGGACGAACTGCTGGGCTATCGCGGGTGCCAAGTGTTTGCGGGGACGGTGCAAGCGGGTGGTGCGTGCACGCCCGAGGCGCAGCTGATCGCGGACTGGTCGCCGTCTCTGCACTTGCGAGGTGGGCTTGCCTACGCACAGTGCAGTGGCCAGCTCGAGTGTGTCGATGGTCGATGCGGTGATGCCGTCAAGGATCTCCCGCTCGGCGCCCCGTGCAACATCACGAGCGGACACCACTGTGCGAACGTCGATGCGATGACGCCCGCAGGGTGCGGTATCGACGGCGTCTGTCATCCTGGGCAAGCCGACGAAGGCGCCGCCTGCAGCTTCCCGCACGGGTGCGACGATTCAGTCTGCGCCGGCCTCGACCTGGACGCGCCCGACGTGCCCGGCGTGTGCACGCCCTACTTGCAGGTCGGTGACGCGTGTGACGGCGAGTCGCCCGGAGCGTGCGGCACGGTCGGCTACTGTTCTGCCGAAGGGAGGTGTGTCGAACCCTGGCCCTCGCTCTGCGACGCGCTGGTGATCGGACCTGGGCGAGTCGACGTACTCGACTGGCTGCCGCTCGAGTAGGCGGGCCGAGGGCCGCCGTCGGCGCCGAGCCGCTCGTCGAGCCGGTGGCAGCCGACCAGCCTGATCGGGTTCCATCGGCCGCGCTGGACCGCGCGCTGGGCCGCCCGCTAGAATCCTCGCGAGCGCTCGTCCGCAGGACCGCACCAGCGGCGCCGCGACGCGAACACATCGGCCCCCGAAGGCCGGCCCAACGAGGTGGATGGACATGCAACCGCGGCGAGCTCCCTATGTCACTGGCCTCCTCTGCATCGCGACCGCGAGCGCCTGCTTCGACCCCGAGGGCAATGCGACCACCTCGGCATCGGGCAGCGCGACCCTGACCGGCACCACCGATGCCGGCACGAGCACCGGCGGCACGAGCAGCGCGGGCTCGGCCACGGGCGTCGACACCACCGGCACCTCGAGTCCCGCCGACAGCAGCGGTGGCCACACCAAGTTCGATCTCTCCGGTGGATCCGAGTCGAGCTCGGGCGGCGAGGTGGTCAGCTGCAAGGCCTCGGAGGACGACATGAACAACATCGGTGACTGCATGCAGCAGTCACCGCCCGACGCGTTCGAGCCCGACGTGCAGTGGACCTGGGACGGCCCCGGTGCGGAGCGCGAGTCGCTGGTCACGCCGCTGGTCGCCAACCTCACCGACGACAATGCCGACGGCGAGATCGACCTCTGCGACATCCCGGACATCGTGGTGGCCGTGACGGCGTTCCCCAACGACGGCCACATCTACGTGCTCGATGGCGCCACCGGCAGCGAGCACTTCATGATCCCCACCGCGATCACGTGGTCGATCAATCCCGCGATCGGCGACATCGACGGCGACGGCATCCCCGAGATCGTCGCGGCCACCGGCCCGGGCTTCGGCGGGCCCTCGTCGGCGATCGCCTTCGAGCACGACGGCACCGTCAAGTGGCAGAACACCAGCACCATCGATCACAGCCAAGGCGGTGCGATCACGCTGGCCGACCTCGACAACGACGGCGACGTCGAGATCAGCATGGATCGGCTGATCATCGATCACCTCGGCAACACCATTGCGACGCTGCCCGAGACCCAGGTCGCCGACAACTTCACGACCGTCGCGGCGGATCTCGACGGTGACGGCGATGGCGAGATCGTCATCGGTGCCAACGCCTATCACCACGACGGTACGGTCTACTTCAGCAACCCGCAGCTCGAACGCGGCTTTGCACAGGTCGCCAACCTCGACGGTGACCCCGAGCCCGAGGTGCTCATCACCGGCTACGGCGGCGTGACGGTGCTCGATCACACCGGCGCCGTCGTGGCGATGAACCAAGCCCCCGGTGGCGGCGCGAGCTGGTTCCGACCCGCGACCGTCCACGACTTCGACGGCGACAACGTCTCGGAGGTCGCGACCAGCTCGGCCAACGCCTACGTCATGTTCGAGAACGACTTCACGGTCGGCTGGCAGGCCAGCGTGCAGGATGGCAGCGGCTGGGCGGGGGGCACCGCCTTCGACTTCGACGGCAACGGTGTGGCCGAGGCGATGTACGCCGACGAGACCAACCTGTGGGTCTTCGACGGCGATGGCATGCCGCTGCTGAGCGTGCCGCGCAGCGCGAAGACGCTCGCGGAGTACCCCGTGGTCGCCGACGTCGACAACGACGGCGCGGCCGAGATCGTCGTGGTCTCGGACTCGGGCTTCTCGAACATGCAGACCGCGCCCACCGTGCAGGTCATCCGCGACGTCCGCGAGCGATGGATCCAGGCCCGCCGCATCTGGAATCAGCACACCTACCACGTGACCAACGTGCTCGAGGACGGCCGCATCCCGATGATGGAGAAGCGGTGGTGGCAGCTGCTCAACACCTTCCGCACGAACTCGCAGATCGAGGGCGGCATGATCTGCGACCCGCCGGGCTGAGAGCCGGCGTATCGTGGGTGGCCCACCCGTGTCACCCGTCCTCGAGGTTTCGGCCGGTTCGCCCCATCCGCTCGGTGCCAACGTCGCGCCCGGCGGTGTGAACTTCTCGCTGTTCAGCTCGTCGGCGACGGCGGTCGAGCTGCTGCTGTTCCGTAGCTTCGACGCGGATGCGCCGATGCAGGTGATCGCGCTCGACCCGCGACGCAATCGGACCTTCAGCTACTGGCACGTCTTCGTGCACGGCGTGGGCGAGGGCCTGGTCTACGCCTACCGCTGCGACGGGCCCGATGATCCCGAGCGGGGGCTCTGCTTCGACGCCGACAAGCTGCTGCTCGACCCCTACGCCCGCGGCATCGTCTATGGCCCGTCGGTCTCGCGGGTCGACGCCATCTCGCGCGGCTCCAACGTCGCGACCGCGATGAAGAGCCTGGTCGTCGACCCCTCGCGCTTCGACTGGCAGGGCGTCGAGCCACCACGCATCCCGGCGGCCGAGCGCGTGATCTACGAGCTCCACGTCCGCGGCTTCACGCGGCACCCGTCGTCGCAGACGCGGCACCCGGGGAGCTTCCAGGCATTGGTCGAGAAGGTGCCGTATCTGCGCGAGCTGGGCGTCACCACCGTCGAGCTGATGCCGGTGTTCCAGTTCGATCCGCACAGCCTGCCGTTTCGCGACCCCACGACCAGCGCCGAGCTCACCGACTACTGGGGCTACAACCCACTGGGCTTCTTCGCGCCGCACCGCGGCTACTACGAGGAGGACTGGCACCGCATGCGGTACCTGACGGGGTTCCGCGACATGGTGCGCGAGTTCCATCGCGCCGGCATCGAGGTCGTGCTGGACGTGGTCTTCAACCACACCGGCGAGGGTGGGATCGACGGCCCCACGCAGTGCTTCCGAGGGATCGACAATCCCGTGTACTACCTGCTCGAGCGCGAGCCGGGCCGCGCGGCGAAGTACCTCGACTACTCCGGTACCGGCAACACCTTCAACTGCAACCACCCCATCGCGCGACGCATGGTGCTCGACGCGCTGCGCTACTGGGCCGGGACCATGCGGGTCGACGGCTTTCGCTTCGACCTCGCGACCATCCTCGCGCGCGACGTCCATGGCCGCCCGATGGCCGACCCGCCGCTGCCGTGGGAGATCGAGTCGGACCCGGTGCTGCAGAACGCGTTGCTGGTGGCGGAGGCGTGGGACGCAGGTGGGCTGTACCAGGTGGGCCACTTCCCCGGCGAGCGTTGGTCGGAGTGGAACGGCATCTTCCGCGACGACGTGCGTCGCTTCGTGCGGGGCGACCTCGGGCTCGCCCCTGCGCTCGCCAAGCGCATGCTCGGCAGCCCCGACCTCTACGAGCACCGCGGCCACGAGCCGCACCAGTGCATCAATTTCGTGACCTGTCACGATGGCTTCACGCTGCGCGACCTCGTCAGCTACGAGCACAAGCACAACCTGCGCAACGGCGAGCAGGGGCGGGACGGCACCGACGCCAACTACAGCGCCAACTACGGCGTCGAGGGCGAGTCCGCCGACCCCACGATCACGGCGGTGCGATTGCGTCAGAGCAAGAACCTGCTGGCGATCCTGCTGCTGTCGCAGGGCACGCCGATGCTGCTGGCCGGCGACGAGTTCGGCCGCAGCCAGGGCGGCAACAACAACGCCTACTGCCAGGACAACCCCACCAGCTGGTGCGACTGGGGCGGGCTGCAGCGCGAGGCCGAGCTGCATCGCTTCACCCGTGAGCTGATCGCGTTCCGTCGGCGTCACCCGAGCCTGCGACGCACACGCTACCTGCAGGGCGACGACGGCGACGTCCCGAGCGACGGTGCCGGCACCACCCCGCGTGCGCTGGCACGGGGTCGAACCCGATCGGCCCGACTGGAGCTTCGGCTGTCGCACGCTCGCGTTCACGCTCGTCGCCCACGACGACGACGATCCCCTGCACGTCATCATCAACGCCCACGACGACGCGGTGCGCTTCCGCCTACCGTCACCGGGGGGCAGCCGCCGCTGGCGTGTCGCGATCGACACCGCGCGGCCGAGCCCGGAGGACATCGTCGACACCTCGCGGCACTGTGCGATCGCGCCGGCGGTGCTCCAGCTCGCTGCCCGCTCGGTGGTGGTCCTGGTGGGCTGCTAGTACCGAGGTACTAGAAGCGTCCGCCCAGTTGCAGGCCGACGAGGTTGCGGCCCGTCATCGGTGCCAGCGACAGCGGCCGTCGCATCGGACGCGCGGTGCCGTAGGTCAGCGCTGCGAGCCCGTAGGCCACCGCCATCGCGCTCAGCTGCTGCCCGCCGTAGTAGGCGGCCGCGTCGAGCGGATACTTGAAGTCGAGCATCTCCGCGCCGCCCGGGCTGGAGTAGTCGACCAACCACACCAGTCGCAGGCCGACGCTGCCGATCACGCCGAGCGTCAGCAGCGACGCGCCGGTGACTGTGAACCGCGTCGATCGCAGTCGGTGCCGCTCGCGGTCCCGGGTCGCGTCGGCACGACCCCGTGTGGACCCGCCGACGCCCGCGAGGGTGAAGCTGGTGACGTTGGCGATCCACGCCCCGGTCGAGGCCAGGAACCACCCCGGGCGGCAGCCGCCTTGGCTGGCGGTCTGGCAGGGGCCCTGGACGAGGAAGCCACGCACGCCGTTGAGGACGAGGCCGAACGCCGACGCCACGCCGGCGCCGACCAGTAGTCCGTTGCCCTCACGGCGGTGGTCTTCGATGACGTCGGGGTCGATCGCGGGGGCCGGCGTCGCTGCCGGTGCGGCCGGCTGCACGTAGACCACCACCGGCGGCGGCGGTCCGTCGTGGGTGGTGGTCGTGGTCGTCGTGGTGTGCACGTCGATCTCTCGATCGACCTCGTCCCAGGTGGTGGGCGACCCAGGTGACGCTGCGGGCTGTGCACGGCTGGCGAGCGTCGACGGCGGGCTGGCGTGCGCGGCCGTGCCCACGAGGGTCGCCGCGAACACGGCGGCCAGCTGCATCGTGGTCGTCATCGGCGCACCTGCGCGCGGGGGCGTCGCGGTCGTGCGAGCAGGATCAGCAGCGCCGCGATCGCGGCGCGCTCCCGTCCGCGTCGCGACACGCCGCAGAAGTTGTCGCTGTTGTTCGCGTCGTCGTCGAGGCAGCCGGGATCTTCGTCGTCGCCGCAGCCATCGGATGCGTCGCCGTCGTCGATGTCGTCGTCGCTGCTGCCACCGCCGCAGCCATCGCTACCGAAGTCGATGCCGATGCCGGTCTCGGTGCTGGCGCCGGCGTCGTCCTGGGTGCCGCCGTCGTTGGTGGTCGAGGGATCACCGCTGTCGCTGCCGGAGCCAGCGCCACCGCTTGCGGTGCCGTCCGAGCCGCTGCCCGCGGTGGCGGCGTCGGTGCCACCACCGTCGGAGCCGGTGCCGACATCGGTCGCGACACCCGTGCTGCCGTCGGTCGCGACACCCGTGCCGCCGTCGGTCGCGACACCCGTGCCGCCGTCGGTCGCGACACCCGTGCTGCCGTCGGTGCCGGACTCCGATCCAGTCGCTGCGCCGGTGTCACCCGAGCTGCTCGCCGCCTGCGGCTCGTTGCCCTGCCATGGCAGCTCGCCGAGGCTCGCCAGCATCACCGCGGTCGCCAGCCATCCCATCGTCCGAGGATAGTCCACGCCCGCCCGCCGCGGATGCCTCCAGGGCGCGGCGAGTGATCGAAGCCACGTTCCGGCGGGGCGGGCCCGCGCTTGGGGCGATCTCGATGGCCCAGCGGCGCGCGGTCGTGGGCGTGTCTCCTAAGGTTCGGTGGTGCAGGGCCCACGGTGGGCATAGCGTCGATTGGGGCAGCGACCCGAGGCGCGGAACTCGACGCCGTCGCAGCCGCAGTACAGCTGGGCGTCGCGCGTGCACATGCGATCGCGCGCGACGCAGGTGCCGAGCACGTCGCCACAGCCCTCGCCCTCGCAGATGCCCCCGTCACAGTCGTCGTCGCTCGCACACGTCCGCGCCGCCGCGCCGTCGCCCGAGTGGGGTGCGACCGCGGCGTCATCGCCCGAGTGGGGTGCGACCGCGGTGTCGTGGGCGGTGGTGGCCGGTGGCGGCACCGAGTCGGCGCCATCGTTGCCCGTGGGGCTCGCCTTGCACGCCCACGCGCCGGCCAGCGCGAGCGCGAGTGCGATGCGGGTGAGGGTGGAGATGGTGGCGGCGGTGACCGAGTTCGACACGCGGGCAGCATGCCACCGTGGTGGCGTCACCGTGAAGTGGGCAGCGAGTCCGCGATGAACGCGGCGGCGGTTGCGGCGAGGCGCGCGGGCTTGGTGATGGGCGTGCTGCAGGCGGTCTGCGTGCACAGGTACACCGCCGGCTTGCCCACGTCGGGGTAGCGCTCGCCCGGGTGCTGCAGCTCGATGACGGCGCGGGGCTCGTAGATCGCGAGCGCGGCGCGGTGCAGTGCCGCCGTCGCGCCGCCGTCGCCCAGATCACCAACGACGGTGATGTCCACGATCGGCATCACGACCTCCTCGAGGCCCATGAGGTAGCTGCCGACGATGCGGCCCTCGGCGGCGATCGCCTTCGGATCACCCAGCACCGCGAGCGCACGGCGGGCGGCGTCGAGATACGGCGTGGCAAGGCCGCCATCGCCGTCCTCGTGACGATGCAACGCCGCCAACATCCGCGCGGCCTGGCCGTTCTCCTCGGTCGGCATGCGGCGCTCGGCGAAGACCCCGACCGCCTCCGGGTCGGCGGTGTGGGCGTAGAAACCGCCGCGCGGGCCCTGCAGGTGCGTGAGCATGAAGCGCGCGGTGGCCTCGGCGTGCGCGAGCCACCGCGGGTCGGCCCTGACGCGGAACAGCGCGAGCAGGCCGCGGCCCATCGCGATCTGATCGCGCAGGTGCAGCAGACCTGCGTCGCCCGCGGCGTGGGTGAACGCGCCGTCGTCGGTGCGATGGCGCTCGATCATCGCCGACGCGGTGTCGATCGCCAGCGCTCGCCAGGTGTCGTCGCCGGTGGTCGCGTAGAGCTCCGCGAGCGCCTCGATCATCATGCCGCTCTGGTCCGCGTAGACGTGGGTATCGATGCGCGGCACGCCGAGCGCTCGGCGGCCCGCGTCGTCGAGCGCGTAGTAGCGGGCGCCCTCGACCGCGGGCTTGCCGGTCACGCGCAGGTCGGCGTCCTGGCTGGTGTAGAAGCCGCCCTCGGGCGCCTGCATCCGCGTCGCCATGTAGCGGGCGATCGACGACGCGGCGTCGAGCCAGCGACGCTCGCCCGTGAGGCGGTGCGCCTTGGCGAACACGCCGATCGCACCGGCCTGCAGCGTGGTGATCTTCTCGTAGTGCGGGTGCTGCCAGTCGCCGTCGACCGAGTACTGATAGATGCCGCCCCACACCGGATCGATCAGTGATGCCGCGCCCGCCAAGGTCTGCTCGGCGCGGGCCCGCCAGGCGGCGTCGGCGTGCGCGACGGTGCGGAACAGGGCGTGCTCGATCGGCGCCGGCGAGGGGTAGCGCTGGGCCTTCCCCCAGCCGCCGAGCTCGGGCTCGTAGAAGCCGTCGAGCTGCGCGGTCACGCGGACGCGCAGCGCGTCGAGCTCGGCGACGTCGGCGGGCTGGGGCGCCGGCGGTGCGCCGCGATGGGCCAGCTGGCCGCGCTCGCGGTCGGCGACGAGCCCCCGCAGGATCTTCGCGAACGATCGCGGGTCTTGATAGCCGCGTAGCTCGAGCACCGGCGCTGCATCGGGGCTGAGGAAGCCGGTCGCAGGCCAGCCCCACTCGCGGTAGCGCTCCGCCACGTCGGGTCGAGCGTCGGAGTCGACGCGGATGGTCGTGAAGTGCTCGCGCAGCAGTGCGACGACCTCGGGATCGTCGTAGGTCGTCTCCTCCATCACGTGGCACCAGTGGCACCACGTCGCGACCACGTTCACGAGGATGATGCGGTGCTCGGCGGCGGCGCGCGCGAAGCTCTCGCGCGTCCACGGCGACCACTCGATCGCGCCGTGGCCGGCGCTCGACGAGGCCGGCATCGGCGCCCGCGTGGGGCCATCGTGCCGGTGACAGCCGATCAGGGCGACCGCGAGCGAGAACACCGCGGCGATGCAACGACGCGCAGACATTCGCGTGGGGACCTCGTGGCGAGAGCGTACGCGGCGCCCACCGGTTCGGATCGACGATCGGCCCCGACGGCGCCCTCGCCGGGGCGAGCGGCCGACGATGGGCGGTCGCGCGCGGGCGGCACGGGTATGCTCGCGTCGCTCGTGCTGCTGCTGGCGACCACGGCCTTCGCGGTGAACTGCGCGCTCGGTGCCCTCGCATGGCTCGCCGGGCTGCACTTCGGTCGGTGGCACCACGCCGCCTACGCGGCGGTGTGCGTGACGACCGGCGCGTGCGTGCTGCTGGCGTACCACCCCGCGCTATGGCTCGTAGTCGCGGCGCTGGCCGCGTTCCCGCGGGCGCGCCCGCACACCTGGTGGCACCCCGCCCTCGCGCTGCTGGGTGCGATCGGCTACCTCCTGGCGTGGACGTGCTAAGCAAGGCCACGGTGACGCCCGCCGTCGGGCGCATCGCCACGAGGCGACCCCCATGGAACTCCGAGACGCGATCCTCCGTCGCAGCACGACCAACGGCGAACTCTCGAGTCAGCCGGTCTCGCTGGAACATCAGCACCGCCTGATGGAGGCCGCTTCACGGGCGCCCAGCCACTTCAACTCGCAGCCCTGGCGCTTCGTGCTGGTCACCGACCCGCAGCTGCGCGCGTCGATCTCGAGCATCGCCGGTCGCACCATGGAGGGGCTGATGAGCGGCGGTAAGTTCTTCACGCGCTACCGTCGCTACTTTCGCTTCTCGGCCGCCGAGATGGACGAGCGCCGCGACGGCATCTACATCGATCACCTGCCGGCGCCGCTGCGCCCGTTCGCGCGCCACGTGTTCAGCGAGACCGGCCAGAAGGTCGTGAACACCCTCGGCGTGCCCAAGACCCTCGGACGCGACAACGAGAAGCTGGTCGCCGGTAGTCCGTTGTTGCTGGGCGCGATGCTGACGCGCGAGGAGTACCGCAAGGGCGAGCTCTCGGGTCTGTACAGCCTGCTGGGCCTCGGCATGGCGATCGAGAACATCTGGCTGACCACCGTCGATCTCGGCATGGGCATCCAGTTCATCTCGACGCCGATGGAATTCCCCGAGGCGTGGGCCGAGATCGCCGCGCTGCTACGGGTGCCCGACGAACTCGAGCTGGTCGCGATGTACCGCCTGGGCTACCTGCCGCCGGAGCGCAAGCGACCGGCGATCGACTGGACCTCGGCCCACCGCAAGCGTCTGTCGCAGTACGTCTTCCGCGATCGCTGCGATCGACCCGAGGCGGATCCGACCGACGATGGCGGCACCTCGAGATGACGCCGCTGCCACGGCTGGCCGCGCTCGCGACCGCGGTGCCGGAGCACCGCATCGACGCTGCGACCGCGCGGGCCTTCGCCCGAGAACAGTTCGCGGCGCTGCCCGGCATCGAGCGCCTGCTGCCGGCCTTCGATCACGCGGGCATCGCGACGCGCCACCTGGTGCGACCGCTCGACTGGTACGCCCAGCCCCGCAGCTTCGCCGAGAAGAACGCGCTGTGGCGTAGCTCGGCGCTGGCGCTCGCTCAGGCGGCCGGCGAGGCCGCGCTCTCGCAGTGGTCGGGCGATCGCGATCGGCTGGGCGGCATCGTGTGGGTGACGAGCACCGGCATCGCCACGCCGAGCCTCGACGCGACCCTCGTGCAGGCGCTCGACCTGCCGCGCACGCTGCAGCGGATCCCGGTGTGGGGCCTCGGCTGCGCCGGCGGGGCCGCAGGCCTGGCCCGCGCGACGTCACTGTGCCGCGGGTTGGCGCAGCCGGTGTTGTTGCTCGCCGCGGAGATCTGCAGCGCGACCTTCGTGGCGGCGGACTGCAGCAAGGCCAACCTCATCGCGACGGCGCTGTTCGCCGACGGCGCGGCGGCGGCGGTGATCGAGCCCGACGGCGACCATGGCCCGGCGCTGCTCGGCGGGCATTCGCAGCTCATCGACGACAGCGAGGACGTGATGGGCTGGGACCTGCGCGAGGAGGGCCTGCAGGTCCGCTTCGCCCGCAGCATCCCATCGATCGTCCGCGAGCTCATGCCGGGTTTCGTGGCTGCGGCCGCGCGGGGACTCGGCGTCGCGCCGGGCGACATCGAGCACCTGGTCGTGCACCCCGGCGGTGCCAAGGTGCTCGAGGCCTACGGCGCGGCGCTCGGCCTCGACGACGATCGCCTCGCGAGCGCGCGCGCGGTGCTGCGCGAGCACGGCAACATGTCGAGCCCGACGGCGCTGTTCGTGCTCGACCACCACCTGCGGCACACCGCGCCCGACGGTCGCGTGGGCCTGGTGGTCGGGCTGGGCCCCGGCTTCTGCGCGGAGGCGGCGGGGTTTCGCCGATGAGCTCACACGCCGCGATCGTGGCGGTGGTGGTCGCGCTGATGATCCAGCGCGCGCTCGAGCTGCGCCTGGCGCGACGCAACCAACGCCGCGCGCAGGCCCGCGGCGCGCGTGAGTTCGGCGCGCGCCACTATCCCGCGTTCTTCCTCCTGCATGGCGCGTGGCTGCTGGCGTGGCCGCTCGAGGGCTGGAGCCGTGGGACCTTCGCGTGGCCGTGGCTGGTGCCGCTGCTGTCGGCGCAGCTGCTGCGGTACTGGGCCATCGCCAGCCTGGGGGAGCGCTGGAATACCCGCGTGCTGGTGGTGCCGGGCGACGCGCCGCTGCGGCGCGGCCCCTACCGCATGCTCTCGCACCCCAACTATGTCGCGGTGGTGATCGAGCTCGCCGCGGTGCCGCTCGTCTTCGGTGCGCATGTGACTGCCGTGGTCGCGAGCATCGCCAACCTGGTGTTGTTGCTCGGCGTTCGCATTCCTTGCGAGGTCGCGGCGCTGCGTTGGGCGAGCGATGCCGATCAGTCGCGCTGACCACCGAGCTGCAGCACGGCCGGCAACAACCACAGGTCGCAGACCCATGCGATCGCGATCACGCAGGCCCCGAGCCCGCCGAGCAGGCGCAGCGGCGGGAAGCTCGACCCCGCGAAGGTCAGCAGCCCAGCGACCAACGCGACCGAGGTGATCGTGCACGCGCGCCCGGAGCCGGCGATGGCCGCACGGATCGCGGCCTCGCGGTCGACACCCGCCCGGCGCCCCTGCTGCACGCGGGCCATGAGGTGGATGGTGTCGTCGACCGCGATGCCGAGCGCCACGGCCAGGATGATGCCGCCCAGGGGATCGAAGTGGCCCTGCCACCCCGCGATCGCGGCGTAGCCGACCACCAGCGGCACCGCATTGGGCACCAAGCAGATCCATGCGACGCGCAGGCTACGAAACGCGAGTGCGATGGTCACGGTGATGACCACGAACGCCAGCAGCAAGCTGCGCCGCAGCTCGTCCGCGATGCGGTTCACGCCGCGGTAGGCCAGCGCGGTCGTGCCGCCCACGCGGACCTCGACGTCCGACATCATGCGCGCCCGCTCGGTCACCGCCGCCGCGAGCCGCTCGAACGCGACGCCGCCGAGGTCGGGCACCCGCACGCTGACGTGGGCGATGGCGTGGGCGTCGTCGAGCACGGCGGCGCGCAGCCCCAGCTCGTCGAGTCGTCGCCAGCTGCGTCGCAGGCCCTCGCCGTCGCCGTCGAGGCTCGAGCCACTGGCGTGTGCGATCACGGCGGGGCCGATCACGGTGCGCACGTCGGGCAGGGTCGCGAGCTCGCGCTCGAGCGCCACCAGCTCGGCCACCGTCGCAGGCTGGTCGAAGCAGCCGCGCTGGCACGCCAGCTCGAGCTCGAGCGACAGCACACCGCCCAGGCGGGCATCGACGGCGCGGCTCGCCTGCGCCGCCCAGGTGCGGGCATCGACCAAGTCCGACAGCCGGTTGTCGATCGGTACCCGCGAGCCGAACCATGCCGCGACGGCGCTGACGAGCAGCGCCGCCGATACCACCCACCACGGGTGCGTGCGTGCGATCGCGGTGGCGCGGACCAGGGCGTCGCGTTCGATCGCGGTCGCGACCCCGCGCCCGCCGAGGTCGCGCTGGGTCGAGAGCAGCAGCGGCGCCGCGACCAACAGCACCACGAACGCCAGCATCACGCCGATCGCGGCCCACAGGCCGAAGCTGCGCAGCATCGGCATCTGCGACCACGTCAGCGATCCGAAGCCCATCGCGGTGGTGACCGAGGTCAGCAGGCACGCCAGTCCCACTTGGCCGCAGCCGTCGATCACGGCGCGCTCGCGGGCGTCGCGGGTCGTGGCATCGCGGGCGAGCTCGGCCACCCGTGCGACCACGTGGACGCCATCGGCGAGCGCGATGACCGGGAGCAGCGTGAAGTAGCCCTGGTTGAGCAGTCCGATCGGGACCCCGAACCAACCCATCAAGCCGACCAACATCACGGTCGGGACCAGCGCGAGGGCCAGCGTCGTCGTCACCTGCCAGCGGCGACGAAAGCCCAGCGCGAGCACGATCGTGACCACCAGCAACGCCACCGGCACCAGCACGCGCTGGTCGGCGACGGTGGCCCGCGCGAAGGTGGCGCGGATCGCCGGCAGGCCCGCCAGGCGCAGTCGCAGGCCCTCGCGGCCGTCGTGGCTGCGCAGCAGCGCGTCGATGCGGTCGACCGCATCGACCGTGGGCTCGAGCGCGTCGGAGCTGAAGCGCAGCGCCACCGCGAGGGCGGCGGTGCGTTCGTCCTGCGACAGCAACACCGGCACGAGCGGCGGCACGTGCAGCCACGCGCGCGCGGTCCGAGAGCCCTTGGCGACCGCGGCCGACGCGGGGTGATCGGGAATCGCGTCGACGTGCGCGACCTCGGGCCATCCCCGCAGCGTGTCGGCGAGGTCGCGCATCACGTCGAGCCGCGCATGGGTCAGCACGCCGTGCTCGTCGTCGCTGTCGACCACCACGACAACGGTTGCGTCGTCATGGCCCCATCGCGCGTGCAGCTGCGCGAGCGTGGCGACCTCGCGGTCGTCGTCGCCATAGAACGCCTTCGATGACAGATCGATGCGCAGCCGCGCGAGCCCGGCCGCACAGGCGACCAGCGCGAGCACCAGGCAGATCGCGGCCACGGCACGGTGGCGCAGCACGAAGCCGGCGATGGCGGCGAAGCGACTCGGGCGCGACATGGGCGGTGGGCGAGCGGCCACCGCGGGTCGCGGCCGGTCGCGTCAGGACCTACCCTTGCACTTCGGCACGACGCTGTCGAATGTCGTTCGCTTCATCTCGGGCACGAGCCGCGGATCGGTGCCGGCGAGCTTGAAGTTGCCGTCGAACACCCGCCACGCCGCTGCGCAGTCGCCCGCGCGCGCGAAGCAGGCGGCGGCGGTGAAGTGCCAGTGATCCGGCAATGACGAGATCTGGTGGTCGTCGTCGTCGCGCGGTCGCACGGACGTCACCAGCCTCGCCACCGTGGCGCTGGCCTGCTCGCACGCGCGGATGCCGATGTTGCCCTGGTACGCGCCGCGGCTGAGCTGCATGCTGGCGCGCAGCAGTGCGTCGCGATCGGAGATCTTGCCCTCGCAGTACATGCTCGCGTAGCTGTCGACCGCGATGCTCACCTGCTCGGTGAGCATGTCCATGTTCTCGCTCAAGTAGCGGCGCGCCAGCGACTTGCCGTCGTCGCACCGTCCCGCCAACATCGTGCACTGCGCGCGCAAGAAGTCCATGCGGGCGACCGCCGAGGCATCGATCTTGGCGGCGGCATCGAGATCGGCGAGGCAGCCGCGGCCGTCACGCTTGGCGGACTTCTTCTGCGCCGCGTCGAGCAGTGCGCTCAGCTGGGCGGGGTTCGTTGCGGCGCCGCCCGTCGAGGCGGTGCCGGTCACCGTCGGCGCCGGCCCCGTGGCGGGCGCTGTCGCGCTACCGCACTCGCACTTGCACGCCGGGCATGTCGGCGCGCTGGTCTGCACGGGAGCGCCCGGCCGTGGCCCACACCCCAGTGCACACATCAGTCCGAGGGCGAGCGTGGGGAGGGCGAGCGCGGCCGAAATTCGCATGGAACCTCGACGATCGTACCACGCAGCTTCTTCTCGCCATCGAACGCGCGAGCACGCCGTACCCGCGCGCAGGGGCTCGGACGCAACGCCGGCAGCTTCTTCGCTTCACGTCGCGCGGGGGGCTGCGCTAGGCCTTGCTGGGTGGAGACGGCCCCCGAGCCCGGTGGCGGCGCGCCCGAGCGGATCGACGTGCTCGGCCTGTGGCGATGGACGGTGCCGGTGCACGCACTGCTGCCGCTGGTCATCTGGCTCCTGCACCACTTCGAGCTGGAGTGGGCGCTCCAGCTGGGCTTCTTTGCGATCCACTTCGGCTTCCCGGTGCTGTTGGCGATCAGCTACCCGCTGTGGGAGGGCCAAGGCGTCGAGCTCGTGGGCCTGCTCGTGCTCGACCACCTCGTGACGTTCGCGGTGGGGCTGGCCCTGTTCGTGGCCCTCGCCCCCTGATCACCGGCGCGAACGCGGCCGATTGCGGCGACGTCACCGCAGTTGAAAGCCACGGGCGACGTGACAACCTGTCGGCGATGCGCACCGCCGTCGCCCTCCTGCTGCTCGCGCTCGTCCCCGCGTGCGAGAAGAAGCCCCCCGCCAGCGCGCCACCCGATGGGGGCGACGTGGTCTGCACGATGGAAGCGAAGATCTGCCCCGACGGATCCGCGGTCGGCCGCACCGCCCCCGACTGCGAGTTCGCGCCGTGCCCCGCGGGCGGCGAGGTGGTGCCCGAGGACTCGGGTGCCGAGCCCAACCCGTCGACCGCCCACCCCGACGCGCCGCCGCCGGCTCACGGCTGCACGAAGGACGCGAAGCGCTGCCCCGACGGTTCGGTGCTCTCTCGCACCGGGGCGAGCTGCGAATTCCCGGCCTGCCCGGGGCAGTGATCGAGCGCGTCGGCTGCTTCGGCCCGCACATCCTCGCGCGGGCCGGCGACGACGCTCGGGTAGCGGATCAGAGCACGCAGATGCCACCGCCGCCGGGACCGGCGTGCGGGCAGTGGGTGTCGGGATCGCCGAGCGCCGCGTTGGCGTGGTAGCTGTGACATCCGATGGTGTGACCATCGACGTCGCCCTCGGTGCCGGGGTACCAGGCGCTGCACTCGCTCATGCACTCGGCTTCGTCGGCGAACGCATTGAGGTCACCGTCGCAGTTCGAGAAGTAGCGCATGCAGTAGAGGTCGCAGGCCGGCGCCTCGGCGTCGACGCAGGTCGCAGCGCCGCTCGGGCCGGCGTGCGGGCAGTGCATGGCCGGGTCGGTGCTGCCGGCGACCGTGGCGTGGTAGATGCGACAGCCGAGGGTGTCGACGCCGGTGTCGGTGGCCTCGCCGATGGGCCACTGCGCGCAGTTGGCCATGCAGTCCTCGTCGTTGGCGTACTCGTTGTGGTCGACGCACGAGGACATGTACACGTCGCAGTACTCGGCGCAGTCGAGCGTGGTGCCGCCGCTGCTGTCACCGATCGTGGGGTCGGTGGTCGTGGCGGTGGTCGCATCCGTGTCGGTCGCGTCGGTGGTCGAGGCCGAGGTCGTGAGCGTGGCGGCGCTGGTCGGCGCGGTCGTCATGCCATCGCTGGCGGCGGTGCTGCTGCTGCCGCCGCTGTCCTCGCTACCGACCGAGGCCGAGCTGTCGCCCGCGCCATCGTCGTTGCCGTTGCCGCTCGCGCAGCCGCCCACGAGCAGTGCGTACCAAAACCATGACATCGCGTTTCGCATGTTGAACTCCTCGGTCGAGTCGGCCGCTCGAGCGGCCTGTCGCCCCCCGACCCTGTTGCGTGGGGGTACGGCGCCGCGCAGAGGTTCGGATCGGTCGCTCGGTTCGCGCGGCCGTATCCACTCCACTGCGCAACGAAGCGACCGGCTGACCGATCCGCGGCGGGGACTCGGCCCGTAGACCTGCCGACCCGGAGCGCTTCTCGAGCCCCGGCGGGAGGACCGACATGTTCATGCACCTTCACGGGCCGCAGGCCCCCAATCCACCACGCCGCGGACGCCTCGCGATGCGCGCGACCGCGCTCACGGCCATCGCGCTCGCCTTCGCTCCGTGGGCTTCGACGCCCGGCCGCGCGGCCGACCACGCCGACTCGCCCGGTACGCAGGACGATCCCGCCGCCGACATCACCGACGTGTTCGCGTGGCACAGCGGCAGCAAGCTCGTCGTCGGCGTGGGCTTCGCGGGCCTCGCAGAGGCCGGCCAGCCCGCGATGTACGACCCCCACGTGCTCTACACCGTCCACATCGACAACGATGGTGACGGCACCGACGACCACCAGGTCTACGTCCGCTTCGGTAGCAACGATGCCGGCGAGTGGGGCGTGAAGGTCGAAGACCTTCCGGGTGTGGCCGACCCAGTGATCGGCCCGGTCGACACCGTCATCGACGCCGGCCTCGACCTGCACGTGTTCGCGGGGCAGCGTGACGACGCGTTCTTCTTCGATCTCGATGGGTTCCACCAGACGCTCAGGACTGGCGATCTCAGCTTCGTGAACACCCGCGACACCTTCGCGGGCACCAACGTGACCATGTTCGTGGTCGAGATGAGCCTCGACGCCGTCGCCGGCGGTGGCGACAACCTGACGCTGTGGGTCAGCAGCGGACGCAACGGGTGAGGAACGACGCCATGAAGATCAACATCAAGACCCTCGCCCTCTTCGCGCTCATCACGGCTCCGCTGGCCTGCACCGACGACGGTGACCAGCGCGGCGACGACACCACCGGCGCCGACTCGACCGGCGATGCCACCACCGCCTCGACGACGGCATCGACGACGGCATCGACCACCGCATCGACGACCGCATCGACCACCGCGTCGACGACGTCGACGACGACGGATACCGACCCGACCACCGACACCACCGCGACCGGTGACAGCACCGGCGGCAGCGAGTACGCCTTCGATGACGCCGACCCGACCGACTTCACGCAGGTCGATCGCATGGGCATGCCGGCGGTCGCGACTGCAGTGATCACCGACAAGGACCTCTACAACCAGTCGACCCCGGACGACGACGTCGCTGGCGACTTCGTGCCGCAGATCGTCGAGAACCTCACCGGCCTGCACGCCGCACTCGACGACGATCTGATGCTCGCCGGGCTCACGCCGTGCGACATCGACACCTGCGTGGCGCAGGGGGCTCCGCTGGTCATCCCCGACGTGCTGCACATCGACCTCACCGCCGACGCGGGCTTCCCCAACGGGCGCACGCCGACCGATCAGGTCATCGACATCACGCTGGCGGTGGTGTTGCTCGACCTCGGCGTGCACTCGCCGGGCGTGCTCGCGGGGCTGCCGCTCAACCCCGCCGAGGGCGACCTCGATCTGCCGGCGGACTTCCCGTACTTCGCCGACCCGCACTAATCCGGTCGACCCACCCACGCCGCCGTCGTCGCCTCGCAGGGACCTTACCGGTCCGGCGGGCGTTGCGGCGGCGCTTCGCGTGGTGGCGGCGCTTCGCGTGGTGGCGGCGCTTCGCGTGGTGGCGGCGCTTCGCGTGGTGGCGGCTACTCGGCGCAGACGTCCGCGGCCGGCGTCGGGTCGCAGCCGCTCTGCGGGAACTTGCAGACGCCGCCGGGGCAGGTGTTCACGACCTCGCCCTCGCGCAGGAAGTGATCGAGCTGCTCGGCGGCCTCGGGCAGCACGCGGATCGAGCCATGGGGATCGTCGCAGGCGCGCTGGGGCAGCGCGCACGCCGGCTCGGGCGGCAGGCCGAAGTCGTACTCGATGAACGCACTGCCCGCGGGTGCCGGCGAGGGCACGGTCTCGAGCCCGAAGACGTCGCGCACGCCGGCGTCGACCAGCGGCACGCCCAGCGAGCGCGCCATGATGTGGGCACCGACCGTGCTCACCGAGTGGTCGGAGACCGCCGCGCGCATCAGCACCTCGTGCGCAGGGGTGTCCGGCAGCGGGTTGTCGCGCAGGTGCGTGAGGAAGCCGTTCGGCTCCACGCGATCCCACAGCATCTGCACCAAGCCGAGCACGAACTGGATGTCGCGCGGGTCGGTGTAGGTCGACTGCGCGATCTGGAAGAACGCGTCGAACTGCGCGCTCCGCCCGAGCAGGACGCCGAACGGCGTGCCCATCACCTCGAGCCCGCCGCGGGTCGCGTCGGGCGTGACGCTCATGTACAGCGCGCCCATGATCCCGCCCAGGCTGATGCCGTAGTAGGCCTGCTGCGAGGCATCGATCGTGGGGCCGATCATGGGCTCGTCGACCATCGCGCGGGTCATCACGCGGTCGAGCACGATGGCGTTGACGACCGACTGCTGCAGGCGCGCGAACATGCCGTCGAAGTCTTCGATCTCGCCGGTCTGCAGGATCACGCCGGTGTAGGCCTGGTCGGCGCTCGCGAGCCCGATCCAGTCGGTCGAGTAGATGGCCCAGCCATGGTTCTGGCACAGCTCGAGGAACTCGTCGCGCTCGATCTCGGCGTGGGTGCCGAGCAGGCCGTGGCCGTAGTGCAGCAGCTGCACCGGCTGCTCGAGCGCGCGCGTCGGTACCAGCAGCTCGAACTCGAAGTCGTGGGTGCCGATCGCGGTCGGCAGGCCCGCGCCGTCGAGGTTCATGACCGCGTTGGGCCCCGGCTGGTCGACGAACAGCGGCACCTCGAAGGTGCCGCGCACGCGGTAGGCGACGCGCGGATCGAAGTCGGTCTGGATGTCGTCGATGGTGAACGCGGGCGCGTCACCGACGAGGCTCAGCGCCTGGTCGCGCATGTGCAGCAGCGGGGTCACGAGGTTCTCGTCGCTGGCGGTGGTGAAGTCCCACGCCAGCTGCAGCTGGTCGCGCGCGAAGCCGGCCGACTCGAGGCGCGTGAAGATGTCGGCGTAGAGCGGACGACGTGACTCGACCGAGGGCTCGTCGGAGGGCGTGCGGTCGCGCAGCGCGGCGAAGGCGGGGGAGGGCGCGATCACGGCGCCTTCGTGGTCGACCACGCCACGCAGCGCGACGATGTAGCGGGCGCCGTTCTCGAGCCGGACCGCCGGGCGGATGAACAAGGTGCGCTTGTCGGGATCGGTCGCCGACAGGTCGAGCTCGGCAAAGTGGGGCACACGCTCGCCGGTTTCGGCGTGTAGCACGATGGTCGGCGCGTCGTCGGCGAGCGAGGCTGCGATGTCGGCCGCGCTGGGCAACCCCGCTGCGCTCGCGCGCGGCAAGAAGGTGAGGATCGCTGCGCCGGGGGAGAAGCCGTCGCTGCGCAGCCACGGGCCGGGGTCGCCGCGGACCCCGTAGTAGCTGGTGGGCATGGTCTCGTCGGCCAGCACCACCCGCCGCAGCGTGGGCGTGGTGTCGTCGGCCTTGGTGAAGACGTTCGAGGGGAACGGATGACCGCAGTACTCGGGCACCAGCGGATCGCACGCGAGCGTCGGCCAGTCGACCACCGGATCGGGATCGCCGGCCGTGGTGCCGCCCTCGCTCGAGTCCGCCGCGTCGCCGCCCTTGGGATCACTGCAGGCGGGGACGAGCGCGAGGGCGAGCAGGAGCGAAGGGCGAGTGCGCATGGCGATCCCGCGAGTATAGCCCGCGGCATCGCAGCGACCCGCCTAGCGCGCGCCCGAGGTCGATCGGTATCGCGCCGTGCCGCTGCGCGCGCCCGCGGACTCGACCCCGGGCATCCCCGCAGCTTGGGCGTCCTGCGGTCGATAGCGCAGGATGAAGCGAATCGCGGCGAGCCCTCGCGCCGCCCAGAACACCACGATGAAACCGAACACGAGGATTGCGGGGCCCGACAGCAGCAACGCCGTCCACGGCGGCTCGCCGTCGCCCTTGGTCATGCGCTCGATGAGCACGCCCACGCCCTCCTGCGCGCCGCTGACGAACAGCAGCGGCAGCACGTGGGCCCACACCAACGAGAGGCTGCCCCAGCCCCAGAAGCGGCGGTGCGCCGCGAACGGCACCTTCTCGTGGAAGCGCCGCTTGCAGATCTTCTGCAGCTTGCCGAGGAAGAGCACGTTGGTGACCAGCACCGCGGCGATGTTCAGCACCAGGAACAACAGCGCCCCGAGCACGCTCGCGTAGACCGCGAACTTCGAGAAGTCGCTGGCCGCCATGGTGTAGAGCAGCGAGGTGAACACGTAGGCGAGGAAGGCCTCGATCGCGGGCTGCACGGCGAACGACAACATGATGCCGGAGAAGATCGTCACCACGATCAGGCCGCCGATCAGGCACAGCGTCGCGAGGACCTCGCGACCGATCGTGCGGAAGACGTCCTTGATCACGGCGCTCGCCTGCGCCTCACCGGAGGCCACGCGGGCCGGCATCGCGACGATCTGCACGATGACCGGCTTGATCGAGAGCAGGAACAGCACCACCGCGACGACCGTGAGCACGATCGGCAGGTAGCCGAACATCGCGAACACGCCCTCGAACTGGCGCGCGATGGTCTTGAAGACGGTGATGTCCTCGTTGATGCGGCTGACGTTGTCGAGGATCGCGAGCGGAAGGCTGTCCTGCTCGCCGCTGGCGACCTGCGCGAGCGGGGCCTCGATCAGCGCCGGCCCGACTTCGACCAGGTCCTCGACGTTGTCGTCGAGCACCTGAAAGGTCGCGTCGATCACGGCAACCTGGGGGTTGGTCAGCGAGCTGAGCGCTCCCTGTACCGCGCGCAGCAGCAGCAGCACCTGCGCGAACAGGAAGATCGCCACCGTGCACACGCCAGCGGCGATCGCCGAGTACTTGAACAGCAGAGGGCCTTGCCCGGGGTACTTCTTGCGCAGCACCAGCGGCATCGCCAGCAACAGCAGGCCCGCGAGCGACAACCAGCTGAGCACGCTCGACATGGTCGCCATCTTGGCGTCCTGCTTGGCGGCGATCTTCTCCTCGAGGCGCTCGGCGACCTTCTCCTTCTGGGCGCGCAGCACCTCGCGGAGCAACGCGAGGTATTCCCCTGGATCGATGCCTGGGTGGGCCTCTTCCATCGTCTCGCCGGCCGGCGCGTCGCCCTCGGCGATCGCGGCCTCGGCCTGCGCCGCAGCGACCTCCGGCTCGCCGGCTGCCGCCGCGGCCGGAGCATCCTCGGCAATCTCGACCACCTCGCCGTCGGCGGCCGCTGCCGCGTCGGCCGCGAGCTGGGCCTGCGCCTGGGCCACGCAGGCGTCCTCGGTGCCGCCGTCGTCGACGCACGCCTGCGCCAGCGCGGCGACGAGCGCCTGTTGCGTGCACTCCGACTCGTGACCGCCCTCGGTCATGCAGGCGCGAACGATCGCGGGGTCGGGGGCCAGCGGTGTCGGCGGCTCGGCGGTCGTCGTCAGGGCGAGTGCCCACGTGGCGAACAGGGTGTTGAGGATCGACATCGTCCAAGGGTCCTGGCGGGCGAGAGGGGCTGTTGCGTGGCCCGTTCGGGTGGACGACGCCGCAGGTCGTCGGTCGTCGCATGCAATTCGCCGCTGGCGTGCTCGCGAAAGCCGGGTATCGTCGGGCCCGCGACGTGACGTCGTCCACGAGCCCGCTGCGGTCGCTTGCGGCGCGGAGCCTCCGGCTGCTCGCGACGCCGGCGTTCGATCGCGCCGTGATCGTGCTCGCGGTGCTGCTGGTGTTGCCATGCGTGCCGCTCGGCTTCGCGGCCGACGACGCGATGCTGCGGGTGCGGGCCGGCGAGGATCTCGGCTTCGGCGGGCTCCCGCCGTCGCGCTGGGACCTCTTCGTCTTCGTGCGCGACGATCCGGCCCAGCGGCAGGCGTTGCTCGAGTCGGGCATGTTGTCGTGGTGGACGGCGCCGCACTACCGCATCGGGTTCCTGCGGCCGCTGTCGTCGATCACCCACGCGCTCGACTTCGCGGTGTGGCCGAGCTCGCCGGCGGCGATGTACGTGCACTCGATCGTGTACTTCGTGCTGATGCTGGTGGCCGCGCGCGCGGTGTTCCGAAGGCTACTGCCCGCCACCACGGCCGGCCTCGCGCTGGCGCTGTTCGCCCTCGACGACGCGCGTGGGCCGGTCGTGGGCTACATCTCCAATCGCAACGCGCTCTTGATGGCCACGCTCGGGTTCGTCGCGCTGTGGGCCCACGATCGCTGGCGTCGTGGGGGCTGGCGCGCGGGCGCGATCGTCGGTCCCGCTGCGTTCGCGGCCGGATTGCTCGCCGGTGAGGGCACGGTCGCGGTCGCGGGCTATCTGTTCGCGCACGCGTGCCTGCTCGAGCGCGGCCCTGCGCTGCGTCGGCCCGTGGCGCTGTGGCCGTACCTCGCGATCGGGATCGCGTGGACCGTGCTGTACAAGCTCACCGGCTATGGCAGCCATGGCTCCGACATCTACATCGATCCGGGGCGCGAGCCCCTGGCGTTCCTGGCGGTGTTGCCCGGGCGCATGTTGGCGCTGCTCGGCGCGCAGTGGTTCGGACCGTGGTCGGATTTCTGGCTGGCCTATCCCGGGTGGCTCGCGCTCATCGTCGGCAGCTTTGCGGCGCTCGTGAGCGCCGCGATGTTGCTGGCGCTGCGTCGCCATGGTCGCGACGCCGTCGGCGCGTGGGTGTTCTCGATCGGCGCGGTGTTCGCGTGCGTGCCGATCGCGGGCACGTTCCCCGCCGATCGCTTGCTCGGCTTCGTCGGCCTCGGCGGCGCCGCCACGCTCGCACTGGTGTTGATGCCCGCGATCACGCGGGCCGCCGCCGGCGTGGCGATGCGGTGGCCGACCCGGCTCGCGATCGGGGCGCTGATGGTGGTGCACCTGGTGCTTGCGCCGCTGCTGCTGCCGGTGCGCAGTCGCTCGATGGTCACCGTGCGCGAGGCCCTCGCGACCCTCGACGTCACGGTGCCGCGCGATGGGTCGATCGTCGGTCGCGAGGTGATGGTCGTGTTCGCGCCCAACGACGGTCCGGCGTCGTACCTCGGGGTCACGCGGGTGTCGGCCGGCGTGCCTGCGCCGACGGCCGCGCGCGTGCTGGCGACCTCGACGGGGTCGGTCTCGATCCGCCGCGTCGATCGACGCACGCTGGTGATCGACGCCCGCGACGGCCTGCTGACCACGCCGATCGAGCGCATGTTCCGATCGACGCGCGTGCCGTTCGCGGTCGGCGAGCGTGCATTGCTGGGCGGCGGTGGGCAGGTGGAGGTCGTGGCGATCACCGACGATGCCAGGCCTGCGCGCGTCCGCGTGACGCTACCGCTCGACCTCGACGATCCTCACTACCTCTGGCGCGCGTGGACCCGCGACGGCTTCGTGCCGTGGCGACCGCCCGCCGTGGGTGAGCAAGTCGCGCTCGAGGGCTTCGATCTCGCGCACGCGGTCGCGGTCGCGATGGGCCTCGCGAGCGCGCGCGATCGTCACGGCAGGTAGCGTCGCACCAGCGCGTTGGTCTGCTGCCCGAGCTCGGTCTGTTGCCCGACCGCGATCACGCCGCCATCGGGGAGCACCGCCGCCGCCGCGAAGCTGTCGTTGAGGCTCGCGGGGCCGTCGTACGCGTCGATCCAGTCCAGGTGGCCGGCACCGTCGTAGCCGCCGATGAAGGCGTTGTCCTGCTGCCCCCCGGTGCCGACCGAGCCCACCACGATCACGGTGTCGCCGGGCCCCACCGCCACGCCGGCGCCGGCGTCGTCGCCAAAGCCGCCGTTGCCGTACGACACGCGCCAGTCGGTGACGCCGCTCGGCTGCATCGCCTGCACCACGATGTCGCCCTCCTGCGGGTCGCCGGCGCCGGTCGTGACGATGCCGGCGTCGCTGCGCCACGCCGCCGCGACCATCGCACCCTCGATGGGGATGCTGCTGAAGCCGAGCCCGCTGGCGTCGAACTGGCGCAGCGACGAGCCGTGGTCGTCGTCCTCGGTCATCAGCAACATCACGCCGCCGGTTGCATCCGCGAGCACGTCGCGGCCTTCGTCGCGCCCACCGGCCGGGCCCGCGATCGTGCGTACCCACTGCAGCGCGCCGTTGGTGGCGTCGAGCTGCGCGAGCCAGGCATCATAGTCACCGTTGCCGATGCGGATCGTGCCGGCCACCGCGAGTGCACCGGTCGCCGTGGTGGTGATGCCGTTGCCGACGTCGGTGTCGTCGTAGCGGCCGTTGCCCGCGTCGGGGCCGTCGAAGGTCTGCGCCCATACCAGCTGTGCACTCGCGGGATCGACCCGCAGCACGAGGATATCGTCACGGGTCGCGCTCGACTCGCTGCTGCCCGCGATCGCGAGGTGACCGTCGAGTGTCCACGCCAGCGCGGTGCCGTGGTCGTCGAGACCCTCGGGGCCATCGTACGTGAACGTCAGCAGCGGCGCGCCGTCGGGCGAGAGCTGCTGCAGCCATACGTCGGAGCTGGCGGCGATGGTTCGCGTCGAGCCCAGCACCCAGATCGATCCGTCGGGTGCAATCGCGACGTCGGTCGCCTCGTCGAACGACGACGCCAGACCGTCATGGCTGTAGGTCCACGGCACCTCGACGACGTTCGTGCACTGCGACGTGCAGCTGTCGCCGTCGTCGACGTTGCCATCGTCACACTGCTCGTCGCCCTCGACCAGGCCGTCGCCGCAGACGGGATCGTTGCCGCCGCTCGTGGTGGTGTCGGGGCCGCTGCCCACGGTCGGATCACCGCTCGAGCCGATCGTCGTGCCCGGCACCGACGGGTCGCCCGGCGTGTCGGTGTCGCTCGGGTCGCCGGTGTCGACCTCGCCACCGCCGCTCGAGCTGTCGCTGCCACCATCGCCGAGCGCGGGGACCAGCGGGCCGCACGCGAGCAGCCCCGTCATCCACCCCGCCCGCCACGCCACCCGGCTCGCACGCATGGCGCCCATGATGCCCCCATCCGACTCGGGTGGCGCCGACTGTGGCCACGCGTCGGGCGCAATCGATCCCAGGGCTCGGCGCTGCGGACCACGACCCGCACGCGATCCCGCGCACTTGCGGCCGGCACGCGACTTGGAAACGGCGCGCGTCGATGCGCTCGCCCTGGCTCCCCTGGTCGCTGCTCGCCGTGCTCGGCGCCTGCTCGGTCACCTCGCTCGACGCCCGCGACGCCGAAGACCGCCACCCGCTCGGCAAGGCCGACGCGATCGGCAGCTGCCGCGACGGTGACGACGATCACTGCGGCGGCAAGTCCAACGGCAACTGCTGGTGCGACGAGCAGTGCACCGAGTTCGGCGATTGCTGCAGCGATCGCGAGGCGGTCTGTGAGCTCGACGAGCTCGGCCGCGAGCTGCTCGAGATCGGCAGCGCTGCGAGCTTCGACGCGCTGGCGTTCACCGGCGACGGTGGCCTGGTGCTCGGTAGCTCGGTGAAGTTCCTGGTCGATGCGCGCAACCCGGCCGCGCCGCAGGTCCACTTCATCAACGCCAACTTCCCGGGCGGTGGTGACGCGGCGAAGTACCACTACGCGTTCGCGAAGCAGGTGCTGCAGGTCGGTGACAGTCTCGAGCAGTTCAACGAGACCACCTACTTCAGCCAGGACAAGCGCTTCTTCGCCGGCACCATCCAGGCCTACCGCATCGCGGCCGACCAGCCGACGCTCTACGGCATCCAGTTCTACCCCCAGGACGTGCTCGCCGAGCAGACCATCGTGCGCGGGGTCCAGGCGGTGCGCGAGCACTTCCACGTCGAGGGTGCGCGGGTCGGCTTCGTCGCGACCGGCAGCCAGCAACACGCCGATACCATCGACGCCGCACTGGCGGCGATCGAGGTCGAGAACCTCACCATCGACGGCGTGCTCGGCCAGCTCGATTTCATTCCGATGCAGCTCGGCGAGGCGTGGGGCTACCTGCGCGTGTTCCCCGAGAACAACGACGCCCTCTCGGCGCTCGACATCCCGGTGTTCGCCACGCTGCCGCTCGATCTCACGGTGGTGGCCGCGACCATCACCAAGGACGTGCAGGACGCGAGCTCCCACGTGAACCTCAAGGCCAAGGAGCGCGGCACGCCGAACATGGTGCTGCGCAGCGCCGCGCTCGACCACACGCTGCTGCGGCAGTTCGCCGATCGTCCGGTGCACATGTCGGTCACGGCCACCGGCTTCGTGATCGAGCCCTCGACCGACGCCGAGGTCGCCGCCAAGCTGGCCGAGCGCATGAACAAGCCGTGGGTCGAGCTCGACGTCGACCCCACCGCCGAGATCACCGCGTTCTCGCAGATGTGCGCGGCCGATCCCGCGGAGTGCCTCGACCAGTCCGCGAGCTTCGGCAACAAGGCCGGCAACCTCGGGTTCCTGGTCCACCCCAAGGTGCTCGGTCGCGCCGGCGATGCCGGCAGCGTCAGCGCCGAGCTCGGCTACGACGCGACTCCGGCCGGGGTCGGGGTGCCGGTGCGCTTCTACCAGCAGGTCGTCGCGTTCGAGCCCAACGCCGCGCTGCGCGAGTCGATCGCCGCGGCGGTGGCGGCCGAGCGCGAAGGCAGCTTCTCGCCGCTGCAGCGCGCCGCCCACCTCGACCTGCTGCGGCAGCAGTTCCTCGACGCCGAGCTGCCCGAGGGGCTGGTCGCCGAGATCGTCGCCGCCGCGCAGGCTGAGCTGCCGGCCGGCACCAAGAGCGTCAAGGTACGCTCGAGCGCGAACGCCGAGGACATCCCGGGCTTCGACGGCGCCGGGCTCTACGACAGCTTCCGCGGCGATTTCGACGCGCTCGACAACGCCGAGCACCACTGCGAGGTCGTACCGACCGACGACGAGGACCTCGAGGTCTCGCCACGCACGGTGTCGTGCGCGGTGAAGGCGGTCTACGCGAGTCTGTGGAACAAGCGCGCCGTCGAGGAGCGCAGCTTCGCGCGGCTCGACCACGCCACCTCCGCGATGGGCCTGGCCGTGGTCGCGCGCTACAAGGAACGCGGCGACATCGCGGCCAACTCGGTGGTGATCACCCGCGTGCTCAACTCGAGCGGCGTGTACGGCTACACCTTCTCGAGCCAGAAGGGCAACAACGTCGTCACCAACCCCAAGAGCGGCACGGTCGCCGAGAACGTCATCGCCGCGTTCCTGCCCGGCGAGCCGGTCGCGTTCACCGTCACACGGTTCGCCAAGCCCAAGGCCAGCAAGCCCGCGCTCACCACCACGCTGATGACCGACGCGCAGATGCAGCAGCTGCTCGACCTCACGCAGGCGGTCGAGCTGGCCTACTGCCGCGCGGCGCCCGACTACTACGACGGCTCGTGCAGCAACGTGGTGTTCGACGTCGAGAAGGCCAGCGCGCTCGACTTCGAGTTCAAGCTCTACGAAAACGGCGAGTTCCTGTGCAAGCAGGTCCGCGAGTTCGCAGGGCGCTAGCAGGCCACGGTGTGCCGGCGCGGCTGCGGCGTCACTCGACGCGGTTGCGCATGTGATCGGCCAGCTGGGCGAGCGCCTGGTCGAGACTCGCGCGCAGCTGGGCATCGTCCACGCAGGTCGCCAGCGCGGTGCGCATGCACGCCATCCACTGATCGCGCTCGTCGCCGCCGATCGTGAACGGCAGGTGGCGGGCGCGCAGACGCGGGTGGCCGAAGCGCTCGACGTAGCGCGGCGGACCGCCGAGCCAGCCGCACAGGAACAGCCACAGCTTCTCGCGGCTGCTCGCGAGATCGGCGGGGTGCATCGCACGGATGCTCGCGGCAGCCGGCGCGGCGTCCATCTCGTCGTAGAAGCGATCGACCAGCGCGCGGACGCCTGCATCGCCGCCGAGCAGCTCGTAGGGGCTGACGGTCACGGGTGGTGCGAGATGATGGCACCGACCAACGCAGGCGTGCGCGTGCGCCCGCGCAATCGCTGCGCAGATGCCCGCCCGCGGCGTTCCGATTCTTCGGTGCGCGGGCCGGCTTTGCGCGCGGCCGGTGCGACGTGCCGGCGGTACATTGTTTCGAACGAGGCCCATCGGATGCTCGCGACCCCGACCGCTCCCCACGCACCCAGCGCAGCACTGCTGAGCAAGTACAGCCGCCCAGGGCCTCGCTACACCAGCTACCCCGCGGTGCCGCACTGGCCCACGGGCTACGGCGCGGCGCAGTGGGACGACGCGCTCGCGGGGCTCGGCGCCGATGGGCAGCCGATCTCGTTGTACGTGCACGTGCCCTTCTGCGAGCAGCGGTGCCTGTTCTGTGCCTGCAACGTGGTGCTGAGCCGGGTGCACACCCGCGGCAGCGCCTACGTCGACCACGTACGCCGCGAACTCGATCGCACGCTCGCGAAGACCGGCGGGGTGCGGCCCGAGGTGGTCCAGATGCACTGGGGCGGCGGAACGCCGACGTGGCTCGACATCGCCGATCTGCGGGCGCTGTTCCGTGCGATCGACGAGCGCGTCGCGCTGCTGCCCGACCGCGAGCAGTCGATCGAGGTCGATCCGCGCGTCACCACGATGGCCCAGCTCGAGACCTTGGTCTCGCTGGGACTCGACCGGCTCTCGATGGGCGTGCAGGACATCGACGGCGACGTGCAGCGCGCGATCGGTCGCCACCAGAGCGTCGCGCAGATCGAGTCGATGGTGCTGGGGGCGCGCTCGTTGGGCATCCGCAGCATCTCGGTCGATCTCGTGTACGGCCTGCCGCACCAGAGCATCGAGTCGTTCCAGCGCACCGTGCAGACGGTGGCCTCGCTCGGGGTCGATCGCGTCGCGGTCTACAACTTCGCGTACCTGCCCGAGCGCGTGAAGCACCAGCGGGCGATCCGGCCTGCCACGCTGCCGGACGCCGAGCTGCGGGTCGAGCTGTTTCGCGTGGCCGCGCGCACGCTGACCCGCGCCGGCTACGACGCGATCGGTATGGATCACTTCGCGCTGCAGGAGGACGAGCTCACGCGCGCCCGCAACGATGGCACGCTGCGGCGCAACTTCATGGGCTACACCACCCGCGCCGGTACCGATCTGCTCGCGCTCGGCGTGAGCGCGATCAGCCGGGTCGGTCGCGACTTCGGGCAGGTCACCAAGGAGTTGCCGGCATACATGCAGGCCACCGGCGAGGGGCGCTCGCCCATCGTCCACGGCATGCGGCTGGGCGACGACGATCTGCTGCGCGAACGCATCATCCACGACCTCATGTGCTACGGCGAGGTCGAGCTGGCGGGCGCGACCTCGTTGTTGGCCTCGGCGCGCACCCGCGACGAGCTCGATGGGCTCGAGCTCGATGGCATCATCACGCGCACCGGCACGCGGCTGCGGGTGACACCGCGCGGACGCTACTTCGTGCGCAACGTCGCGATGGCGTTCGACGCCTATCTCGACGTGCCGAGCCCGGGGGCCGCGCAGCCGAGCTTCAGCCGCACCGCCTGAGCCGCAGCGCAAGCCCAGCTCAATCGTCGGCCCCGAGCTCGGCGAGGCGGCGGGCCAGGAAGCGCAGCTCGGCGCGGTTGCGGCACAGCGCGCGCGCGCGGCGGTAGGCCGCGATGGCGTCGTCGACGTCGCCCGCGCGGCGCAGCAGATCGGCCCGTGCGGCGTGCAGCGGGAAGTAGTCGTCGAGGGCGTCGCCGAAACGGGCGGTGATGGCATCGATCGCGGCGAGGCCGTCGCGCGGGCCTGCGACGTGGGCGATCGCGACCGCGCGGTTGAGCGCGACGACGGCGCTCGGCACCTGCGCGAGCAGACGATCGTAGAGGCCGACGAGCTCGCGCCAGTCGGTGTCGGCGGCGTCGCCAGCGTTGGCGTGCACCGCCGCGATCGCGGCCTGCAGGGCGTACGGCCCCGGCGGGCCCTGGCGCAGCGCGGCGGTCGTGAGCGCGGTGGCGCGGGCGATCTGCGGGTGGTCCCAGCGGCTGCGATCCTGATCGGCCAGCAGCACCAGATCGCCGTGCTCGTCCTCGCGGGTCGCGTGGCGAGCGGCGTGCAGCAGCATGAGGGCCAGCAGCGCGGTGGTCTCGGCGTCGCCGAGCAGCTCGCACAGTGCCTCACCGACGCGGATCGCATGGCGGCACAGGTCGTGGCGGATCCACGCGTCGCCGTGGGTCGCCGCATAGCCCTCGTTGAAGATGAGATAGACCACCGCTCGCACCCCGCTGGCGCGCGTGTCGATCTCGTCGGCTGCGGGCACGCGGTAAGGCACGCCGGCGTGCTTGATCTTCCGCTTCGCCCGCACGAGCCGCTGGGCCATGGTCGCGGTCGGCACCAGGAACGCGCGGGCGATCTCGTCGGCCTGGAGGCCACCGACGACCTGCAGCGTGAGCGCGACGCGGGCATCCTCGGCCAGCGCAGGGTGACAGCAGGTGAACAGCAGCCGCAGCATGTCGTCGCCCAGCGGCGCATCGTCGCCGCGAGCGTCGTCGTCACCGAGCGCATCGAGCAGCGCGAGCTCGTCACGCGTGCGCGTCCAGGTGTCGCGCCGACGCAGCTCGTCGATCGCCTTGTGTCGCGCGGTGCGGACCAGCCACGCCCGTGGCGCCTCGGGCACGCCCTGCTGCGGCCACTGCACCAGCGCGGCCTCGATCGCCCGCGAGAGCGCGTCCTCGGCCAGCTGCAGGTCGCCGATCGATCGCACCAGTCGGGCCAGGGCCCAGCCGTGGTGCGCGCGCACGGTCTCCTGCAGCTCGTTGCGGGCGTCGCTCACGGTTGCGAGCATAACCCCGGCGTCCGCGGTGGCTACGACCACCGCATGATCGGCCGCACCTCGATGCTGCCGTACCGCGCCGAGGGAATCTTCGCGGCGATCGCCATCGCGTCGTCGAGGTCGGTCGCGTCGACGAGGTAGTAGCCGCCGAGCTGCTCGCGGGTCTCGGCGAACGGTCCGTCGGTGATCAGGGTCTTGCCGTCGCGCACGCGTACGGTGGTGGCGGTGGCGATGCCGTCGAGCGCATCGCCGCCGACGAGCTTGCCGCTGTCCTTGAGTGCGGCGCTGAAGCTGCGGTACTCGGCGAGCATCTCCTGGAAGGCCGCCGGGCCGCGGGTCTCGGTCTCGGCCTCGGATTCGTAGATGAGGAGGAGGAACTGCATGGGGATCTCGCTCTCGGGCCGGAAGGGGGTCGACGGGGGCCCGACCCCAGGGTCGATCGAGCGGCGGTCGACTCGACAGGGGGCATCGTTTTTTTCTTCGTGGCCGGCTGTCGAGTGGCGTTGGGCTCGTTCGACTGGGGGTCGACACGTGGCGGCCGCAGGGGCCCGCGGGATGCGCCCGCGGAGCTCGAACGGCCCCTGACCCGACGCAAGCGAGCGACCCCATGACCATCGATGCTGGACGATTCACCTGGTTCGAGTACCTGACCAACGACGACGCCAAGGCCATCGGCTTCTACACCGAGCTGTTGCCCTGGCGGGTCGACCGCGTGCCCATGGCCGGCGCCGAGTACCCCATCATCGAGGGCGGCGGTGCCAAGCTCGGTGGGTTCGCGCCGCTGCCCAAGGGCGTGAGCGTGCCGCAGTGGCTCGCGTACGTCTCGGTCGACGACATCGCCAAGGCCGTGGCGCGGGTGACCGCCGCCGGCGGCAAGGCGCTGATGGACGCGGTCGACATCCCCGGCGTCGGCCGCATGCAGCCGATCGCCGATCCGCAGGGCGGCACGCTCATGCTCTTTCGCGCGTTGACGACCGACGGCGACAAGGGCACCGGCCCCGGTGCGTTCCACTGGAACGAGCTGTGGTGCCCCGATGCCGCCGCCGCGCTCGCGTTCTACGAGCGCGCCTTCGGCTACACGCACGACGTGATGGACATGCCGACTGGCCCCTACTACGTGCTGCGCAACGGCGACCAGAGTCGCGGTGGCATCATGGCCTCGCCGGTCGCGAGCATGCCCACGCACTGGCTGCCGTACGTGGCTGTCGCCGATCTCGACGCCACGCTCGAGCGCACCCGCAGGCTCGGCGGTCGCGTGGAGGGCGAGCCGATCCACGCCGAGGGCGTGGGTCGCTTTGCGTTCCTGCGAGATCCGGCCGGCGCGCGCCTGGGCGTGATCACACCGGCGGTGCGCTAGTACCTCGACACAGCGATAGTGACGGGCCATAACACCGCCCTGACCGCGCCTCGCTGCGTTGCCGCACCTTGAAATACGCCCGGTATTCCGGCGGCACGGCGCCTTGCGGAGTCGCGGCCATGACGGCGTTCTGACCCATCACTATCGCTGTGTCGAGGTACTAGCGACGGGGGCGGGATGGCGGCGCCGTCGACCGCCGCCATCGCGTACCCTCGCAATCGACGATGGTTCCCGCCGACGATCCGCCGGGCGACGCCTCGATCCCGCCGGCGTTGGCGAAGGTGCGCAAGCTGCTGGCGCTGGCGACCTCGCCCAATCCCCACGAGGCCGCGCTCGCGGCCGCGCGAGCGCAGGCACTGGTCGATCGCCACCGCCTCGAGGCGTGGCTGTCGGCCGAGCGTGACGTCCGCGACGATCCCGATCCCATCGTCGACGCCCGCGACGCGCCGCTCGAGCACGGCCGTCGCGTGCGCAAGTGGAAGCTCGCACTCGCCAGCGTGCTCGCGACGGCCAACGGCTGTGTTGCCTACCGGCGCACGACCCCGGACGGTGAGGCGATCGTGCTGGTCGGCCGCGGACGTGACCGTGAGCTCGTGCTCGAGCTGTGGCAGTGGCTCGTGCGTCGCATCGAGTGGCTCTCGGCCACCCACGGCGCAGCTCGAGCGCGGCGCTGGCACGAGGGCTTCCGCGTCGGCGTCGTCGAGGCGGTTGCGACGAGCCTCGGCGAGCTCGAGCGCGCGCAGACGGCATCGACCAGCGCCGAGGCGCTGGCCGTGATCGAACCGCAGCGCGCCGCCGAGCGTGCAGCGCTCGACGCCTTCGTCGCCGCCAATCTCGGCCTCGGCCGGGGCGCCCCGCTGCGCGTCGACGCTGCGGCGTACCGCCGCGGACGCGTCGCCGCAGCGGAGCTCACCGCCGGCGGCCTGCGACGTCGCAAGCAATGACGATGGCGCGATTTCGCCTCGTCACGTCCACGCGAGCTCGATGCGCGCGGCGTCCTCGCGCGTCGCGATCGCGATCGCTTCTGCCACGTCGCGCCCCGTCAGCGCGATGAACCCGCGGTGGGCGAAGAGCTGCAGCAGCAGCCAGGTCGGGTGGCCGAACATCATCGCGCCGTCGCACGCGACGATGGCGTGGCCGCGCCCGAGCTCGACGGTGGCGGTACCGACGTCGTAGAGGTGGGGATGGACCTGCTTCGCGCGCCCCAGCACGGCGGCCGGCCCGACCGCACGCAGGAACATCGCGGTCGCCCGCGGCAGCGCGCGGCGGATGTCGGCGCGCAGCAGCGCCTCCAGTCGCGGCGCGTCGCCGCCGAGCAGGTCGTCGATCACCAGCTCGGTCAGCCGCAGCTGCAGCCCGACCGGGAACCAGGCCTCTTCGGGCGGATCGTCGGGGAGGTCGTGGGCCCACGCCGGCAGGCCGCTGCGCAGGCGTAGCACTGCGGCATCGCCGAAGTGCCGTCGGCAGCTGTCGGCCCAGCGCGCCATGACGCTGCCGCGGCAACGGCCGGGCAATGCGAGCGTGCGCTCGGGCGGCCAGCGCGGCGCGACCGCCAGCGCGGCGACGTCGTGGCGCGAGGGCTCGCTGCACGCGATCTCGCCGACGCCGATGCCCGCGCCGGCGAAACCGCCCAGGTGTCGACCATGGTGGCAGGGATCAGTAGTGGCGCTCGAGTACATACCAACCGAACGCCCGCAGCACGAGCTTGGGAAACGAGTCCTCCACCAGCGGATCGAAGCGCTGCCACGCGGCTTCGACCAGCGCGTTCGCCTGCGCGACGCAGGCATCGAGGGCGCCACACGCCTCGATCGCCGCGATGCACTCGGCCACGACCGCGGGGTCCTGCGGCTTGCTGCGCAGCGTCTGCCACAGCCACTGCCGCCGCGCCAGCGGCAGCGCACCGAATGCCTTGGCGACCGGCAGCGTGACCTTGCCGCACATGATGTCTTCGCCGGTGGCCTTGAGCCCGCGGCCGAAGCCCCGCAGGTTGAGCACGTCGTCGATGATCTGGAACGCCAGCCCCAGGCCCTCGAAGAAGTCGCCGACCGCCTCGATCTGCGCCTCGCTGCCGCCGCCCGCCACTGCGCCCATGCGCGCGAGCCCAGCCGCGGGCGCCGCGGTCTTGAGGCGATGGATCGCCAGGATGCGATGCTCGAGCGCAGGCCCGTCGCCGCGCGCCACCGCGTCGTCGACCACGTCGTCGAAGCCCTCGATGTCGAGCGCCTGCCCGGCGTGACCGGCCCGCAGCGCCTCGAAGTAGAGGTCGTACAGGCGCAGCCGATCGGCGTGGGAGACCTCGTCGGAGTTCAGCAGCTTCTGGCCCATGAAGTAGGCCGCGGTGCCGCTGTTGATGGCATGGGCATCACCGTACACGCGGTGCACGGTGGGTCCGCCGCGGCGCACGTCGCTGCGGTCCTGTACGTCGTCGACGATCAGCGAGCCCACGTGCATGAACTCCGGCATCGCCAGCCACTTCACGAACTTGCGCGAGTCGCCGCCGACGATGTCGCAGCACGCCAGCGCCGCGTACGAGCGCCACGACTTGCCGCCGCGATCGGTGATGTCACGCACCGGGTGGATCATCGTGCGGGCGAACCGCTCGACGTCGACGCCGTCCATCCAGCCGGGGCGTGACTCGCTCGCGATGAGGTCGCGAGCCTGCTCGAAGCTGGGGCTGCGCGGGTACAGCTCCGCGACCGAGCGTCGGACCTCCTTGCCGACCGCGGCGAAGAAGCCCTCGAGATCGTCGATGCTGGCGAAGCCGCTGCGCTCGACGTAGCCCAGGCCGCGGACCTCGCGGCCACCGCGGGTGCCGTGCACCGCGACGCGGCCCTCCCAGAACGCCGGCTTCGACACCACCGTGACGAACTCTTGATCGTCGAACGCGGCCTCGAGCGCGAGCGAGAGCCCGGCCTCGGGCACCTGCAACGCCCAACGCGTGGGGTACTCGTTGAACGAGCGGGTGCTACGCCACAGGTTGGTGCCCTCGAAGCTGCCGCGGAGGTCGTGGCGCGTGCCGTCGGCATCGACCACCAGTACGCGCTCACCCAAGACCTCGTGGGTGCCGAGGTCGACGATGCGGTAGGCCGAGATCTCGCTGCCGTCGTCGAGCTGCAGACCGCACCAGTTCCACGCGACGTCGTCGCGCTTGCCCTGGGTCGCGGCCTCGCCCTCGGGGTGGCGGCCGAACTCGTGATCGTACCAGCCGCTGCCGCACGAGATCGGCACCGCCACGCCGGCGTCGAGCAGCTCGCCCTCCACGCGGCAGCGCGGCACGAAGTAGTAGAACATGTCCTCGCCCTGGGTGCCCTTGACGACGCCGTCGTCGCCGTGGCGCACCGGCGCCTTCTCGAGGGTGAAGCTCAGCTTGGCGCCGATGCGCTGCTCGTCGTGGTGCAGCTCGAGGTGGTAGCGACCGTCGTCGGACTTGTGCAGTCGCGCGCGATCGAACTCGAGCTCGAGACGACGGCGACCGACGTGCGGCGTGCGCTCGAACATGCGATCGGGGTAGGGCACCTTGCCGCGGGCACAGACCTCTCGCATCGCGCGACGGATGCGGGTGTCACGGGTACCCTCGCCGCGGTCGATCTTCTCGATGCCGAGCCGCGGTGCCGCGCGATCGACCAGCGACTGCGTCACGTAGCGCCGGCGGCCCGCGTCGGAGATCGCCCACGTGATCGAGTGGGCGTACTCGAGCTCGCCGGTGGCCTCGTCGCGGCCAGTGAGCACCCGGAAGAACGCCGCGAACAGCGAGAACGCGCGGCCGTCGACGGTCTGCACGTGGGCCTTCAGGTACCACCACTCGGTGGTCGAGGAGGCGTGCGGCAGGTCGTGGACCGCCAGGTCGATCGGTCCGGGCCCGGGCCAGTCGAGCGGGCGTCGCGGCGGGGCAGGGGCACGCGGCGCGGGCCCGCCGTCACCGCAGCGAACGAACATGTCGGCGGCGGGCTCGAACGGTCCCGCAGCTTCCCGGTCGAGGGCTTCCAGCATGGAGTCGGCGTAGCACGGTGGTGCCTCGCGTCGCGCGTGGTCGAGATGATTGTGCAACGCGCACCGCGTTGTGCTTCTCGCCCTGCGGGTTCCCGCGTCGTGGTCGGCGCGCGCGCCCGTGGCCAACGCCGCCGCTGCACGTCCGCCGATGGGCAACTCGCCCACCCGCGCGCGTTCGAACGCCCCAGCGTGGACGATGCGCCTGCGTAGGGCGCGCTGCGCCGTTGCGAACCTCGTCGGGCCTTCTCGACGTACGCGACGCCACGAACACTACGGCGGCCTTGGTTTCGATCGTGCTACCCGCACGTCACGAAGTTCGCATCGTCGATGTACCAGCCTTGCTCGAACGTGCAGCAGGTGTCGCCGCTGGCGTACTCGAAGCGGAGCTGGCCCGACTGTCCGGCAAACGTTCCCAACGAAATCACGACGTCGTCGAATGCACCCTCGGCCCGCGGTCCCGGTTGGTAGACGCAAAACGGTTGATCGTCGAGGGCGCCGTCGCTGCAGTCGACGAAGATCGTCCACGAGGCCCCGCCGTCGATCGACACCGAGATGCGCTTGCTGTCGTAGGTCGGGCCGCCCTCGTCGACGTGCCACGAGCGGAACTCGAGCTGGCTCGGGAGCACGAAGCTGGTCGTGGTCGCGCTCGAAGCCTCGAGCTCGGCGCCCGGGTATGGCGGCACGCGGTTGCCGTCGGTGCCGAACACCTGGCCCTGGGTGGTGAAGGTCACCGCGGCGTTCGAGCTGATCGGCGTCGCGTTGTACAGGCCCCAGCCGCCCGAGGTGCTCCAACCCGCGATGTCGCCGGCGCCTGCGAAGGCGAGCTGCGGACAGCTGCATGCGCTGCTGCAGGAGTCATCGTTGGCGAGGTTGCCGTCGTCACACTGCTCGACGCCGGCGTGGACGATGCCGTCGCCGCAGCTCGCCGCGACACAGGTGCCGAGGCAGGCGTCGGTGTCGTCGGCGTTGCCGTCGTCGCACTGCTCGACGCCGACGTGGACGATGCCGTCGCCGCAGCTCGCCGCGACACAGGTGCCGAGGCAAGCGTCGGTGTCGTCGGCGTTGCCGTCGTCGCAGCCCTCGCCCATCTGGACCATGCCGTCGCCGCACGAGGCCAGGGCGCACGCGTTGGTGCAGGCGTCGGTGTCGTCGGCATTGCCGTCGTCGCAGCCTTCGCCGGGACCGATGAACCCGTCGCCGCACACCTGCGCGGTGCAGTCGGACTTGCACGCCGCGGTGTCGGCGTTGGCGGGGCCGTCGTCGCAGGCCTCGCCGGTCTCGACCTGAGCGTTGCCGCATTCTGCGGGCACGGTGGTGCAGGTGCCCGCCAGGCATGCGAGCGGCTCGTCGCACGCGCCGCCCGGCGTGCAGTCACAGCCCTCGGCGCCGACCGGGCAGGTGTCGCCGGTCTCGGTCGTGTCGGGCGGCGGTCCGTGATCGCTGCCACCGTTCGTGGAGCTGATCGAGGGATCGACGAAGCTGCTGCCGGTGTCGCCACCGACGCTGATGACGCCGGCCGTCGGCGCAGCGCCCGACTCGGTCGACTCGCCCGCCGCACACGCGACCGACGCGATGGCCACCATGAGCGCCGCTGTGCCGCTTCGCATCCGACAAACCCCCGATCCCGCATGGTATCAGGCGCGGGCGTGGCACGGGGGCTCGGGGCCTCGCGCGCGTCAGTCGTCGAGTGCGTCGACGATGCGGGCGGCCAGCTCGGTGGCCTGCGCCGCGGGCAGCTGGCTGGGGTGCCACGACAGCCCGAGCCCACGATCGCCGTCCTTCGGGATGATGTGGAAGTGCACGTGGAACACCGCTTGGTGGGCCTTGGCGCCGTTGTTCTGCAGGATGTTGTAGTCGGTGACCCCGGTCGCGTGCATCACCGCGCGGGCCAGTCGCGGCAGCACGCGCCCGATGGCGGCCGCGCTCTCGTCGGAGAGCTCGTGCAGGAACGCCCGGCGTTCCTTTGGGATCACCAACGCGTGCCCGGTCGACAGCGGGAAGATGTCGAGCATCGCGAGCACGTGGTCGTCCTCGTAGAGTTTGTGGCAGGGCAGATCCCCGTCGAGGATCTTGCCGAATACGGTCCGTTCATCGCCCATGTCGTGTGCGTCCGGACGCGATGATACAGTGGCGGCGTCGTGAAGCGTGTCCGCATCCTCGGTGTCGCGGCTGCACTCGGTCTGGTGGCGTATGCCGTGGTTGTCGCGTCGCGTCGGGAGCCGCGAGCGCCGAGCACCGCCGGCAGTGAGGCCGATGCGACGGCCAGGGCGCAAGTCGACCCGGCGCCGCGCGAGCCCGCGGGCGCGCGCGCGAAGCCACTTGATCGGGCGGCACACCGGGAGACCCCTGGTGGTCCGCGACCTGCCCCGGCGCAGGTCGTCGGTGGTGGGCCCGCGGTGGCCCCCGAGATCGACTACGACAAGACCCTCGACGAGCTCGAGCACTTCGTCGAAGACCTCGAGGAGAAGAAGTCGCGGGGCGAACGCATCGCGCAGCCGGAGTTTGTCGAGTCGTACCGACGCGGCAACGATCTGGTGCAGGCGTTGATGCGGGCGCCCGAGGCCAACGACGACGCGCAGCGAAAGTTCATCGGCGGCCTCAACGAGCGCTTCCGGAAGACCATCATGGCGCTCGAGCGGCCGGTGCCGTAGCGACGCACCCGAGAGAAACCCCGGCACGCCGACATGGGTTCGAACGACGCGTGTTCGAAGTTACCGGCGCGTCGAGAACTGCGAGTGACGGCCGTCACGCGCCCGTGCGAAGCCACCCCGTTGCAAGCGTCGCGGGCCCGCACTATCCCAGGGCGTCCATGCCGAAGCCGAAGATCGTGATCGTCGGGGCCGGTCCCGCGGGCTCCGCCTGTGCACTCGCCGTTGCACGCCGTGGCGACGCCGAGGTGGTCCTGCTCGACAAGTCGAGTTACCCCCGGGTGAAGGTCTGCGGCAGCGGACTCTCGCCGCTCAGCCTCGCCGTGCTCGATCACCTCGAGATCCGCGAACGCTTCGCGCCCAAGGCCCTCGCGATGTCGAAGATGCTCGCGCGCGGTCCCGGCGGACAAGACGTGTTTCTCAGCGGCTCGAAGGGCGCATGGGTGGTGCCGCGCATCGAGTTCGACAACCAGCTCGCGCTGGCGGCCTCCGAGGCCGGCGCGCGCTTCGAGCAGGAGACCAAGGTCATCGATCTGCTCCGCGGCGCCGACGGTGAGGTGCGCGGCGTCAAGACCTCGGACCGCGAGATCGAGGCCGACCTGGTGATCTGCGCCAACGGCTCGCCGTCGCGATTCTCGCTCGACGAGACCCCGCCGACCGGCATCCGCACCATCATGGGTTGGTGGCAGGACTGCCGCCATCCTGCGGATCAGGGCACGATGATCTGGGATCGCCGCCTCGACGGCTACTACATCTGGGCGTTCCCCGAGCCGGGTGGCGTGACCAACATCGGCCTCACGATCCCGGAGGGCTCGCCCGAGACCAAGGCCTTGAAGGCGCTGTTCGAGGAGCTGCTGCAGCAGCACTTCGGGGATGCGCTGCGCGGCGCCGAGCAGGTCGGCAAGTGGATGGGCCACCCCGCGGTGGTCACCACGAAGATCAGCGACATGGTCGCCGAGGGCCGGCTGATGTTCATCGGTGAGGCCGCGCGCCTGGTCTCGCCCGGCACCGTCGAAGGCATCTCGTTCGCGCTCGAGTCCGGCGTGCTGGCGGCCAACGCCATCGGCGGTCACTTCACGCGCGAGGGTGGCCTCTCACGGGTCGGCCGCGGCCTCTACCGCACGCGGCTGCGCGCACGGATGCTGCCGAAGTTCTGGGCCGGCCACGGGTTCGTGCAGCTGATGCGCTCGGAGCGGGCGCGCTCGCTGACCTCCCGCGTGCTCAATCCGCAGTGGCTCGCGAGCCGGGCGTCGACGCTGCTGGGCGAACAGCCGCACTAGGCTGTGTCCGGTTTCCCCGAAACCGTCAAATTCTTGGGCGGATCGGGGATCCGTGATCCAGGGGGCATGACCACGACGGGCATGCCTCGCCACCGCCTTACCGACGCGCAGTGGGAGCTGATCGGGGACCTGTTCCCGACGAACAACTTCGAGACCGGTCGGCGGCCGCGGGATCGTCGTCTCATGCTCGACGCGATCTTCTGGGTGTTGCGAACTGGGGCTCCGTGGCGAGACCTACCGGAGTGCTTGGCCCATGGTCGACCGCCTGGGACTTCTTCGACAAGTGGACGAAGGACGAGACGTTCGACCGCGTACTTCGGCGATTGCGGAGCATCGCCGTCCGCACGACGCGGACCCTCCGAGTTGTGGTGCATCGACGGGACATCGATTCGAGCTGCGCGCTGCAGCAGCGGCGGGGGAAAAGATCCGATCCGCAGGAGCCAGCGGATCACGCTCTGGGCGCTCCCGCGGGGCTGGGGCACGAAGATCCAAATCCTGTGACGTTGAGGGCCACCCACTCCACTTCGAGCTCAGCGCCGGACAAGCCCACGACGGACCGATGCTCGCGCCGGTCCTTCAAGGTGCTGACGAAGCACTGCATGATGATCGAGGTGTCGTCATGGAGTGGCCGTTGGCACTCGCAGGCGACAAGGGCTACCGCGCGGAGTGGATCGATAGGTATCTCTCGCCCTGGGGATCACACCGGTGATCCCCACGAAGCACAACGAGACTCGAGCGCTGCGCCCGGTCGCCTTCAACAAGCGCCTCTACAGGCGCCGCAGCATCGTCGAGTGCCTCATCGGCTGGCTCAAGGAGTCGCGACGCGTGGTGACCCGCTTCGAGAAGACCGCCATCAACTTCGGCGGGATGGTCCGGCTTGCCTTCATCCACCGCTATCTACGCATCTTCGGGGCTTGATGGGAAACCGGACACAGCCTAGTACCTCGACACAGCGATAGTGACGGGCCATAACACCGCCCTGACCGCGCCTCGCTGCGTTGCCGCACCTTGAAATACGCCCGGTATTCCGGCGGCACGGCGTCTTGCGGAGTCGCGGCCATGACGGCGTTCTGACCCATCACAATCCCTGTGTCGAGGTACTAGTACCTCGACGCACGCGCGTTGGCCGGCGCGCGTCGAAGCGACACCACGACTCAGAAGAGCTTGCCGAGGCCGCCCGGGAGCTTGTCCTTGAGGCTCTCGAGCATCTCGCTGCCACCGATCCACTCGGGGATCTTGTGGGCGTTCTCCTTCACGAAGTCGACGACCATGCGGGCCTTGTCCTCGTCGAGTCCGACCTTCGCCACCAGCTGCTGCACGAATTCTTCCATGGGTCTGCTCTCCTTTTCGCGACGATGCGCGGGTGGCATCGTACCGCCCTTCCTCGCCGGTGGTTCCACGCGTCTGGCTGAGCGACGCGCGATTGCCCGTGTGCGCTGCGTGAGCCGGCTCGCACGCGTGGCCACCGTTGCGAGCACGGGGCGCTTCGCTACGTCGGATCGGCGCAGCAACGAAAGCCGGTCGAGTAGTCCCAGTGCGAGCGATCGTGCGCGACGGTCGCGTAGCTGCACCCGGGCCCGTTGAGCACGGTGTCGACGAAGAAGCCGCCGCGGAAGGTGCCCGCTGGATCGGCGGTCCACTCGTGGAGGTTGCCGACCATGTCGAATGCACCCTCGGCGGTGACGCAGCCGGGATGGGCGCCGGTGGTCTGCAGGCCGTCTGGCACCTGCAGGATGCAGGGGTTGCCGAGCTCCGACCAGATCCACGCATCGGCGGTACCGAAGTATTCGATCGCAGGATGGGTGGCGCGCGCGTCGTTGCACGCGCCGGGCATCGCCGCGTCGCCCCACGGATAGGTGGTGTCCTGCGGGCCTCGACACGCGCGGAGCCACTCTGCGTCGGTGCACAACCGCTTTCCCGCCGCCGCACACGCGCTCGCGGCGGTGTCGCCGTCGATGTAGCCCTGCGGCACCGCACCCGCCAGCGACACCGCGCGCACGTTCACACCGCTGGGGTGCACGTAGGGCGACCACGACGAGATCGGGGCGCCGCCGTCGTCGATCACGACGAGCGAGGCCTCGAAGCGATCGACGCAGACGTCGACCACGGTGATCATGCCGTCGGGGCACGCGGCGTCGTAGCTCTGCTCGGCGAGGCCCTCGTTGGGCAGCGGCATCGCGTCCGGATCGCAGGCGAGCGCGGGATCGGTGCAACACTGCACGTCGGCATCGCCGGGGCACAGGCCCGGCGTGCGCGCGAGGCCGTCGGGGCACGATGCGGTCGGCAGGCACAGGCCCGGTGCACCCTCGACCGAGCACGCGATCGCGTCGGGCAGGCAGCACTGGTTCGATGGCGCGCCGTCGCAGATCGCCAGCAGCGACAGCGACGCGCAGTCGATGACGTCCTCGCAGGTGCCCGCCTGGCCCGAGACCATGCAGCTGTCGTCGACGACGCCCGTGTCCGAGCTGCCGCCGTCGCTGCTCGAGGCATCGGCGGTGGCGCTGGAGCTGCTGCTGGGATCGCCGGTGACGGTGCTCGCCGAGGTGTCGCTGGGATCGTGCGTGCTCGAACCGGTGGTCGAGCCGTTGCCTCCGGTGCTGCCCGCGTCACCCACCGCGGCCGGCGAGCCCGCGCACGCGGCTGCGATGAGGCAGGTCCAAGCGATCACGGGTCGGCGCGATGCGGGCATCCTGGACAGGAGTATCTCCGATCGCGAGGTGATCGCGACCGAAGGCTCAGCCCGCGAGGCCGTCGCCGGCGGTGGGCAGCGGCATCTGCACCACGCCGTCGAGCACGACCACATCGGGCTCGGCGAGCACGCGCGGATCCACCTCGGGATCCCGTGCGACCACGAGGAAGCTCGCGCGCGCACCAGCGGTGAGGCTGCCGAGCCCGTCGAAGTGCCACGTCGCCGCCGGCGTGCGCGCGCCGGCGTCGAGGATCGCCGCGCCGTCGAGACCCGCGGCGATCATGAGATCGAGCTCGTCGGCGTCGATCGCCGGCGGACCAGTGTTGCCGAGGTCGGTGCCGTAGAGCACGCTCACGCCGGCCTCGCGCAGCCGCCGGAGGTTGTCGATGGTCGACCGCCGTCCGCCGAAGGCGACCAGGGTCGTGATCACGGTGCGTCCCGCCCACGCCTGCACGGTGCGCTCGGCGAGGGCCTCCACCGGCGTGTGGGCGAGGATGTCGACGCCGAGCGCAGCGGCCCGCGCCGCGTCGGCGTCGGCCAGCGCGTGGGCGACCACCGGTAGGCCCAGCGCGTGGGCACGATCCACCACCGCGGTGATGGCCGCGTCGTCGAGGCTCGGCGCCTCGCCGATGGGCAGCTTGATCGCGGCCACGCCCGCGGCCGCCAGGCGATCGACGGCGGCCCGGGCGGCGTCTGCGTCCGCGACCTCGAGTCCGAACCCGCCGGCGCCCCAGCCCTGCGTGGGGTAGCCATCGACCGCCGTGATCATCGGACCCGTCGCGCGCAGCTGCAGCGGCGCATGCGACTGCGCGAGGAAATCGATCGGCGCCGCGAGGTCGACCGCGCCCGCGAGACCGCCGCGCGCGAGCGTCGGCGCATCGAAGGCATACGCCAGGTGCACGTGGCTGTCGATGAACGACGGCACCACGAAGCGATCGCTGGCATCGAGCACGCCTTCGTCATCGTCGGGCATGAGCGCGCCGAGCTCGACGATGCGACCGTCCCGCACGCGCATGTCGACACGGCCGGCCCCCAGCACGGTGCCGCCGCGCACCACGAAATCGGCACCGAGCCCGTCGTCGGCGCCGGGAACGATCCCACTCGAGCCCCCGTCGTACGCACCCGAGCTCCCGCGCGCGTCGTCCGAACCACTGCCGGTCGCACCAGGTGCGCTCGTCTCGCTTCCGGTCGAGGTCGCCGCCGTGGTGTTGGCCGGCGACGTGTGGCTGCACGCCACCAAGGTGAGGGCCCAGAGCGTCGCTCGCGTCACGCAGTCGCAGCTACGCGGCGGCCCCCCGCAGCGGATCGAAGTCCGGGCGCACGACCGCGCCGTCGATCATCATGGTGACGCCGCGGTCGCCGAGGTTCCGCGGTCACGGCCGGAAATCGACGCGTGCGCGTGGGGGTAGCCCGTCGATGCCGATCGAACGCTGGCAGAGCCTGCTCAACGGTCGCTGACCGGTGCAGGCCTCCATGGGCGCCGCTACGCCGGCTCGAGCCGCGAGCTGAAGTGGATGCCGCGCTCGGCCAGCCCCGCGAGCACCGCGTCGAGCAGCCCCGGCACCGCACCGAGCACCTCGGGCGCGTGCACGCCGGGGGTCGTGAACCGACCGGCCAGCAACAGCCGCGCCACGATCGTCGCGGGCAGGCCGGTGGTGCGCGACATGCTGCTGCAGCCCGAGGTCGTGTCGGCCCGATCGACGAGCTCCCAGATCATGCGCACGCGCATGCCCTCCTTCGTGCCGGTCGCGACCACGCGCAGCACGGTGAGGTCGACCTCGCCGGGGGCGTAGGTCCAGTGCGGGAACAGCAGCGCGGAGGTCACCTCGCGTGGGATCACGGACTTCCCGCCGACCACGATCGGTTCGTCCGAGAAGAAGCCGCTGGCCTGCAGCACCCGCATCAGCTGCGCGTGTCCGGGCCAGCGCATGGTCTTCTCGCTCATGTCGGGGATCGCCAGCGTCGTCACCAGCGAGCGCAGACCGTCGGTGTTGAACGCCTCCAGCGTGCCGACGCCGGGGATGTCGACCAGCTCCACGCCCGACAGCGCCGGATGCACGGCGATCTGTCCGTGCTCGACCATGCGAGCCGGTCGCACGTACTCCTCGATGACGTCCGAGGGTGCGAACGCGACCTTGTAGTCGAACGGCCACCGCCGCAGCTCGGGCACGCCGCCGACCATGATGTCGAGGCGCGTGCACGGCTGCAGCACCGACGCCGCGTAGCCGGCCATCATGTTGCTCATGCCGGGGGCGATGCCACAGTCGACCACCGCGACCACACCCGCAGCTGCGGCGGCCGGCGACAGCGTCAGCGCATCGTCGGCCATGAAGCTGATGTCCACGTAGGGCTTGCCGGCGTCGATCACCGCGCGCAGGGTCGCGAGCCCCATCGAGGACGACAGCGCGCCGATCACCAGATCGAACGGTCGCACCAGCGCGATGATGGCCGCGGGGTCGGAGAGGTCGGTCTGGATGGTCTTCACCTTCGCGCGGGCCGACAGTGCCGCGAGGGCCATCGGGCGCACGTCGGCGACCGTCACCTGCAGCGCCGGATCGGCCGCGAGATCGAGTGCCATGGTGCTGCCGACCATGCCGCAGCCGAGAATGATCACTTGCTTCATCGGAGGCGGAGCATAGCGCCTCTCGCCTCGTGGTCGGGCGATGGCCGTGGTATGGCAGCACCGGTGTCGACGCCGGCGTCCTTCTTCGTCCGCGACGGTGAGCAGTTCATCGCGACCGAGCTCACCCGTGGCCCCTGGCATCCGCAATTGCAGCACGGCGGGCCGCCGGCGGCGCTGTTGACCGCGGCCATCGAGGCCTTCGAGCCCGAGCCGCAGCAGCACGTGGTGGCGCGGCTGACGTTCGAGTTCCTGCGTCCGGTGCCGATCGCGAGCCTGCGCGTGACGACCGAGCTGGTGCGGGCGGGTCGATCGGCGCAGCGCATCGATGCACACCTCCTGCACGACGGCAACGAGGTCCTGCGCGCGCACGCGCTGCGGATCCGTCGCAACCCGGTCGCGCTGCCGTCGCCTCGTTGCCCGCGGCGGCCCGCGCCCCGCGGACCTGCCGGGCTCGAGCCGTTCGTGTTCCCGTTCTTCCGCGAGCGCGTCGGGTATCAGACCGCCGTCGAGGTCCGCATCGCCAAGGGTGTATGGGGCAAGGGACCGACGGCCGCGTGGATGCGACTGCGGGCGCCGCTGGTCGCCGACCAAGCGACCTCGCCGCTGTCGGCCCTCGTCGCGGTCGCCGACGCCGGCAACGGCGTGTGCCCGGTGCTCGACCCGCGCGAGTGGAGCTTCGTCAACCCGGACATGACGATTCATCTCGATCGCGCGCCCTGCGGCGAGTGGTTTGCCCTCGATGCGCGTGCGACCGTGGATGCCGGTGGCATCGGCCTCGGGCAGAGCGAGCTGTCCGATCGCGACGGTGAGATCGGCCGCGCGCTGCAGAGCCTGGCCGTCGAGCCGCGCGCGCACTAACATCGCGGTCGATGAGCGCCTCGCCCCACGGCAGCAGCGGACCTCCGGCGGGGGCTGGTTCGGGCGTGCCCGCTGCGTGGCCGCCGGTCGATGCTGCGCGCGCCGGTGCGGGGCCAGGCCACACGCAGCCCGCGATGCCCAAGCCCAAGGGGCCGCTCGGCGGCGTGCTGGCGATGCTGCGCAAGTACGGCCGCATGCTGTGGTGGTTCCACTCGTTCTACGCGCTGGGGCTCGGCATCTTCGTGGTGCTGTTCGCGGCCAAGGGCTTCGCGCACGCGCGCTTCCTGACCATCTCGCTGGCGGCCGCGTGGCTGGTACTCATCGTGTTCTTCCGCGTGTTCGGCAGCGGCACGTCGCAGCACGTCGAAGGCAAGGGCGCCAAGCTGCGCTTCTTCGTCATGACGTATGTGCTCAAGAACATGTACCAGGGGATGTTGTTCTTCCTGCTGCCGTTCTACTGGCGCTCGGTGACGATGCACTCGCCCAACCAGTGGTTCCTGGTCGGCCTGGTGCTGTGCGCGGCGCTCTCGACCCTGGACGTGGTCTTCGACCGCATGCTGATGCGCTGGAAGATGGCCGCATCGGTGTTCTACTTCTTCACGCTGTTCGCGTGCCTCAACCTGGTGGTGCCCGCGCTGCTGCCGAACATCCGTGCCGCGCTGACGTTGACGATCGCTGCCGCCGTGTCGGCGCTGGCGTTCTGGACCATGCACATCCCGGTGAAGACACTGGGGCGGCCCGCCGGCGCCACCTTGCTCGTGGGCTGGACGGTCGCGTCGCTGGCGGGCGCGTGGTATGGCCGCGCCGCGGTGCCGCCGGTCGCGATGTACCTGCGCGGCGGGGCGGTCGGTCCCACGCTGTTGCCCGATGGGCGCCTCGCGCTCGAGGTGCACGCGCTGCATCGTTCGTTGGTGCACGAGCTGTATGCGGTCACCGACGTCTTCACCCCCGGTGGCAAGGGCGATCGCCTCGTGCACGAGTGGCGCAAGGATGGCGTGCTCGTGCAGCGCTCGGACGACGTCGATCCGCACCCCGAGGGGTTGTGGGACACGGTGCGTCTGCGCTCGCGCCTCGACCCCTCGGTGCTCGCTACGGCGGCCGGTGCCGAGGTCGCATCGGCGGCCGACGACGGCGACGCGGCTGCCGTCACCGGCGCGTGGACCGTCGACACGCTCACCGAAGACGGTCAGCTGGTCGGACGCGTCGCCTTCGCCGTCATCGAGTGAGGCGCGCGCGGGTCGGCGGCGCTATGATGGAAACTGGACGCGCATGGCCGCGAACTCCGACATCGATGCGGGCCGCTTCCCGCACCTCGCGGCGTACGTGGCGGTGCTGCCACAGGGTTTGGACTCGTACACGGAGTGCCGCTCACGCGCGACGTTGGTGACGAGCGCGCTCGAGGGCCACGACATCGGCGCGCTCGCGGCCGCGCTCCCCGAGCCGCTGCGCGACCTCGCCGAGCACCCACCGCTACCCGGTGCGTGGGTGCCCGCGGCCCACTCCGACGCGCTGTTCCACGCGCTCGTCGACCTGCACTACCCCACCCTCGAAGCCATGCTGGCGTGGACGCGGCAGCGCACCCACCGGACCGCGCGCTCTCGCATGTATCGTGCGCTGACCCGCATGACCGGGCCGAAGATGGTGCTCAAGACCAGCGCGGTCGTGCACGGCATGTTCCAGCGCGGCACCCACCTCACCGCGACGCCGAGCGAGGGTGGGTTGTTGCTGCGGCTCGAGCACCCGCCGTACCTGCACTACGGGTGGAACCACCACTCCAACGTCGGCATGTTCGAGGTGCTGGTCGAGATCGCGGCCGGTGCACCGGGCCGCGTCGCCTTGCTCGACAGCCAGCCCGGGTTCGCGCTGTACAGCGCGCACTGGCACGAGCTCGGGTGAGGGCCGACGGCGCCGGTCAGCCGCGAGGTGTCGGGCGCAGCGCGTCTCGGGCCGCGAGCACGGTGCTGCGGGCGGCCGCCGGGCTGTCGGCGAGCGCGGTGAGGTGGCCCATCTTGCGACCCGCTCGCGCCTCGCCCTTGCCGTACAGGTGCAGCTTCACCTGCGGCTGCGCGAGCGCGCCGGCCCAGTTCGGCTCACCGTGTTGCCACACGTCGCCGAGCAGGTTGGCCATCGCCGCCGGTCGCAACAACGCGCACGAACCCAGCGGCAGGCCACACACCGCGCGGAGCTGCTGCTCGAACTGACTCGTCACCGCGGCGTCGATCGTGAAGTGTCCAGAGTTGTGAGGCCGCGGTGCGAGCTCGTTGACGAGCAGCTCGCCGCCCGACTTCGCGAAGAACTCCACGCACAACACCCCGACCACGTCGAGCGACTCGACGATCGCCCGCGCGATCTCCCGGGCGCGCGCCAGCGTCGCGCTCGCGACCCCAGCCGGTGCTGTCGAGACGTCGAGCACGTGGTCGCGGTGCTCGTTGGCGACCAAGCCCCAGTCGTCGACGGTGCCGTCGAGGCCGCGGGCGACCACCAGCGAGAGCTCGCACTCGAACTCGACGAAGCCCTCGAGCACCGCTTCGTCGGCGCCCACGCGCTGCCATGCCTCGTCGGCCCGCGCGGGATCGTCGATGCGGACCTGGCCCTTGCCGTCGTAGCCCCAGCCGGCAGACTTGAGCACCGCAGGGCAGCCGATGCGGGACAGCGCCGCGCTCAGCTCGGCCGCCGAGTGCACCGCCTCGAAGGGCGCCACCGGCACGCCGATGCCGGTGAGGAACGTCTTCTCGCGCAGGCGATGCTGCGTGGTGTGGAGCACCGCGCCGTGGGGGCGTACCGGCGCGCACTCGGCCGCCGCGAGCGCGGCGGCGTGGGCGATGTTCTCGAACTCGAAGGTGACGATCTCGACCTCGCGTGCGAACGCCCGCACCGCGTCGAGGTCGTCGTAGGGCGCGACGATCTCGCGATCGGCGACCTGCCCGGTAGGCGTGCCGCGCTCGGGACTGAAGGTGTGCACGCGGTAGCCCATCTGTCGTGCCGCGATCGCGAGCATGCGTCCGAGCTGACCCGAGCCGAGCACGCCGACGCGCGCACCGGGCAGGATCCGACGTCGATCCGAGGTGCCCGTCGCCGTGCTCACGGCAGCTCCTGGGCGAGCACCTCACGGGTCTGCTCGTCGCGGTAGTTCGCGAGTGCCTGGGACAGATGCGGCCGCTGCAGTGCGAGGATCGAGATCGCCAGCAGTGCGGCGTTGACCGCTCCGGCCCCGCCGATGGCGAGCGTTCCGACCGGCACGCCGCGGGGCATCTGCACGATCGACAGCAGCGAGTCCATGCCCGACAGCGCCTGGCTGCGCACCGGCACGCCGAGCACGGGCAGCACCGTCTGTGCGGCGATCATCCCCGGCAGGTGCGCCGCCCCGCCCGCGCCCGCGATGATCACCTGCAGACCCCGCGCGGCCGCCTCGGCGGCGTACTGGGACATCCACGCCGGGGTCCGGTGGGCCGAGACCACGCGGCACTCGTGCGCGACACCGAACTTCGTGAGCGTGTCGGCGGCGCCCGACATGGTCTCCCAGTCGGACTTGCTGCCCATGACGATGCCCACCAAGGGGGCTTCGCGCGCATCCATGGCGCGACGCTATCGCAGCGCCGCACGTCGCGGAAGGGGCGTCCGCGTCGGGTCGCGCCGTCGCTGTGGTAGCCTCGAATCCGCGCGTGGTGGCGATGTCGCAGGCTCGGAGGTTCCCGATCGCGACGGCGGTGACGATGGCGACGATGCTCGCGTCGACGATGCCGTCGTCGGTGCTGGCGGCCGCGCCAACGGCGGACGACGCGATCGCGCCGGCGGCGGACGAAGATCCGATCGCGGCCGCGCAGGCGCTGCACAATCAGGCGCTGGCGCGGTTCGACGTCGCGGACTACGGCGGTGCCATCGCGCGCTGGGAGGCGGCCAACGATCGCTTGCCCGACGATCCCTCGACCGCGAGCATCCGCCGCATCATCATCAACAACCTCGCCGTCGCGCTCGCGAAGGCCTACGCGATCGAGCGTGACGTGCGGCTGCTCCGGCGCTCGCGGCAGCTCGCGCTCGACTACGAACGCAGCATCGACGCGCTGTACCCCGAGGCCGAGGCCGCTGCGGCCGAGCACGCGCGCATCGCTGCGTTCATCGCCGATCTCGATCGTCAGCTCGAGGCCGCCGAGCCGGCACCGCGGCCGGCAGCGGCCGACGAGCCCGCACGCGACGATGTTCCGGTGGCGGTCGAGCGGCGCGCCGAGCCACCGCAGCCACGGCCGCGCGCGCGCAAGGGCTGGATCGCCGGCGGTGGGGTGGCCTTGGGTATCGGCGTCGCGGGCATCGCGATGCTCGCCGCCGGCGCGTCGTTGGGCGCGGCCGCCAACGACGTCAGCGCCGTGCGCGAGGACAAGGCCGCGCGCGGACGCCAGTTCGATCGCGGACGTCGGGCCAACGACCTCGCGATCGCGGGCGCCGTGATCGCTCCGCTGGCACTCGCAACCGGCATCGCGTTGGTGGTCGTCGGCGTGCGTGGACGCGCGCGAACGAAGGGGCACGTGGCGTGGTCGCCGTGGGCGTCGGATCGCGGCGCTGGGGTGGTCGTGGGTGCCGGCTTCTAGCGGATGATGCCGTCGGCGTCGGGCAACCGCGGCGATGGTGCTGGCGCGGGGGCGGTCGGCTCGGAGGGCGTGGGCACCCGGGGAGGCACTGGATCGACGGGCGCGCGCGCTCGAGGTGCGTCGCGCCGTGATCGCGGTCGTGCGGTGTTGCGATCGCCCGCGTCGGCGGCCTCGGTCGTGGGTTCACGCCGCGGTGTCGGTACCGCCGCCGGTGACTCGGACACGGCGGGGATGGCGGGCTGCGCCGCTGCGCTCGGCGTGGCGACGCTACCCGCAGGTTCGATCGCGGGCGGCGGGGCCGGAGCCTGGGTGGGGGCAGGCGTGGTGCCGTCGGCCCCAGGCGCCGCGAGCTCACCAGCGACAGGGCGCAGCAGCCACGCCGCGGTCGCGATCACGATCACGAGCACAGCCGCCGCGATCGCCAGGAGCGGTCCCGTCGGTGGCGCACGCCGGGCGCGCTCGCGTGGCTGGGGCGCCGCAATCGCGGTGATGGCCGGACGCTCGGTCGCAAACGCGACCTGCGTGTGCCTTCGCTGCACCTCGGGCGGCACCGCCGGCCGATCGATCTCGGGCAGCGGCAGCTCGACGCCGTCGCGCACGGCCTGCAGCGCGGCCCGCAGCGCAGCCATGTCGGCGAAGCGATGCTCGCGATCTTTGTAGAGGCATCGCCGTACGATCGCGTCGAGCCCGGGGGCGATCGTCTGCTCCGGCCGCACCACACTCGGCAGCGGCGGCGGCACGAACAGCTGCAGGTACAACAGCTCCGCCGGGGTCGGCGCGCGGAACGGGCGGGCGCCGGTGAGCATCTCGAACAACAACACGCCCAGCGCGTAGACATCGGAGCGCACGTCGAGCGCCTGGCCGCGCGCCTGCTCGGGACTCATGTAGGCCGGCGTGCCGTACACGACGCCGGTGTTGGTCAGCGTGCTCTCGCGCGGGCCCCACTCGGTGGTCTTGGCGATGCCGAAGTCGATCAAGGTGCAGTGCGGGGATGCACCGTCGAGCCCACGCACCAATACGTTGGCCGGCTTGAGGTCGCGATGCAGCACCCCGACCTCGTGGGCGGCCTGCAGGGCCTCGGCCAGCTGCTCGGTGATCGCGAGCGCGTGCTCCGGTCGCAGGGCGCCGCGTCGCAGCTGGCTCGATAGCGGCGCGCCGTCGACCAGCGCCATCACCAGGAACGGTAGACCGCTCGGGGTCTCGCCGGTGTCGAGGATCTCGACCACGTGCGGGTGCGTGATCCGTCCGACCAGTCGTGCCTCCCGCAACATGCGATCGGCCCGTGTGCTCTCGGCGCGTGGGTCGGGGATGAGCAGCTTGATCGCGATGGCGCGCCCGAGTACGAGGTGGGTCCCGCGCCAGACCTCGCCCATGCCCCCGCGACCGATGCGTTCCTCGAGGCGGTAGCGCTGCTCGAGGATCGCACCGGGCCCGAGCACGATCGCATCGCTGTGCGGTCGGCGTTCACCGGTCCGTGTGGCGTCGTCGGGGCCCGACGACGGCGTGTCGCCCTCGACCGGGCCCGGCGCGCTCGCGTGCGTGGGGTGCGGCGTCGACGGACCGACTCCGCGTAGCGTGCGATCACCTGCCACGTCCGCGGAGGATCGTAGCAGGCCCGCGCCGCACAGCCGCCCGAGGCGCGGCGCGCTACTTCACGCCGGCGAGCGGATCGTCGGTCGAGTCGACCTTGATGCCGGGACGTCCGTCGCTCTTGTCGGGCCGCGCCGGCCGGCTCGGGCCCGCGCTGCCACTGCTCGCGGGCCGCGACGGACGTCGCGGATCATCGCTGGCGGTCGGCTCCTTGATCGGCACCAGCGGGGTGCGCGAAGCGTCTCCGCCCTTGGCGACGTCGGGCTCCTGCGTGTCTTCCGGGATCGCGCCGGCCTGGATCACCGTCGTCGGTGCGGTGGGCGCTGCGACGGCCGCCTGAGGCGTGCCGCGGTTCATGTACCACCAGCCACCGCCACCGAGCCCGCCGAGCACGACCACGAGGCCGAGCACGAGCGGGAGCTTGCTGCCTCCGCGCAGGTCGGCGTCGTCGTCGTACGACGTCGACGCAGGGGCCGACATCATCGGCGGCGCAGGTGCGAACGCCGGCGCGGCATCGAAGGGCGACGCGGCGACCGGGGCCATCGCGGGTGCGGCCATCACCACGGCCTGCGGCGTCGGGCCGAACGCCGGATGGGGCACCGCAGCGGCCGGCGCCGCGGCGACCGACGGCGACCACGAGGGCGTCGTCGCAGCGGCATGGCCGGTGTTGGCCGCACCGCCGCTGTCGTCGGCCGCGGCCTCGAGCACCTCGTAGAGGCTCTTGATCTCCTCTTCGAGCTCCGCCAACGCCTCCGTCTGCCCGGTGGCCGCGAGTCGCTCGCGTTGACCTTCGAGCTGTTCGAGTCGCGCGAGGGAGTCCGAGATCCACGCCTCATTCGTTGCCGTCATCGCCTGTGTGCTCCGTGTGCTGTCCCGTGGTCGGGGCCCGGTTTGGGGCGCGCGCGCTCGCACGCCGACATGCGCCACCGCGCACTATACCGGGATGGTCGTGGGCCGTGTACGCCTTCGTTCGGGGCCGCCCGCGGGGTTCGTGTTCCGAACACTCGACCGCTCGCGGGGGAAACTTCGGGCCCTGGGCACATGCGCGGGCCCGAAATCGTCACGCTGCGGCGCGCGTGGGCCGGCTGCGCACCGACCTGGGGTCCACGATGGTCCGCCGCGTCGCTGCGCGCGCGCATGCGCGGTGCCTGCGGGCCCGCGTCACGACGCGCATGCGTGGCGATGCCGCGGTCAGGCCGGCTACGGCCCCGGCAGCCACTGGATGCGATCTCGCCGGCGCAGCGGCGGTGCAGGTCGCGAGGCCGGCGTCGGTCGACGGCTTTCGCGCGAGTGCCCCGCGCTGATATCCATGAACCATGGGGACCACGCCGCCCGGGACCACGTCGCAAGAGACCGAGCCGCCCGAGCCGCACGACGACGGGACAGCCGCGCGGGCGCCCGGTTCCGCGGACGGTGACGACGATGCCGTCGGCGACGCGCCCTCGGGCGATGCCCCGCGCGCCAGCGACGACGCAGGTGATGCGTCGGCGCCCAGCGCCACACCGCGCGTGGCGGCTGCCGCGGCGGCCAGCGCCGCGACGTCGGCCGGCACCGGGCGACGTCGGCTGTTCGGGGCGGTGCGCTGGTGGTGGTTTCTCGTCGCAGCGTTGGTGCTCGAGTTCTGGATCTACGGTCGCCGTGGATCGATCGAGGTGTGCGTGGGCAAGCAAGGCGAGACCGATTTCGCGTTGGTCGGCCAAGAACGCACGGACGCCAATCGCTGGAAGTTCCCGCGCTGCGAGCGGGCCGACAACCTGGGGCTGGTCAGCAAGTACGACCAGGCGGTGAAGGAGGCGATCCACACCGCGTGCCGCGGCGCGACCATCTTCCGCCACCAGGGCGAGGGCAAAGTGTGCGTGGATGCGAGCACGAACACGGCGCAGGGCTGGGTGCATCGCATCGAGACCCGCCAGGTGCTGCCGTGGGAGCGCCCGTTCTACGAGCATCTGTTCTGGTTCCTCATGTGACGCGCGCAGACGAGCCGCCGCCTCTGGCATGATCGACGCCGGGGAGCGACGGCCCTCGATGCACGAGCTCGACGACCGCGATGCGCAGCGCACCTCCGCACCCGCGGACGAAGGTGACGTCGACCTCGACGAGACCGTCGTCGGTGGCGAGGCGCTCGAGCGGCTGGCCGAGCCGCATCCGGCCGGATCGAACGTCGGTCGCTACGTGATCCTCGAGCGCGTGGGGCAGGGCGGCATGGGGGTGGTCTACGCCGCCTTCGATCCCGAGCTCAACCGTCGGGTCGCACTCAAGCTGCTGCATGCGACCAAGCGCTCTGGCACCGGCCACCAGGGGCCACCGCGCGCGCGGCTGCTGCGGGAGGCCCAGGCCATCGCGCGCGTCTCCCATCCCAACGTGATCAGCGTGTTCGACACCGGCACGCTCGGCGACGCGGTGTTCGTGGCCATGGAGTACATCGAGGGCCCGACCCTCACGCGCTGGCAGATCGACCAGCCGGCCCGCGCGATCGCAGCGATGTACGCCCGCGCCGGTCGCGGGCTCGCGGCTGCCCACGACGCCGGCATCGTGCATCGCGACTTCAAGCCCGACAACGTGTTGGTGGCGGGCGACGGCACGCCGAAGGTGCTGGACTTCGGGCTCGCGCGCAGCGAGCCCACCAGCGCCACGCGTGAGGCCGCGATCCGCGAGCGCGTCCGCGAGCCCAGCGGGCCGGTCGCGCTGACGATCTCGCTCGGGACGAGCTCCTCCGACGTGCTGAGCTCGCCGCTGACGCAGGACGGCGCGGTGGTCGGCACGCCGCGCTTCATGGCACCCGAGCAACATGCGGGCGTCGCCGCCGATCCGCGCAGCGACCAGTTCAGCTTCTGCGTCGCGCTGTACCAGGCGCTGTTCAAGCAGGAGCCGTTCACCGGCGCGACGCTCGAGCGGCTCGCGTTGGCCAAGCAGGCCGGTCGCATCCAGCGGCCGCCGGAGATCGGTGTGCCCGGGCACGTCGTGCAGGCGGTGCTGCGGGGGCTCGCCGCCGACCCCGGCGCGCGCTGGCCGGACATGCATCGACTGGTCGCGGTGCTCGAGGTCGATCACGCCGCGGTGCGACGGCGGCGTTGGACCGCGATCGGGGCCGCGGGGCTCATCGCCGGCCTGAGCTATGGCACCGCCGAGTTGGTCCGTCGTGCCGCGGACCCGTGCGTCGGCGACGAGCGCGTGGCGGAGCTGTGGAACGACGCCCGCCGGGCGCAGCTCGCCGAGGCCTTCGGCGCCGTCGCGGTGCCCTACGCAGCGCGCGAGTGGGACGCGAGCGCGCTCGCACTGGATGCGTATGTCGCCGCGTACGACGGTGGCTACCGCGAGGCGTGCCGCGCGACCCACGAACGCGGTGCGCAGTCGCAGGCGTTGCTCGATCGTCGCATGCAGTGCCTCGGCCACCGGCGCCAGGCCCTGGCGGCGCTGCTCGACGTGTTCGAGGGCGTCGATCGTGCGGTCGTCGAGCGCGCCAGTGCGGCGGTCGATGCCCTACCGGCGGTCGATGCGTGTGACGACCCCGACTACGTGCTGGCCAGCGTCGAGCCGCCGCCGGCGTGGCTGCTCGACGAGGTCGAGCGCGTGCGCGAGCACCTCGCGCGTGCGAGCGCGTTGCAGGCCGCAGGGCGGGGCAAGGACGCGGCGGTCGAGGTCACGCTCGCGCACGAGCTGGCGCAGGGCCTCGACTACGCGCCGCTGCGGGCCGAGGTCGCGCTGCGACGCGGACAGATCGACGAGGGCCTGGGCGAGTGGGTCGAGGCCGAGCGGTCGCTCCACGCCGCGATGGAGCTCGCGCTCGAGGTGGGCGCCGACGAGACCGCGGGCACCGCCGCGAACCTGCTGACCGGTGTGGTCGGCGATCGCCTCGGTCGCCACGACGAAGGCCTGCGCTGGGCCGGGCTGGCGCGCAGCCTGTATCGTCGCGCGGCGGTCGGCGAGCTGGCCTTCGCGCGGCTGGAGGCCGCGGAGGCGACGGTCCTGTATCGGATGGATCGCCTCGACGAGGCCGGTGCCGCCTACGGTCACGCGATCGAGACCGTCGTGCGCCTCGAGGGGCCGGACGCCACGCGGCTGGTGTCGTGGCTGGTGAACCTCGGCAACGTCCACTACCGTGCCCATCGCCGCGAGCTCGCGCTCGAGACCTTCGAGCGTGCGGCGAGCATCGCTCGCGGCGCGCATGGACCCGAGCATCCTGCGTTCGGCACGATCGAGTTCGGGCTCAGCAACGTGCTCACGGATCTGGCGCGATGGGACGACGCCGAGCGGCACCTCGCGAGTGCCGAGCAGATCTTCCGCGGCTCGCTCGGACCGGAGCACCCGTTCGTGACCGCCGCGCTGTGCAACTTCGGCATCATCGAGGAGGGCCGCGGTCGTGCCGACGCAGCGATCGCGCGCTTCGAGGCCTGCCGCGCGGCGATCGGAGCTCGCCTGGGCGCCGACGATCCCGACTACGCGCGGGTGCTCGAGAACCTGGGCCGGCTGCACCGGGTCACGGGGGCGCTGGAGCTGGCGCGACGAGAACTCGAGCAAGCGCTGACGATCCGCCGCGAACGCCTCGGCGCGGCCCATTCGGACACGGTGTCGACCACCATCGAGCTGGGTCGCGTGGAGCTCGACGCGGGGCGCAACGATCGCGCGCTGGCCCACTTCGCCGCGGCCCTCGGCAGCGGCGACGACGTGCTGGAGCTGGCCGCGGCGCGCTTCGGCATGGCCCAGGCCACCGCCGCGCTGCGCGGGGTCGATGCCGAGGCGCGTGAGCTGGCCGCCGCCGCGCGGCGCGTCTACGCGGAGGACGGCGCGCCGTCGCAGCCGCAGGTCGACGCGATAGACCGCTGGCTCGCGACGCACCCGCTGCCCGCCGCGACGCCGTGACCTCGGCCTCGAGTGCCCCGCGCGCTTCGAAGCTACCAAGCGAGTGGGGAAGCGTTCATCCTCGACTCAGAAGCGGCCGGCGATCGAGATGCCGGTGAAGCCGCGGCCGAAGGCCGGCGCCAGTGAGACGGTCTTGCGTGCCGAATCCGCGGCGCGCTTGCGCTTGATGCCGAGCGCCAACATCGTCGCACCCGCGCCGAGCAGCACCGGTGTGAGCACGGCGCCCGCGATCGTGACTGCGTTCGCCACGCCCCCGCGCTTGTCGGCGTCGTCGCGCTTCTGGATCAGCGCGTCGTAGGTCATCTGGTCCTCGGCGCTGAGGTTGCTGCAGCCACCCGAGGTCGCGGCGCACAGCTTGCTCGCGTCGACATCGGCGCGCTCGAAGTCCCGCTCGGCAGTCTGGCCGATCAGCGAGCCCGCGATCAGCATGCCGATGGCCCCCAACCCGAGGCCGGCCGTGACCGCACCGCCGACGATCAGACCCATGCCGTTGTTCTCCGGCGGTAGCGTGCCCGGCGGTGTGTCGTTGATCGGCGTGACGTTGGTCTTGTCGTCGTCGGTGCCCTTGGGATCGCCGTCGCCGGCGGGCTCGACGACGGTCGGGCCCTTGGCTTCTTCTTCGGCCTTCGCCAGCGCGGCGGTGAGCTCGTCGGCCTTCTGCTGCACCGCGGCGCTGATCGCCCGGTCCTTGCCGTACACCGCGTGATACTGCTTCAGGTAGAGCTCGAAGGTGGTCTTGCCCTCGCGCAGCTGGGCGATGTCCTTCTTGCCGTCGGCGGCGGGGATCCGCAGGTACGCGTTCATGTACGCGTCGAGGATGTTGAGCAGCAGGCTCTCGCGCGTCGCACGGTTGGCCTGCTCCTCGGACAGCAACACCAGCAAGCGTCCCCACGCCTCGGCGGCGCCCTTGAAGTCGCCGTCGGAGTTCTTCTTGTCGCCCTCGTCGTAGAGCTGCTCGATCTGACCCTTGGACGGGGCCGCGAGCGCCGTCGTCGGCACCGATGCCACCAGCAGGGCGCCCGCGAGCGCCAACGAACCCGCACGCAGGAGCGACGAAAGAGGGCGCAACGAGGGGCGGCGGGGCGGCATGGCGGGAGTCTTGCGGACGACCCCCTGGCGTCAACCGGCCAGGCGAGCCGCGGCCATCGGGTCGACCTGGCACAGTCGCTCGTACACCGCGTCGGCCTGCTCGTAGCGCGAGCCGGCCTTGGCCGCGGCCCGAATCGCGCGCACGAAGCCCTCCAGCACCTGCGAGGCCAGCTCGGGCTCCCACGCCATCAGGCCGTCCGATCGCAGCTGCTGCTCGAGCGATGCGAACATGCCGCGCGCCAGCATGGGTGAGCTGGTGTCGAGCAACGCCGAGGCCAGCGCGAGTCGCCGGGTGAACCGCTGCTTCGCCGTGGTCGAGGCCTCGATGCGCGCGGTCGCGATGCGCATGCCGTCGCCCGCCTTGCCCGCGGTCAGCAGGCCGCGGACCTCGGCGAACACCGGCTTGTCCTCGTCGCCAGCACTGCCCCCGCTCCCACCACCACCGCCGCTGCCGGCGAGCACGACCTGCGCGAGCCAGGTCTTGGTGTCGCCGTCGGACAGCGGCGTGCCGTCGCCGGCCAGGAGATCGGGCAGCGTCGGCATGCGCGAGAGCAGCGCAGCGACCTCGGAGGCGACCACGGTGCGCGCCCCCGCAAAGCTGTCGCCCAGTCGTTCGAGCGCGCGATGACTGTAGCGATGCAAGTCGAGGCAGAACCGCGACTGCATCAGGGCCGACTCGGCCTCGTCGAGCATCGCCTCCCACTTGCCGTTGTTCTCCATCGCGACGAACGCGGCGCGCCGCGGCGCGGGTAGGGCCGGGATCTGCGTCTTGCCACCGGCATCCGACGGCGGCGGATTCGACAGGTGCAGGTAGAGGCCCTGGCGCAGCAATCGATAGGCGGTTGGGTTGGCCGGCGCCGCGGTGCGCAGCACGCCGGCCGCGCTGATCAGCGCGCGGCTGGTCTCCTGCAAGAATGTGTTGACCTGATCGGGGTTGTCGACGGCGGCGACCGACTTCATCGCCGGCACCGCGGGCGCGGGGGCGGGCGCGGGCGCGGCGGTCGGTGCGGTCGTGGGCGCGGGGGTGGGCGCCGGCGCGGGCTTGGGCGGCTCGGGCGGCTTCTCCTCCGGGAGTGCGAGCAGCATCCGCTGCACGCGTTCGTTCACGCTGCCGAGGCTGGGACCGTCGCTGCCCATGCGCTCGCGCATCTGCGTGGCGAGCGAGGTGCACGTGCGTTGGAGGCCGAGCACCAGCGGGCGCTGCTTGGGCGTGAGCTGCAGCGTCGGCAGCACCAGCTCGAGCTGACCGACCAGCCACGCGAGCGCGTTGGCGCGGCCGCGCACGCGCTCGGGCTGCAGGCCCTCCCAATAGCGTTCGAGCAGCGCGATGATGAGCTGCAGGCCCATCAACAGGTCGGCGAGCCCATTCAGCTTGAAGCGCGCGAAGGCGAAGTAGCTCGCCATCAGCAGGTCCTTCGAGCGCGTGCGGAGGATCGCACCGGCGTTGTCCTGCACGAGCTTCCACTCGACGACCTGATCGGTGATGGCCTCGAGCTTCGCAATCTCGACGCGCGCGGCCTCGTAGCCGGTGTCGTAGCGGGCCTCGACCCCGGCGGGGTTCGGGCCATCGATCGGGGCCAGCCACGGCTCGGCCGCGGCCTGGGCGATCGCGATCGGATCGTCGGCGGGTGCCGCCGCCGGGGCCTCGGCCGCCGCCGGGGCGGCTGCGGGTGCGGGCTCCGGTGCGGGTGCGGGTGCCGACGTGGGCGCGGGCTCGGGGCTCGGCGTCGGTGCAGCGCTGCTGCCCGCGGCGCCGACGGCCTCGGCGGGGAGGTTGATGCGCAGTCGTTCCAGCGCCTCGGCGACGCCACCCATCGCGGGCGCGAACTCGCCGAGGCGATCGCGGGCGCGCGTGCCCATGCCCGTCCACAGGGTTCGCACCGCCTCGAACGCCGCGACCTCGCCGGCCTGCACGCCCACCGTCGGCAGCGCGATCTCGAGGCGTGCGGTCAACCAGTCGACGGCGTTGCCGCGGCCGCGCAGCCGCGCGACCGGCGGGAAGCCCTGCTCCCACCAGCGCTCGAGCATGCCGTCGAGCACCGCGAGGCCGGTCGCGAGCCCCGCCCATCGCTCGAGCTGCAGCAACGCGTAGGCGTTCTGGCTGGCGAGCAGGAAGTCCTTGCTAGTGCCGACCAGCAGCTCCTTGCAGCCGCGCGCGACCGCCTTCCAGTCGATCTCGCCGCCGGTCGGCGCGTCGAGCTTGGCGACCTCGGCGCGCACGGCCTCGTAGCGAGGGTCGAGGCTCGCGGCCACACCGGCCGGCTCGGCGCCGGCGATGGGCTCGAGGAAGCTCGCGGCGCGGCTACGGATCTCGTCGAGCATGGCGTGCAACTCCTTTGGGGCTCGAAGCTGGCGATGGGGCGAGGGCGCGCGCGCCCGAGGTGCATCACGGACCGGTCGACTGGCCGATGATCATCGCCTTCGCGATCGCGTGGGCCTCGAGTGCGTCGTAGACGTTCACCAGCGAGTCGTTCTGATCGACCTCGTCGAGGGTCTCGACGTCGAGCGCGTACACGATGAACTCGTAGTGGTTCGCGGCCGAGCCGGGGCCGCCGTAGCCGAACTGCGAGCCGGTCCAGTTGCGGCACTGCAGCGCGCCAGCCACATCGCTCGGCATCGCGGTGTGCTCGATGTCGGCGGGCAGGCCGGTGGCGTCGGCGGGGATGTTCCAGATCGCCGAGTGGGGGAAGCCATCCGGGTTGCCGCCGAGGAAGTCGAGGTCGTGCAGGAACACGCCGAAGCTCATGGTGCCGGCGGGCACGCCGACCCAGTCGAGCGCCGGCGACATGTTGCCGCCGTCGATGTGCGCGGTGTGGGGCAGGCCGCCGCCGTCGACGAACTCCGGGCTCGTCACGGCGAACGCGACGGCCTCGGTGGTGCTACCGCTCGAGTCGGCGCCGCCACTCGAGCTGCCAGTCTCGCTGGTGGACGAGCCCTCGGTGGTGGTGCCGGTCGAGCTGCTGGACGAGCTCTCGCTGGCGTTCGTGGTGGTGCTGGCGGTGGTGGTGCCGTCGGTGGTCGCCGCGCCCGACGAACTCGAGCCGGTGCTGGTGCCAGCATCGCCGCTCGATGTGCCGACACACCCGGCGGAAGCACACAGCAAGGTCACAGCAATCCAGTGCGTTCGCATGGACGGCGAGTGTACGCGATCCGTGGCCGGGAAAGCCCTGCGAGCCCGCGCACGTCGGTGCCCCCCCTGGCTTTGCGCACGGTCTGTCCTCACTTGGCGGGACACCGCGGGGGACTTGGCGAGTGGCCATCGATCGCGGCAAGGTCCCTCACCCCCATGGCGATGATCACCGACCTCCTCTTCCAGCTCGCGGGCTCCGCGATGGCCGAGCACGAGATCGCGGAGGAACTCCGCACCGATCTCCCGACGCTCGAGCAGTGCCTGCGCCGGCTCGGCGCGTTGCAGATCGTGTGTGGTCCGCAGGGCGAACAACGCCTGTGGACGGCGGTGCCCGAGGACGCGCCGTTCGACGTGGTGATCGCGAAGGCCAAGTCCGCCAGCATCGACGTCCGACAGAGCATCGCGAACTTCGTGCAGACCTCGCCGGCCTAGTCGCGGCACGAAAAAAAGCCCCCCGCGGGTGGCGGAGGGCTCTCGGTGGGGACGCTCGTCGCCCGCGACGGGCGACGAGGTGCCGCGGCGATCAGGTCTTGTCGAGCTTACCGACGAGGCTGAGCGTGAACGAGGCGCCCATGTACTTGAAGTGCGGGCGCAGCTGCAGGTTGCAGCGGTACCAGCCGGGCTGACCGGGCACGTCCTCGACGAGGATCTTCGCGGCCCGCAGTGGGCGACGGCTCCGCACCGCCGGTGCCGGGTTCTCCATGTCGGCGACGTACTGGCCGATCCAGATGTTGAGCTCGCGCTCGAGGTCGCCGCGCTCTTTCCAGCTGCCGATCTGCTCGCGCTGCATGACCTTCATGTAGTGGGCCAGCCGCGTGATGATGAACATGTACGGCAGCTGGGTGCCGAGGCGGTAGTTGAGCTCCGAGGCCTTGCCCTCGGGCGTGTCGGCGAAGATCTTCGCCTTCTGGCACGAGTTCGCCGAGAAGAACGCCGCGTTGTTGCTGTCCTTGCGATAGACCAGCCCGATGAAGCCCTCCTCGGAGAGCTCGAACTCGCGACGCTCCGTCAGCTGGATCTCGGTCGGGATCTTGGTCTGGATCTCGCCCATCGCCTTGTACTGATGCAGCGGCAGGTCCTCGACCGCGCCGCCCGACTGCGGCCCGATGATGTTCGGACACCAGCGGTACTTCGCGAACGAGTCCGCGACGCGGGTCGCGAACGCGATCGAAGCCGGACCCCAGAGGTACGCGTCGTGGTTGCCGATCGCCTCCTCTTCGAAGTTGAACGACTTCACCGGGATGGTGGCCTGGCCGTAGGGCAGACGCAGCAGGAACCGCGGCATGCACAGGCCGACGTAGCGCGAGTCCTCGCTCTCGCGGAACGCGTGCCAGCGTGCGTACTGCGGGCCCTCGAACAGCGACTTCAGGTCCTTCAGCTTGGGCAGGTTCTCGAACGACTCCTCGCCGAAGAACGCCGGGCTGGTGTTGGCCATGAACGGCGCGTGCGACATGGTCGCGACCGCGGCGCAGTTCGACAGCAGCTGCATGTCCTGCGGGCCGGGGCCGAAGTCGTAGTTCGACACCATCAGGCCCACCGGCTTGCCGCCGAAGGTGCCGTACTCCGCCGAGTACACCGTGCGGTAGAGGCCCGACTTGGGGATCTCCGGCGAGTCCTCGAAGTCGTCCATGAGGTCCTGCTTCGAGCAGTTCAGCACCTCGACGCGGACGTTCTCGCGGAAGTTGACCTTGTCGACCAGGTACTTGAGGCCGCGCCATGCGGACTCGAGCTGCTGGAAGGTCTGGTTGTGGAGGATCTGGTTGATCTGCGCCGACAGCCGCGTGTCGATCTCGGCGATCATCACGTCGACGGCCGCCTTGTCGATCTTGCGGTACTTGTCCGACGAGGTCAGCACCTCGGTGATGAACGCGCTGATGCCCTGCTTGGCGATCGCGTACGTGTCCTGGTCACCGGGGGTGACCTTGGCCTCCGAGAGGATCTGATCCAGCAAGGACCCCTCGGAGAGGGTCGTCGCTGCGCCGCCGCCTGCTTCCTGTTGCTCGTCTGCCATGGTCGTTGCCTTCAGCCTTCACCCTTGTCGATGCCCAGCTCCGCCATCAGCTTCTTGCGCGACTCGTCGTCGCCCAGCAGCTTCTCGAGCGCCTTGCGGAATTCGGGCTTGTTGCCCAGCGGCGACTTGAGCGCCGTGAGTGCATTGCGGAGTTCCATCAGCTGCCGCAGCTCCGGCACCTGCTGCAGGATCCCCTCGGGCGAGAAGTCCTTCATGGACTTGAAGCCCAGGCTCACCGCGAGCTCGGCACCTTCGTCGCCCGAGAGCTTGTCGGGCACGCTGATGTCGATGTGGAGATCGTGCTTCTCCATCACCTCTTCGAAGTTGTCCTTGTCGATGTTGATCGGCTTGCGATCCTCGAGCTGCCGGTCGTCCTTGCGGCCGGTGTAGTCACCGATCGCGAGGATCTTGAGCGGGAGCTCGACCTCTTCGGCACCATCGGTGGCGGGCTTGTAGACGATGTTCACGCGCTCTTTGGGCGCGACCGAAGCTTCCTTACCCATGACTTCCTCGCTCGGGCTGTGGGGACGCCACGCGTGACGCCGATGGGCGCATCGCGATGGTGGCAGAGGCTAACACGAAGCGTCATCGGCCCAACAGGGGACACCCGTGCGCGCGGCACTTAAGCCTGCGCGGGCGCGGCCACGTGCGTGATGCCGCGCGGGTCCCACGTCACGGGCAGGTCGGATACCGAGGACCGCGGGCCACGGCCGGTCGGCCGACCGCGGTGTAGGCGGGTCGATGGCGCCGCGCCGGTGGTGCAGCCGCGGCCGCGAGCCGGCGTCGCCGTCCCATTCCGAGGACTTGCCGACGCTGCAGCGGCCGCGGTGGTGGACGAACGAGGGCATGCGATGACCATCCAGCGCCGAACGTTCGTGACCGCCTGCCTCCTTGCCGCGAGCTGCGGCGTACCCGAGCCCGTTGCGGGCACTGGGGGTGGCGAGGGGTCGGGCCTGCACGAGGACGCCGATGCGTCGAGCTCGGGTGACGACGGCGACGAGGACCCGGGGGGCACGACCGGCGCCGGTGGTGGCGGCGGCGAGGGCAGCAGCGGTGGCGAGCCCGACGGCAACGGCGTGGCCGGGGCCTGCGAGCGCTTCGATCGTCCCGACCTCGCGTTCGAAGATGCCGACGACGACGGCGTCGACGGAACGCTGTGCGCGTCGGTCTTCGTCGATCCCGCGCGCTGGGTCGCCGGCAATGACGGCCGCACGCCGAGCCGACCGCTGCGTACGATCCACGAGGGCATCGTGGCCGCGGCCGGTTACTGGCCGCCGCACGACGTGCTGGTGGCCGAGGGGGACTACGACGAGACCGTGACGCTGCGCAGCGGCGTGTCGATCTACGGCGGCTACACCGACGCCTTCACGCGCCGCGACGACAAGGCGATCACGCGCGTGCGCGGACACGTCGAGGCCGCGGTCGTGGGTCGCGGACTCGAGGCCGACGTGTGGCTGCAAGCGCTCGAGCTGGTGGCGCCCGATGGCGTTGCGCCGGGGCAGGGCAGCGTCGCGGTGTCGTTGGTTGGCAATCGCGGGGTGAAGGTGGCGCTCGAGCACGTGCACGTCGTCGGCGGCGACGGAGCCCGTGGGCTCGCGGGCACCCACATGGCGTTCGCGCTCGCGGGCGCGGCGGGACAAGCCGGCGCCGAGGGTGGCGCGGGTGGCCTCGCCGCGTGCAGTGGCGTCGGCGGCAGCGGTGGCGACGGACTCGTGTGTCCGCCTGTGCCGCCGATGTCGGGCGCCGACGTGCTCGCGGCCGCGGGCGGTGCGGGCGGTTGGGTACCGCCGGGTGACTGTGGCGGCGTGGTCTGTGGCGACATCCCACGCGACGGTGGCGACGGCGAGGACGGAGAAGACGGCGCGCCGGGCCTGCCGGGTGCCGAGGCCAAGACCAGCGGCGAGCTCGACGACGATGGCCACTGGGTGCCCGCGCTCGCGGCCGAAGGTAGCGACGGCACGCCCGGCGGTGGTGGTGGCGGTGGTGCACCCGCGAGCTACGACATCGACGCTGGCACCTGCGGCGGTCCGATCACCGCCGCCGATGGCGGCCTCGGCGGTGGCGGTGGCGGTGGCGGCTGCGGTGGCGTCGGCGGATCGCCGGGCCACGCCGGCGGCAGCAGCATCGCGATCGTCGTGGTCGACAGCGGGCTCGAGCTGCACGCGACGCGCATCACCCGAGGTCGCGGTGGCGACGGTGGTGTCGGCGGCGATGGTGGTGCCGGTGGTGCCGGTGGTGCCGGCGGCGAGGCCACGGCCGGGGCCGGTCACGCGGCCGCAAACGCGGGCGTCGGCGGCCACGGTGGCGGCGGCGGTGGTGGTGGCGGTGGCGCTGGCGGTTGCGGCGGTGACTCGATCGCGATCGCCCGGCGCGGCGAGGTCGCGATGTTCACCACCGGCCTCATCCTGGGCGGCGGGCACGTCGGCCAGCCCGGCATCGGCGGTCACGGAGGCCAGCACGGCGGCGCCGGCAAGGAGGCCGCGATGGGCCACACCGGCTGCATCGGCGAGCTGGTCGACGTCCGCGACTTCTAGCGCGCGCGTCGTCGCCGGGCCGCGAGCACGAGCAGGCACCACCACGCGCGCGGCGTGGTGGCGTCGCGGTCGATCGCACAACCACCGCCGTCATCGGTGCCGCGGCCGAAGCCCGGTGGGATCGCGCCGCCGCCGGTGATGCCGCCGGGCGTGCCGCCTTCGTCACCGCCGGCGCTGGGATCGTCGCCACCGGTGCCGTCGCCACCGGCACCCTCGGTGCCGCCACCGCCCGAGTCGTCGGCGAGTCCGACGAGGACGCTGACGACGTCGCTGGTGCCGAGGTTGCCGGCGGCGTCGTGCACCTCGACGTAGAACTCGTGGCTGCCGTCGGGCGCGTCGACCACCGGCCATGGGCCGAAGGGCTGGCTGTCGTCCGAGCTGGCGAGCATGCCGTCGACGTAGAGGTCGGCGCGCGTGGCCCCGACGTCATCGGCGACCGTGACGGCGATGTCGAAGGCGACGCCGCTGTCGAACCGCGTGCCGTCGCTGGGGCTGTCGATGATGACGCTCGGCGCGGCGGTGTCGGGGGTGCCCGGCCCGAACAGCGACAAGATGGTCTGGTAGGAGTTCTGCGTGTTGCCGCCGCAATAGCAAGCGCGCGCCTCGTACTCGCCGCACGGGAAGTCGCCGTCGAGGAAGGCCTTGTCGCCGCAGTCGAGCAGGTACGTCATCGGGTCTTCGCACTTGAACTCGTGATCGAGCCCCCAGGCGTGCGCCGACTCCTGCGCGATGGTCTCGATGGTGAAGCGCGGGTCGTTGCCGATGGTCTCCGGGAATACGAAGGTGATCGCGTTGGGGATCGGCTGGCAGGTGCCGGGCGCGACCCCGGCCGCGCCCGCGAAGCCCGACGCGACATCGTTGCCGCAGATCACGACCTCGTCGTGGGGCATCGGCGTGGGGTCGACGTCGGTGACGGTGATGCCGAACGGCGCGTACATCTCGCGCGTGCCCTGGACGAGCTCGTTCCACGCCGCGTCACCGAAGGGGTACGCGGGGAAGTTCACCGTGCCGGTGACGATGCTGGAGATGTTGTTGAGCGAGCTGTCGGTCGCGCCCTGCGTCAGCGTGAGGCCGGCGGCGCAGCGATTGAGGTAGATGACGTGCGTGCCGCCCTCGGCCTGCGGTTGCCACGGCGCGACCAAGGACGCTTGCTGCGGATCGAGGTGGATGACGCGGCCGCGCGGCCGCGCGGTGAGCGAGGGGTCCGCGTGCGCGAGCGTGCTGCCGAGCCCGAACGCGAACAGTGCCCCCGCGGTGATCGTGCGTGTCGTCGTGCCCATGCCCTCGTCCCGCTAGGGCTGTGCGCCGGGAGGCCCTGGAGGTTCCCGTGCGGCTCACACACGCCCTACCAAGCAAATGGGGAAGGGCGGCCCGCCCTTCCCCGCCGTCGGGCAAAGCCCGCCGGAGCCTCCCCTTCCCTCATCGCTTCGCTCCTTACCTTCATCGAGGATGAACGCCTCGCGTTCAGCCTCGACTCAGAAGCGGAGCGTCAGCCCGCCCGCAGTCGGCTGCAGGCGCCAGGCGAGCTTCGGCGGGCGTCGCTCGACGTGCACGCCCCATGCGACGCCGGTGCCGAGTGCCCCCGCGAAGCCGAGGATGAGCAACGGCGCGCCGACGATGAGGCCCACGAAGAACGGCGTGCCCTCGCAGAACGAGTCGCGGCACTGGTTGCGCGCGCGCACGCTGCCGAGGCCGATCGAGAGCGCGCCACCGACCATCGCGCCGAGCGAGATGCCGAGACCGACGGCAAGCCCGTTGCGGCGCTTGGTCCACGCTGCCATGCGGATCGCACCCTCGCTCATCGGTCGCGGGCCGTCGGGCGGCGGCATCGCGTACACCGGCGCCGGCGCTGTCGGCATCGCGGGGGCACGCGCCGCGGCGGTCGGTTCAGCGCCCTCGTCGATCACGGCGGGCTGCAGCAGCGTGAACGACGTGAGGCATGCGAGGATCGACGTCATCGCAGCCGCGCCGATCATCCCGCCGCGAGCATGTTGAGCAGGCCGCTGGCCGCCGGCGGAGGCAGCGTGAGCGCGCGGGTGACGTTCGGCGACAGCCCGCGCCGGCCGGCCTCGATCGCACTGGCGTGGGAGGTGCGCATCGGCCACAGCTTCTCGGCGGCGACGCTCGGGTCGCTGAGGAAGTGCAGCACGCCCGGCGCCGGTGCGCCCAGGCAGATCAGCAGCCGCGAGTTGGGCCCGTCGGGGCCGATCCAGAACAACGACGGCGGCGCGCGACGCCACTGCAGCAGCGTGTCGGCCAGGCGCAGCCAGAAGATGAGCTGCACATCGTCGGTGCACGGGCAATCGAGGACGATCGATGCGCGCCCCGGGTCCATGCCGTGCACGTGCGCGCACGCGGACATGAACATGTGCACGCCGTGGAACGCGACGCCGTCGGCGGCCGGCCCGAACAACGCGTCGAGGATGGTCTGCCCCGGGGTCGCGTCGAGCGCCTGATGGGTCCAGGTGCGCGCGTCCTCGAGCTCCTGCGGGCCGGGCAGCACGAGCGTGTCGCCGCGGATGAGCACGCCCGGCAGATCGAGCGTGAGCTCGGCAGCGCTGGCGACCATGCGTGCGGCGGTCTCGAGAAAGCTCGCGTACGCCACCGGCAGCGACGGGAAGCGAACGGTCGCGACCGGCAGGTCGACGTAGACGAAGCTCGCCAGCGGGAACTCGCGGCCGACCCGATCGCGACCGGGCGCGAACGCACCGATGCACGCGCTGGTGCCGGCCGGATCGCGCACGAGGAACTTCACCGGCGTCGGGGGCAGGTGCTTGCGCTTGGCGGCGAGGTTTTCGACCTCGCCGACCATCCACTCCTGCAGCGCGCGCGCGACCGGGTGCGACGCGTTGTGCGAGACGAAGTCGCCGGCGCTCGGCAGCTTGCCGAACACGCCCATGCGTGGGTTCACCATCGACGTGGCTCCCCCTTCGCCGCGATCACGGACACTGCGGGCCTCCGATGAGGATCGACTTGGGCGGCACCAAGTCGGGGTGGCGGAACAGCGACATGAAGTCGACGGGCCGGTCGTCGTTGCCGAAGAACGGGTTGATGTCCGGCTCCTGCGGCTTGATGCGCATGCGCAGGAACGCCTGATCGGGGTTCCGCGCGCCCGCGGTCGGCGACAGGTTGAAGACGATGGTGAAGCCCGAGCCGTTGCCGCCCGACGAGATGGTGCCGGCCTCGAGGAGGCGGAACAGGCCCCACTTGCTCTGCTGACCGAACTCGTCGCGGAAGCCCTCGCCGACCGCGACCACGCTGCCGACCTTCTTGTCGCCCTCGCCGGGCCACACGAAGTGCTCGGCCTGCTCAGGACCGTTCTTGTAGACGTACTCGTGGCCGTCGATGGTGAGGGTCGTGCGGGCTGCACTCGAGGTGCCGCGGATCGTCACGTCGAACTCCACCGCCATGTCGGCGCCGCCGTTGGCGTAGAGCGCCCGCTGCAGGTCGCGGGCGCGGTTCAGGAACTGCACCAGTCGCGGATCGATCGCCGTGACGCCGCTGCCGGCGTTGGTGATGGAGAAGGAGTGGTTCTTCTCCGGCACGCGGCCGGCGAGCGCGGCGTCGTAGAACGCCCACAGCTTGCCGCCGTCGGGCGCGAAGAACTCGGAGAACTGCTGCAGGCTCACGTCGCTGCCCTTGGGCGCGAAGGGGTACTTCGCCAGCAGCTTGTTCATCGGGTCGACGACCTCGGCGCAGTACTTGTTGGTGAGGTCCTTGTCCACGCCGCGGCCGGCGAGCCCGGCCATGCCGCGCAGCGGCGGCAGCAGGATCTTGCGCAACGACGACGCCAACCACGCGCCGTTGTCGGCCTCGTTGACGAGGTTCTCGCTGGTGGTCAGCGCGGTGTCGACGGCCTTCTTCAGCGCCGCGTTGTTGGCCGCGCTCTCCTCGGCGAGCTTGGCGTTCAGGGCGTCGCGCACGGCCTTGAGCTCCTGCTCGTAGGCGTCGAGCGGCACCGCCTTGGCCGGTGGCGGCGGCTCGCCCTCCTTGGCCGGCATCTGCTCGCCGCAGCCGAACTTGATGAAGTCGGCGAACTCCTTCTTCACGTCCTCGTTGATCTTGAGGGTCGGGTCGTTCTGACGCTTCTTCCGGCGCTCCTCGAGCAGCTTCTTGCGCGCCGCCTCCAGCTTGCTGCCCGCCTTGCCGGCCTTCTTCTCGAGCTGCTTTGCACCCGCCTCGAGCGCCTGGTCGGCGAGATCGGGCTCGTCCTCCTCGACCTCCGGATCCGGATCGTCGAGGGTGGTGTGGTAGAGGACGAAGGTGCACGTGCGCCGGATTGGCGCCGGCGAACCACCCGTGAGGTCTTTGAGGATCTCGCCGGCGTCGGACAGGTCGCTCGGCGCCTTGGTGTAGATGGCCTGGACGAACTTCTTCCAGGCGTCGATGTACTCGGTGAAGTAGCGCGAGCGCAGCAGGTCGAGCTGGCGCTCACGGTTCTTGGTGACCTCTTCCTCGGTCCAACCCAGCACCCACTCGTTGCCGAGCAGCGCGTCGACCGACTGGCTGAGCTTCACCGCGATGCCGTCGTCCCAGGCCTGGCGGGTGTACTTGCCGGGCACGACCACGTCGTCGTTGAGCAGTGCCTTGCGGCTGCTCGAGATGTCGGCGAGCGTGAGGTCCGGCGCCTCGACGTCGCGCAGCAGCTCGTGCAGCAGCGCGTCGAGCTGATCGGTGCGCTTCAAGATCTTGCGGGTGTTCTCGACGACCTTGAGCTCGCGCTCGAACAGGTACAGCTTGTCCTCGGCGACGATGTCGAGGTACGCGTCGGCGACGTTCAGCATGGTGTCGCGGTCGGCGACGTCGCCGAGGTGCTTGAGCGCGTCGCGCCACTGGTCGGCGATGCGTCCGCGGATCCACTCGCGCTGCTTCTCGTCGAGGCCGGGCTCGCCCTTGGGCGGGTAGTCGAGCTCGCCGCCGCCCTTGGCGGTGGCGGTGAGCAGCAGGTAGAAGCGCAGCTTCTCCTCGTACTCGCGGTGGAGGTCGCCGCTGACGGCGTCGCTCGTGGGGCCGTGCTTCTGCACGAAGCGCTTGAGGTCGGCGACCGTGAGGTCGATGAACGGTCGCACCAGCTCGTCACGGACCGTGCGCAGGTACAGCCGGCGCATCTGTGGCTGGAACTTCGCGCCCTGGTACATGCCCATGCGCAGCAACAGCGGTGCGCCGTCGTCGGCGTGCTCGTCGAGGGTGCGCTCGACCGCGCGCAACGGGTCGACCTGCGCCAACCGGATCGGCGCGTTCACGCGATCGGGCACCTTCTGCCCCACGTGCTCCTCGACCTTGGAGAGCGCGTCCTGGGCCTCGGTCATCAGCTCGCGGTTGTTGCGGAACGCGACCACCGGCAGTAGCGCCATGCCGATCGAAGCCAGCAGCAGGCCGCCGCCGATGGCGTGGCCGATCAGGGCCTGACGCTTGACCTTGGCGGCGCTGCGCTGGGCGATGTTCTTGTCGGGGAAGATGACCTTCTCGAAAAGCTCGCCGAGGAAGTAGCTCTTGGGCTCGACCTGCGGCGTCGTGTAGGCCAGCTTGGGCTGGATGCCGAACGCCGCCGCCATCGAGTTCATGATGCGGTCGATGGTGCGGCCTTCTTGGGTGCCACTGGTGAAGTAGACCCCGCGCAGGTGCGGCGACTCGGCGTAGACGTTGTCGGCCATCAGCTCGCCGACGAAGGCCGCCAGCTTGTCGCGCATGGGCTCGAAGTACTGCGGGAACTCGTAGATCTTGTCGCGCGACTCGGCCCGCCGTTCGTCGCCCATGCGTCGGATCGCGCGGCGCTCGACCACCTGCGCGAGCTCGTCGAAGTGCTTCTGGAACAGCGTGGCCGGATCGGACTTCTGGGTCACTGGCGCGGTGAAGCCCCAGATCTGTCGCCGCTCGGCGTCGCCGAGGTCACCGAAGATCTCGACGAAGCCGGGCAACAGGTCGACCTTGGTGAACAGCACGTACACCGGCACGACCATCTCGAGCTTGGCCATGACCTCGTCGATGCGGGCTCGGACCTCGCGCGCACGCGCGTGGACCTCGTCGGGCTGGGCCTCGGAGATGTCGGTGACGGCGATCGCCACCATCACGCCGTTGACCGGCTGCTTGGGGCGGTTCTTCTTGAGCAGGTCGAGGAACGACATCCACTCGTCGCGGTCGCTGTCCTCGGTGGTGTAGCGACCGGCGGTGTCGAGGATGACCGCCTCGTTGGTCATCCACCACTGGCAGTTGCGGGTGCCGCCGACGCCCTGCACGCCACCACCGGACTTCGACTGGTAGGGGAAGCGCAGCCCGCTCTGGCGCAGCGCGGTGCTCTTGCCCGCGCCCGGTGGGCCGATGATCATGTACCAGGGCAGGGCGTACAGCGCCTCGTTGGGCTTCTTGCCGGCGAGCTTGCTGCCCTTGAGCGCCGCGATCGCGCGCAGGAATTCCTGCTGCATCGACTCGATGTCGGCGCGCAGATCCGGGCGCGCACTGGCGGCGTGGCGGTCGGCCTGGGCCTTGAGCGCGCGCTCGATCTCCTTGGCGGCCTTGCGGGCGCGCACGACCTTGACGATCACGAAGGTCGCGAGCACCGCGACGATCACGACCGTCGAGACGATCGCGATCCACATCGGCAAACCCAGCAGCAGCACCACCGCCCAGACGGCGGCGATGAGCAGGACGGCGAAGATGTACTTGAGCGCGGCCATGGTGTGGTGTCGAAGCCGTCCGAGTGCGGCTACTCGTCCGGGAGCAGCGCCTCGATGCGCTCGCTGATGTTGGAGCTCTGGCGATCGAGTGCCTTGCGCAGCACGATGATGAGCGCCAGCGAGAACAGCACCGCGAGCAACCCGATCCACACGGTGACGTAGTACTGCTGCGCGCGGTCGACCCGCTCGCGTGGCCGCAGGTGGTGCTTCGAGAGCGGCTCGGGCCGTGCGTGGATGCCGAGCACGTCGCGGACCCGGCGTTGCACCGCGGCCAGCTCGAGCTCGCCGCCACGAACGGCGTAGCGGCCTTGGAAGCCGAACAGCAGGCACAGGTAGTAGACCCGCAGCACGTCGACCCGTCGTGGATCACCGAGCGTGGCCTCGAGCCGGTGGAAGAAGCCCTCACCCGCGAGGTTCTCGTTGAAGTAGTGCAGCTGCAGCGGCTTGCTCATCCACACGTCGCGGATGCTGCCGGTCTTGCGCATCGCGACCTCGTCGGCGAGCGCCACGACCGCGTAGGCGATGTCGTGGAGGTCGCGATCGACCAGGCCCATGCGTGGTCCCGAGCGGAACAGCTCGTCGATGAAGCCGATCACCCGCGCGTGGAACATCTCCGGCGCCAGCAGGCTCTCGTCGGCGACGTTGCGCAGCTGGATCAGCGCATCGAAGCAGTCCTTCGTGAGTTCGTTGACCCGGTCCATGGTGCAGTCTCGAAGCGGTGCGCGTTCGCAGACGCGCGGGGGTTCACGCCTGTGCGGCGCGCTCGGGCACGCCCATCAGCACGATCTTGGCCTTGCTGGGATCGAAGGGCGGCGGCAAGTAGATCGCGACGGTGCGCTCGGTCGCGATCTGTCGCCAGAAGTCGCTCGAAACGTCGAGCATGAAGTAGACCTGCTTGGGTCGCACCGGCACCTCGGAGGGTGGGCGATGGGTGACCACCAGCGGCACGCCCGGGGTCGCCGAGCGCACGATCTGGTTGATCTGCTTCCACGAGGCGATCTTCGACAGCTTGGGCAGGCGGTTGGCGACGTCCTGCTGCGAGCCCTCGGCCTCGACCGCGAGCACGAAGCGCGGGCAGCGGGGCAGGCGATCGTCCTTGAGCTGGCCGATCCACATGCCGTCCTGGCGTGCCTCGAGCGGCACGGTAATGCACAGCTCGCGCACCGTCGCGCCCAGCATCTTGTTGAGCAGCCCGAACAGCTCCTCGAAGCTGCTGCGCAGATCGGCGTGGTTGAAGCGCGGGAAGCTCGACGGATCGACCTCGCTCGAGAAGGTCGTGAGCGCACCGCCGAGCTCGATCAGCGTCAGGTAGCACGACAGCGGCGAGGCCACGCGGGTCTCGGTGATGTGGCGGACGTGGGGGATGTACGTGTTGAGCGCGTTCAGCAGCAGGAACCGCGTGATGTCCTGGCCGGTGAACTCGACCGCCGCGGCGTCGATCTGGCGGCGGGTCTCGGACAGCGCGCGCTGCTTGGTGAGCATCACGCTGAGCAGGTCCTGCATCCACGACGCGAGCACCGGTGAGGCAGCGACCTTGAGGGCGGGCGGGATGTAGTTGCGCGACAGCGCGAAGCTGCCGGTGCCGTCGCGGACGATCTCGGCGATCTTGACGGTCTCGAAGTCGTCGCGGGCCTCGGTACCGAACACGATCGAGAGGTTGGGCTGGCCGAACGCGACGATCTGCTCGGTCTTGGCGATGGTCAGGTCCTGCACCGGGCGGTTCGCGATGCGGAAGCGGGCGTTGGCGGTGTCGTCGATGGCGTCCTGGTAGTTCGGGATGCCCTCGCGCGAGGCCGGCACCGCGAGGTAGACCTCGAGCATCGGTGCGGTGGTCGGGAACGCGTCGGCGATCGGTCGCGCGGCCGGGGCTCCGCCCTCACTGGGCGAGAACTCCACCGGCAGGCCGGCCGACAGCACGCCGACGAACTCGGTGAGCTTGAACGAGCCGGCCTTGAGCGCGCCGTCGTCGATCGTCATCGCGACCACGCCCCATGCGACCGGGGCCGCGGCGGCAAGGCGCGACGACAGCGTCGCCTCCATGAATTGATCCTGCTGCTGCAGGTGCTGGGGACACATGAGCATCCCCTCGGTCCACACCACGCGATCGAGGTTGCGCTTGGCCATCGACGTCAGCCCTTCCCCGGTGCCGCGGGGGCTTCGGGTGCGGCCGGGCCTTCGGGCGCGGTCGGTGCGGAGGGGGCCTCGGGTGCCGCCGGAGCCTCGGGGGCTGCGGGCTGCTCGGGCACCTCGGGCTTCTTCAAGTCCTTCAGCTTCTTCTTTTTCTTCTTCTTGCCCTCGGGCTCGGGTGCGGGCGGCTTCATCTTGAGCGGCGGGCCGGGGCACTCGACCCCGGCCAGCGCCTTGTCGAAGCTCGCCGGCGGGGTGTGGCCACCGTCGATGGTGCTGCGCTCCATCGACACGTAGAAGCACGGATCGGCCCAGGTCTTCTTCTGCCGCTCGGCCAAGCACACCGAGTCGCCGTGGTACTTCGGCACGTCCCACAGGCGGTACCAGCTCGAGCCGGTGGGCTCGCGGAAGAGCGCGATCGCCAGCACGTAGTTCGCCTTGGGATCGGGCTCGATCTCCACCATGTCGGGCTTGCCGGGATAGACCTGGTGCTCGGTCTCGGCGACGAAGGTGTCGCCGAACACGTCCTTGCCCTTGTCCCAGACCTCGCGATAGTCGAGCAGCGGCACCTTCTCGTCGGAGGTGAGCTGGTAGATCCGCATCAACGTCGGCAGCGGTGCGCCGCTCTCGTCGGGGTTGATGTCGTTGGTCGGCTGCACCAAGACGCGGACCTTGAACTTCGCGTGGTCCTCCGGCTTGCAGGTCGGACCTTCGTTCTTCTTCTTGCAGGCGGAGATCGAGAGCGCGAGCGCGAGACCCAGGGCCAGGGTCGATGCACAGCGCAGGAGAGGAGCGGTCCGAGTGCGTCGCGTGGGCATGAGGGGCCGGGAAAGCCGCGAAATCTCAACACGCCGACACCGCGGGCGCAAGCCGCTCCCACGCTTAACTCCGCGGGGCCCGAGCGCGCGCGAGGGCGCCGCGGTGGCGCCGGGCCGCACGTGGGCCCAAGGCCGCGAACGAAGTCGGTCGAGTCCCCGCGAGGTCAGCTGCCGAGCATCGCCGCGTCGACCACGACCCCGCGTCGCTGCAGCGTCGCGAAGAAGTTGGGCACCACGCCGGTGTGGCGCCACGTGCCGGTGCGCGCGTCGATCCCGATGATCTCGGCGGCTGCGGCCGCGCCGTCCTGGCCCACGCGGGTCTCGGCGAGCTCGACCACGCGCGACACGCCATCGGGGAATCGACCCACGCACACGATGACCTCGATCGATCGGGCGACCAGCTCGGTGCGACTCACCAGATCGAGCCCGCCGCCCTCGAGCCCCGAGAGCGCGGCGAGGCGGCCGATGCCACCCATGGCGGTACTGGCACGGGTCGAGGCGAGCACACCGGAGAGGCCGCGGCCGGCGATGGCGAGCAGCTCGGCGGCCTCGGGACCGGCGGTCTCGTGCAGGCAGAGGCGATCGGGGCGCAGCCCCACCGCCGTGCGCACCAGCGCCTGCATCACCGTGGTGCCGTCGGTGCCGACCAGGCCGTCGCCCTCGAGCACGACCACCTGTGGTGGCAACAAGCCCGGCTCGGACATCGGCCGCACCAACACCTGGCGATCGGTGGTCGGTGCCGCGTCCATCAACGCCGCCAGCAGCGGGAACGCCCGCGCGCCCGGGCCGGCGCACACCAGGATACCGAGCCCGGCCTGCACGCACGTCGCGAGCAGGTTCGCGATCGCCGGCGAGATCGAGCCGTCCTGCAGCAGCCGCTCGAGCGTCCAGCGGGTCTCGGACGGCGACGGCAGCGTGATGTTGACGACCGGTCCGCCGCTGGCGACCGACTCGTGCACCGCGTAGACATCAGCGCCGTCGAGCGTGCGCGCATCGACGATGGGGTTCTCTGCACCGAAGTTGGTGCCCGTCAGTCGACGCACGACGACTTCGATGGCCTGCGGGCACGAGAACTTGGCGTCGATCTCGGCGGCCGGTCCGGTCCCCCGCCGCACCAGCACGCGATCGGGGCCGTGCACGAAGATCTCCTGCACGTCGGGCTCGGCGAGCCGGGCCGACAAGGCCCCGAGCCCGCACAGCTCGCTCACGATGCGCTCCGACCAGGGACGCACCTCGATGCCGGTCACGGTGGTCGAGGCGTGCTGCAGCAGTCGCATGGCCTCGGCGCGGGCGCGGGCGCGGGTGTCACCGTCGCGATCGGGCACGCCGTCCTCGGGCGCGAGGGTGTCCATCACGGCGGCGAACACCCGGGCGCACGCGGCACGCATGAGCGCGGTGCCCGACAACGCCGAGAGATCGGTGAAGTCGACGTCGAGCGACTCGACGTGGCGCGGGTCGATCAGCACCGGCGACTGCTGCGGACTCGAGCGCAGCTGCGGCGCACCGGGGGCGGCGATGACCTGCGGCACGCCCGGCGGGCGCGAGGGGCTGCTGCGCGTGGGCGCAAAGGGGCGCGAGATGTCGTTCACCGACGCGTCGGCGGTGGTGTACGCGTCGGGGGAGACCGGCGGCTCGATCGAGGCCGCGACCGGCGGCTCGATCGGCGGCAGCGGTGCCGGTGCCGGGGTCATCGCCCGCGGCGAGCTGGGCTCGCGCTCTGCGCTCGGCAACGGCGGTGGTGCGGCGGCGATCGGTGATTCCACCGGTGGTGGTGCGGGCTCGATCACGGGCGGTGCGGGCTCGACCGGTGGCGGGGGAGGTTCGGGCGTCGCCACCGGTTCGACGGGCGGCGGGAGCGAGTCCACCGGCGGTGGCATCGACGGTGGATCGACGGCGTACGAAGGCGTGGCCGGCCACGCGGGCTCGCCGTGCGCGACGATCGGCTCGAGGTTCGCCGCGGGCTCGCGGGTGTCCGGGCGCTTGGTCTCGAGTCGTGGCGGCGCGCTGGCGTCGGCGATGCCGCCTTGGCTCGGCGTGAGCGTCGCGCCGGTGCGTGCGGGCGCTTCGGCCACGACCGGCGGCGGCAGGTCGCCGAGATCGGCCGCGAGGTTCGGCGACGAGAACTCGAGCGGCGGCGGCATCGACGGCGCCGAGGTCATCGCGCCGGCCGGGGCCCCGAGCGACGGCCCGCCGATGGGTGTGATCGGTGGCGGCATCGTGGGAGGTTCATCGGCGCTGCGCGGGCGCGGCCCACCGACGCCGACCGCCGATGGAACCCCGAGGCTCATCGGCGGTCCGCCCGACGACAGCCCGGCATCGAGCGGTGCTGGGGGCCCGAGCGGCGGTGGCTCCGATTGCGGCATGCCGCCGAACGCGGGGCTTGGCGCGGCGCCGAAGGCCGGCGACGGTGCACCGAACGCTGCTGCGGGCGGCCCGAGGGGTGGCGGCGACGACGGGTAGCCGGGCGCGGGGCTCGGGGCGGGCGATGCTGCGAACGCGGGGGACGGCGGCTGGATCGACGGATCCGAGGTCATGCCGACGCCGCGCCCGCCGGTGTTCGGGCCCGCCATCGCGCCGGCGGCAATCTCGAACTCGAGCCGGTGGGCGCAGATGTAGACCTCGTCCCGGGGCGCGAGGATGTACGGGCCCTGGATGCGCGTGCCGTTGACGAAGGTGCCGTTGGTGGACTCGAGATCGATGATCGTGACCTCGGTGCCGGTGAACAGCACCCGCGCATGGGCGCTCGAGACCCCTGGCTCGGAGATCATCAGATCGTTGGCCGCCGTGCGACCGACGGTGATCTCCCGCTTCTCGAAGACGTGCGCGCGCGGGACCTCGCCGGCCTTGGACACGGAGATGCGGAGCATGGCGGTGCGCGCATCATCACGCGTGCGCGGGGTCTTCGGGAAGCCCTCGCGCGACAAAGGCTGCGACGCCGAGGCGGGGGCCCGCGCGGCGGTCACCCGCGCGTGGGGCCTTGGGGGCGCGTCGAGGCCTGCAAGCGGCGCGCGGTCGTGACCACGGTGAACGCGGTGGGAGGGCGACCGATCGGCCACGGGCCGGGCTCGTCGCGGGTGACGGCGCGGCGACATGCGGGGCTCGTCGATCGCGCGCGGGCACGCGGTGGAACCCGTGGTCGTCGCGGTCGCGCGATGTACCCGTGACCACCGTTGGCGGACCGATGGCGAGCCTCGCCACGGCGAGTGCAGGTGTGACGCCGCGGCAGCTGGTCGCGGCGCGCGGGTGAAGTTTTGATCACGGCGGCGACGTGACCTTCAGTGGTGCGGCCGCCGTGACGGATTCTCGCGTCGACTCCCACGCGTGCGTGGTGGCGAGAGGCTCGGGATTAATTCACGGACCTGCACTCCCGGGGCATCTTGTCGCTCCCGCGGGGCGCTGCTACGGTTCGAAGCAACATGGCAGAGACAAGTCATCTCTTTCTGAAGGCGAACGGTGCGGATGTCCAAGGCGAGTCGTCGCAGACTAGCCTCGGTCGCGAGGGCAGCATCGAGTGCGTCTACTGGTCGAGCGAGGTGGAGACCGCGCGCGAGAAGGGCTCGAGCCTGGCGACGGGTCGACGGACCTACAAGCCGATCGTCTTCCGCAAGCGGATCGACAAGTCGACCCCGCTGCTGGCGAAGGCGCTCTGCAACAACGAGGTCATCGAGGGAACGTTCAAGTTCTTCCGTCCCAACCCGACGGGTGACGGCACCACCGAGCAGTTCTTCACCGTCGAGTTCAAGAATGCTCGCATCGCATTCTTCAAGATGGTGTCCCCGGACTGCATCGACCCGGCGAAGTCGGCGGAGCCTCCGCTGGAGGAGATCGGCATCGTGTTCCACAACATCACGTGGACGTATATGAACGGCGGCATCTCGCACCACGACAACTGGAAAGAGAACACCTAAGAGCATCGCGCTCTGCCGTAGCTGCGCGTCGGGGGTAACCCCGGCGCGCATCGGCGTCTCGGGCCCCCGGCCTCCCGCGACGTCTCTCTTCCGCTGACCCAACGTCGCGCCACCTCGCCCGCGATCCTCGCCCCCGATGAGCACCCGAGGACTCCTCTCGCGCCTGTCATCCCCGGACCCGCTGCGTCCGATCGACGAGGTGCAGTCGATCCTCGCCAACCTGCGGGCGATCCTCAATAGCCGCATCGGCGACTCCCACACCGCCAGCGAGTTCGGCATCATCGACCTCGCCGACCTCGTGCACGCCTTCCCCAACGCCGCGCTCGCGCTCGAGAAGTCGATCCGCGCCACCGTGGCGGAGTACGAGCCGCGGCTCAAGAACGTTCGCGTGCGGCAGGTGCCGGGCGAAGACCCGCTGACCCTGGTCTTCGAGATCGCGGCGCGGCTGGCCGGCGATCGCCACCAAGGGGTGGTCCGCGTGCGCACCGAGGTGAGCTCGCAGGGCCGCGTCAAGGTCGAGTGACGGGCCCGCGCCCGCCGACGTACACTCGCGGTCCACGGTGGGATCCAAGCACTACGAGAGCGAGCTCGCCTACCTGCGCGAGATGGGCCGCGAGTTCGCGCTGGTCCATCCCACGACCGCCGGCCTGTTGGCGGAGAAGGGCAGCGATCCCGATGTCGAGCGGCTGCTCGAGGGCTTCGCGTTCCTGACCGCGAGGATCCGCGAGCGCATCGACGACGCGGTGCCGGCGATCATCCATGGCGTCGCGCAGCTGGTGTTCCCGCACTACCTGCGCCCGGTGCCGTCGATGTCGATCATCCAGTACACACCGCCGCTGCGGGCACTGCGGGCGGTGGCCACGGTGCCCCGCGGCACACGGGTGTCGGCCAAGCCGCTGCAGGGCACCGCCTGCGAGTTCCGCACCACCGCCGACATCGATCTGCTGCCGCTGGAGCTGGTCGACGCGACGCTCGACGAGACCGCAGCGCACCGCCCGGTCATCCGCCTGCGCTTCAACACCACCGAGGCCGGTCGCCAGGTGGTGTGCCGCCGCGAGGGCGTGCGGCTGATGCTGCACGGCGAGCCGTCGCTGACATGCGCGCTGTACCTGTGGCTGCGGCGCTACTGCAAGGCCGCCGCGCTCAAGTGCGGCAGCGCGGCGCCGGTGGGTCTGGGCGCCGATGCGATCGTCCCGGTCGGCTTCGGCGAGGGCGAGGCGATGCTGCCGTGGCCCAGCTTCGCGCCCGCGGGCTATCGCGTGCTGCAGGAGTACTTCGCGCTGCCCGGCAAGTTCCTGTTCGTCGACATCCGCAACTTCGATCGGCTGACGCTCACCGAGGACAGCTTCGAGCTCGCACTGACCTTCGAGCGCCCGCCGGCCCTGCCTGCGCGACTGACCACCGAGACCTTCCGGCTGTTCTGCACGCCCGTCATCAACCTGTTCGAGACCTCGGCCGATCCGATCAAGCGCGACATCCGGGTCTACGAGCAGCTGCTGCGCGCGTCGGGCCTCAAGCCCGCGCACATGGAGATCTACGAGGTGACGTCGGTCATCGGCGTGCGCCAGGGCCAGGCCCAGCGCAAGCAGTACGCGCCGTTCGTCGCCTACACCCACGCGACCGAGGGGCGTGACGCGGCCTACTACGTGCTGCGTCCGACGACGTCGCCCATCGACGACGCCACCGACACGTACCTGTCGATCGCGACGCCACGCAACGTCAGCACCAACAGCTTCGAGGTCGAAGAGGTGCTGTCGATCGACGTGGTCGCGACCAACCGCAATCTGCCCGCGGAGCTGCAGCTCGGTGAGATCTGCACCACGCCGCGCGGCGTGGCCTCGCCGGCGCCGTTTCGCAACATCGCGCCGGTGACGGTGCCGGCCCGCCCCGCGCTCGGCAACGAGCTGCACTGGCGGCTGCTCTCGCACATGGGCCTGTCGCGCTCGTCGCTGGCCGACGTCGGGGTGCTGCGGGCCCTGCTGGCGCTCTACAACTTCCAGCGCGAGGTGAGCGCGACGGCCGGTCGCGCCAACGAGCTCAAGATCGAGTCGCTGCGCAAGGTCAGCGCCGAGGCCATCACGCGCATGCTGCAGGGCGCTCCGGTTCGCGGCACGCGGGTGAACATCGAGATCGACGAGGCCCGCGCGGGCACCGTCGGCGAGGCGTTCGTGTTCGGCTGCGTGCTCGACGAGCTCTATGCGGCCCACGTCGCGCTCAACTCCTTGACCGAGCAACACCTGCAGCTGCACCCGTCGAAGGTGGAGTTCGGGTGGCCGGCGCGCAGCGGGCGGCAGCACATCGTATGAACGCGTCGGCGGGCGTGGGCCGCGACGCCGGCGGGCTCGATCAGGAGACCGAGCGCGGGCTGCGGGAGCGCGTGCTGACGCAGGCGTCGACCTACGACTTCTTCGTGGCGGTCGGCATGCTCGAGCGCGCCACGCCCAATGCGGTGCGCATCGGTGGCGACGGCCCGCCCGACGGCGAGTCGATCCGTTTTCGCCACGACCCCTCGCTGGCGTTCTCGAGCGGCGACATCACCGGCGTCGAGTACGTCGAGGTGCCGCGCGGCCCCCACCAGGCGCTCGAGAAGCGCCGCCACCGCTACCACGTGACGACCAGCTTCCTGGGACTGACCGGCTCGGCGTCACCGATGCCGCTGTTCATGTCCGAGGAGCTGCTGCAGGCGCAGGAGTCCGGCGCGCTGCGCCGCGACTTCCTCGATCTGTTCCACCACCGGCTGCTCAGCCTGGTCTACCGCATCGGCATCAAGTTCGACGTGCCGCGCGAGTTCACCACCGACTGCGGCGACGCGTGGACCATGCGCATGCTCGCGCTCGCGGGGCTCGATGCGTTCTCCGGGCGACGCACCAAGCACGTGCCGCTGTGGCGGATGGCTCGCATCGCGCCGCTGCTGGCCTCGCGCGTGCGCTCTGCGCACGTCATCGAGCGTGCGCTGCAGGACGTTTGCAGCGAGGCGCTGGGTGACGCCGTCGTCGAGATGGTGCAGTTCGCCGGCGGCTGGTCGCCGATCGACCCCGAGCAGCGCACCACGCTCGGCGTGCTCAACTCGCGGCTCGGCCACAGCTCGGTGCTGGGCGTGCAGTGCTTCGATCGCGCCGGCAAGGCGGTGGTGCGGATCGGCCCGCTGCAGGAGAACTTCCGCCGCTTCCTCGTCGACGGTGACATGTACCCGGTCATCCGCGAGTTGCTCGGGCTGATGGCGCCCGAGCCGATCGAGTTCGAGCTCGATCTGGTGCTCGCCGAGCACGCGCGCCCGCCGTTTCGCCTCGGCGTGGCCTCGGGCCAGCGCGTGGGCATCGATTCCTGGCTGTCGTCGCGACAGGGCGCGAAGAGTCGCACCCACCTGCGCGTGCCGATGCCGCTGACTTCCAAGCAACCCTCCGAACCGATCGAGTCCCCGTAGCGAGGTCCCCATGCGCGTCGAACCCAAAGCTCTCGTCCGTCGTCTCAACCCCACCTGCACGCGCGCGCTCGAGGGCGTGGTCGAGCGCGCGGCCGCGGGCCGCTACTACGAGATCACGCCCGACCACATGCTGCACGGGCTGCTGCTGGTCGAGGACGGCGACGCCGCGGCGATCCTGCACCACTTCCGCAAGGACCGGCTGCGCATCGCCGCCGCGGTCGAGCGCTCGCTGCAGAAGCTCCGCACCGGCAACGCCGGCCGCCCGATGTTCGCCGAGACGCTCTTCACGTGGTTCGAGAACGCGTGGGTGAGCGCCTCGCTCGAGCGCAACGCGGTGCAGCTGCGCTCGGCCGATCTGCTGCTCGAGTTCGTGGCCCACGTCGGCCGCTACACCACCGAGAGCTTCGCCGACCTCGAGGCGATCGACGAGAACGAGCTCAAGAAGGGGTTGGTCGAGATCATCGCCGGCACCAAGGAGGCGCTCGAGGTGCCCCAGGCCAGCGGTGAGCCGGGCGCGCCACGGGCCGCCGGGGCGCCGGGGCGCGAGGCGCTGGATCGCTTCACGATCTCGTTCACCGACAAGGCCCGCAAAGGCGAGATCGATCCGATCTTCGGGCGCGACGCCGAGATCCGGCAGGTCATCGACATCCTCGCGCGCCGTCGCAAGAACAACCCCATCATCGTGGGCGAGCCCGGCGTCGGCAAGACCGCGCTGGTCGAGGGCCTCGCGCGCGCCATCGTGGCCAAGGAGGTCCCGGCCGAGCTGCAGCAGGTCGAGCTGCTCGGGCTCGACATGGGCCTGCTCAAGGCCGGCGCCGGCGTACGCGGCGAGCTGGAGAACCGCCTCAAGAAGGTCATCGCGGAGGTGAAGGGCTCGCCGACGCCGATCATCGTGTTCATCGACGAGGCCCACACGCTGATCGGCCAGGGCGCCGACGGCAACGAGATTCCAAATCTGCTCAAGCCCGCGCTGGCGCGCGGTGAGATGCGAACGATCGCGGCGACCACCTGGTCCGAGTACAAGAAGTACTTCGAGAAGGACGCCGCGCTCGAGCGTCGCTTCCAGCCGGTGAAGGTCGACCAGCCGACCGTCGCCGACGCGGTCTTGATGCTCCGCGGCCTGCGGCACACCTACGAGAACGCCCACGACGTCATCGTGCGCGACGACGCAGTCATCGCCGCGGTCGAGCTCTCGGAGCGCTACATCACCGGTCGGCAGCTGCCCGACAAGGCGGTCGACCTGCTCGACACCGCGGCTGCGCGGGTGCGCATCGAGCAGGATGCACCGCCGGCCCAGCTGACGCAGCTGCGCTCCGAGCTCGCCAGCGTCGAGCGCGAGCTGACTGCGCGGCGACGCGACATCGACGACGCGGCCGCCAAGGACGACGGCAAGCCCGCCGAGCTGCAGGCCCGCATCGAGCAGATCCAGGCCGAGATGGGCCAGCTCGAGCAGAAGCTCGCCGCCGAGAAGGACGCCATTGCGCGGCTCAAGCACGCGCTCACGCAGCTGCGCGAGGCCGAGGACAACAACCGCGCGGAGCGGGTGTCGGCGGTCGAGGCCGCGCGCGCGTCGCTGGCCGAGGTCTGCGGCGAGACCCCGCTGGTCCACGCCGAGGTCGATCGCGACTCGATCGGCCAGGTCGTCGCGGACTGGACCGGCATCCCGGTCGGCAAGATGAAGGCCGGCTCGATCGAGGTCGTGCTGGAGCTGGAGTCGAACCTCGAGGCGCGCATCAAGGGCCAGAACCACGCCACCAAGGCGGTCGCCGAGGCCATCCGCATGTCGCACGCCGGCGTGCGCAACCCCGAGACACCGATCGCGGTGATGCTGTTCGTGGGGCCGTCGGGCGTCGGCAAGACCGAGACCGCGCTCGCGCTCGCCGACCTGCTCTACGGCGGCGAGCGGTCGATGACGACCATCAACATGTCGGAGTTCCAGGAGAAGCACACCGTGAGCCGCTTGATCGGCTCGCCGCCCGGCTACGTCGGCTACGGCGAGGGCGGCATGCTCACCGAGGCGGTGCGGCAGAAGCCCTACAGCGTGGTGCTGCTCGACGAGTGCGAGAAGGCCGACCTCGAGGTGATGAACCTCTTCTACCAGGTGTTCGACAAGGGCATGCTGTCGGATGGCGAAGGTCGCGTCGTCAACTTCCGCAACACGGTCGTGATCCTGACCAGCAACCTCGCGACCGACGCGATCATGAAGCTGCACGAGAACGGCGCCAAGCCGTCGCCGGAGGAGGTCGCGACCGCGATCCGACCGATCCTGAGCAAGCACTTCAAGCCGGCGTTGCTGGCTCGCATGACGATGGTGCCGTATCGGCCGATGGACCCCGAGATCCTCGCCGACATCGCGAAGCTCAAGCTCGCCAGCCTCGGCAAGCGCATCCGCGGCGCCCACGGTACCGAAGTGACCTTCGAGGACTCGCTCATCACCGAGCTGGTCGGGCGTTGCACCGAGTCCGAGACCGGCGCCCGCGCGCTCGACCACGCGCTGCGCGGCTCGTTGATGCCGAACCTCGCGCGGAGCCTACTCGAGCAGATGGCCCAGGGCGCCGTGCCGCCCAAGCTGTCGATCGGCATCGGCTTCGGCGGCGCTTGGCGCTTCGACTACGCGACGTGAGCGACGTCGTCGTCACCGGTGCCAGCAGTGGCATCGGCGCGAGCGTGAGCCGGCGGTTGCAGGCCGCCGGCCATCGCGTGATTGCGATCGTGCGCCGCGACGACGCGATGCCGGCGAGTGCCGCGGTGGTACCGGTCGTCGTCGACCTCCGCGCCGATGACTTGGTCGCGCTCGTGCGCGCGGCGATCGCCGAACACGTCGGGCCCGCAGGACTCGGCGGCGTGGTGCACTGCGCGGGGCAGCCGACCTTGGGTCCGCTCGAGCACGTGCCGCTGTCGCAGCTGCGAGCGTCGTTCGAGCTGCACGCGGTGGCTCTGGTCGCGCTCGCGCAGGCGTGCCTGCCGGCGCTGCGTCGCGGTCACGGCCGCATCGTCGCGGTGGGCTCGGTCGGCGGTCGTGTCGCGACGCCGTGGTTGGGGGCGTATGGCGCCTCGAAGTTCGCGCTGGTTGGTCTCACCGGCGCGTTGCGCCACGAGCTGCGACCATTTGGGATCCACGTGAGCCTGGTCGAGCCCGGCGTGGTCGACACACCGATGCTGCCCGCCGGCGAGCAGCTCTACGTCGATGCGCTCGCGGCCCTGCCGGCCACGGAGACCGCGTACGCCGCCGGCCTCGCGCGGGCGCAAGCGACCTATCGACGCGCGACCGCGCGGCCGATGACGCCCGATCGCGTGGCCACGGCGGTGATGCATGCATTGTTCGCGGCCCGGCCGCGTCCGCGCTACCTCGTGGGCGTCGATGCCCACCTCGCCACGACGCTGCAGTGGCTGCTGCCGACGCGCGCGTTCGAGTGGCTCGTGCGACGCCTGTGAGCGTCGCGACCCAGCTCAGCCGCAGTGGGCGCCGCCGGGTGAGCACGCGGCGTCGATGCAGGCCCCGCCGCCGGGACACGTCGAGTCGGCGGTGCAGCTCGGGATGCAGTACTGCCCGCAGTCGAAGCAGCCCTTGCAGGCGGGCCCCTTCGGCGTGCCGATGCGATCGCAGGTGACGGTGACACCGACTGCATCGCCCGGTGGCGGTGGGCACTCGATCTCACCATCGACCTGCGTCCAGCAGACGATGGTGCAGAAGCCCGCGTAGCACACGCCCGTGGTGCACTCGTCGTCCGACTGGCACGGCGCGTAGGTGTTGTCCGGTGGTGCGCCGGTGCTCGACGAACCCTCGCCCGTCGCGTCCGAGCCGTCGCCGGTGGATCCGCTCGAGCCCTCGCTCGTCGTGGTGGTGGCGCTGGTGGTGGCGCTGGTGGTGGTGGTGGGCGAGGAGGTCGCCGAGGTCGCGGTCGCGCCGGTGCTGGCCTCGCCGCCGGTGCTGCCGTCGCCGGGCCCCGACGTCGTGGCGCAGCCCGGCGCGTCGGGGCAGCTGGCGTCCGGTACATCGGACTTGTTCACGCACGCGGGCGCGACGGCTGCGAAGAGGCATGCGAGGGCGCAGTGGAGCAGGCGAAGGCGGGCCACCGTCGCCAGTGTCGGGGCCGGGAATTTCGATCCCTCGCCCTGCCGAATTCAGCCGCCGGCCCGCGGCGACCGGCGCGGCGGCACGCCCACGTACTCGATCGCATCGGGTGGCAGCTGTCGCAGGATCGCTGGGGCCTGGGCCGCACCCTCGACGGCGTTGGCGACCAGGTTCTGCACGATCACGAACATCGCGGGCAGGTGGATCTGCGCGGGCGTGAAGTCGAGGTCGAGCAGCACCGCGGCGGCGGCACCGGAGATGTTGACCGGCGTGCGGCGCCGCCGGATCGCGATCGCCTCGATGCGTCGCATGAGCGCCCAGTGGCGGCCACCGTCGTGGCCGGCGCGCGCTCGCCAGGCCGCGAAGGCCGCGACGCGCTCGTCCTGCGCCCGCGCGGCCACACCGAAGCCGGGGATCGGTCGCACGCGCACCGCAAAGTGCCGCTCGAGCGCGGCCTCGAGCGCGGCGTCGTCGTCGTGCCCGACGATCGCGGTGGCGACCGCGACCAACACCGCGGCACAGAGCCCGGAGACCCGAGGGCCGTGCACGCCATCGGTCGCCAGCAGGCCCGCGACGAGGCCCGCGGTGGCGCTGCCGTGCGCGGCCCCGAGGCGCACCGACTTGAGCGGCCAGATGCGGGGATCGGCGGCGCAGGCCGCCGCCGAAAGTGCATCGAGCTCGCTGCACTCCTGCGGCGAGAGGTCACGGTTGCCCACCGCCTGCGAGATGAGGCTCCAGTAGGGCGTGCGGCCGGTGAGGGCGTCGGCGACGCTGCGTCCGCGGAAGCGGTTGTCACCGTGGCCGGCGTGGCCGACGTGCGTGCGCAGGCGGGACTCGTGCGTCACGGGGCTCCGCCGTCGTCGTCGTCCGCCTCGACGTAGTCGAACGGTGGCTGCTGGATCGGGTAGTGCGAGAGGCGACGAGGGACGTGTCGCTCGGCTTCCGCGATCACACACGGGAGCCGGGCCTGCACGACCACGGCGATGAGCTGCAGTGGCTCGCGCAGGCCGCAGGCCTGCAGCAAGGCCAGCGCCGCGGCCTCGGCGGACGCGGCCTCGCGCAGCCACGGCAGCGTCGCGCTGCTGTCGCCGAGTCGCGCGCGCATGGTCGCGACCAGCACGGCATCGCCCTCGCGCGCGGCCGGATAGACGCACGGGAGCTCGCTGCAGCGCCGCAGCCACGGGCCGTGCTGTTCGAGCAGCGCGGCCGCCTCCTCACTCACCGTGGCCGCGGCCAGGGCCACGACACTCGCGGCCGGCGCGACCAACATCCGCGCCAGCAGGGCGGCGTGGGTCGGCGACGCACCGACGTCGATCGGTGCGAGCAACGACCATGCGAGCTCGCACATCGCGACCTGCTCGGAGCTCGGCAGCTCGCCGGTGAACGCCAGCAACGTCAGCTCGGGGAAGCCGTGGTGTCGCGCGAGATCTTCGACCGCCGCGTAGCCGTGCACGCGCACCGGCGGACCAGGGTCGACCACGTGGCCCTGCAGGCGCTCGGGCCAGGTGCCGTCCTCGATGGGTCCGCGGTGTGCCATGGTCGTGGTCACCGGTCGCGGAAGCCCGCGATGACCTGCGCGCGGGGCCCCAGCGGTGGTGCGATCTCGGCGGCGACGCGGACCTCGATCACCGCGGGGTGTCGACCCGCGAGTGCCTCGCGCACCGCGGGGCCGAGCTCGCGCGGCCGCTCGACCACCCACGCGTGCAGGCCCATGGCGCGCGCGATGCCGGCGATGTCGACCGGGCGTCGGTTGCGGACCGCGTCGAGTGGCTCGCCGGCGCCGACCAGCTGGCTGCCGAACCATGTGATGCCGTGCATCTGGTTGTTCTCGACGATCCACACGACCGGGATGTCGTACTCCACGGCGGTCAGCAGCTCCATGCCCTGCATGGCGAAGCAGGCGTCGCCGATGATGGCGATGATCGGCCGCTGCGGCTCGGCCAAGGCGGCGCCGATCGGCGCCGCGGTGCCGTGGCCCATCGAACCGAAGCCGAGGTTCAGCACGAAGCGCTGCTGCTCACGGATGCACAGGTCGTGCACGTTGAAGAGCATGTGGCCGCCGATGTCCGAGAACACCACCGCGTCCTCCGGCAGCACGGCGTTGAGCTCCACGCGCCAACGCTGCGGGGTCACCGGCACCGCGTCGGAGCAGCGCAGCTCGGGTGCGTCGTAGAATTCGTGGCCGTGGGTCAGCTCGAGCTCGTCCCGCCACGCCGACTGCGCGGCCACGCCGTCGCGCAGCAGGCGATGGATGTGATAGATGAGCTCGATGGCGATGGTCTGGGCGTCGCCGACCAATGCGATGTCGACTGGATAGTTGCGGGCAATGCGATCGGCCATCACGTCGATCTGGATCAGCGCCTCGGAGGGTCGGAAGCGCGGGTGCCAGTTGAGCGTGGTGGTCTCGTTGAGCGAGGCGCCGACCGTGAGCAAGACGTCGACGTCGTCGGAGAGCAACGCGATGCGGGCCGCGGAGTGGCCCGCGATGCCCATCACGCCGAGCGACAGCGGGTGGTCCTCGGGGAACACGCCCTTGGCCCGCGGGGTGGTCGCGACCCGGGCCGGCAGCAGCTCCGCCAGCGATCGCACGTGCTCGGCGGCGTCCGAGGTCGCCGCGCCGGAGCCGATGAGGATCACCGGCTTGCGCGCGGTCAGCAGGCGGCGCGCCGCGCTGCTCACCGCGCGACGATCGAACAGCTCGTAGGCCGGGCGGTAGGTCGCGGGATCGAACCAGTCCTCGACCGCGGGTTGATCCCAGTAGTCGACGGGGATGTTGAGGTGCACCGGACCCGGGCGACCGGTCAGCGCCAGTCGCAGTGCGCGACGCAGGTGATGCGCCAGGCGTGCGGGCCCGGGGATCATCGTCGAGTACTTCGTGATGGGCTTGAACATCGCGACGATGTCGATGTCCTCCGGTGGCGTCTCCTGGGCCGCACCCTTGCCGAGCGCGTGCGAGGGCGCCTGCCCGGTCACGACCAGCATCGGTACGCCGTCCGAGTAGGCGCACGCGACCCCGGTGAGCAGGTTGGTCGCACCGGGACCCGAGGTGCCGGCACAGACCGCCATGGCGCCGCCGGTGCGCGCGAAGCCGTCGGCCATGAACGCCGCACCGCACTCGTGACGGGTCACGATGAGGCGGAACTCGGGGTCGCGGGCGACCGCCGCGAAGAAGGGGTGCAGCAGGCCACCCGGCACGCCGAACACGACCCGCGCGCCCTCGGCTCGCAGGTAGCGCAGGAACACGTCCGCCATCGTCAGCTGTTCGTGCACCGGCACGTCAGCTGCCGTCCCCTCCGAACGTGGGCTTGGCGCGGACTCGAACCACGCGCTCCATCACGCCCTGCAACGAGTCGTCGGCCGGCAGCTCGCGCGGCCCGAGCTCGGCGCGGGCGAGATCCGACGGCACGTAGACCCACAGCGTCGTGCCCCGCCCGGGTTCGCTCATGATCTCGAGGCGACCGCCGAGCCCGTCGAGTAGCCGCGCGACGATGCTGAGGCCCGCGCCGTGGCTGCCGCCGACGGGGGGATTGGGATCGGGCCCGCCGGTGCTCAGCACCTGCTCGAGTCGCTCCGGCCCGATGCCGCGGCCGGTATCGGAGACCTTGAGCAGCAGGTGCCCCGGGGTCCCGCCGACCTCGACCACGATGCTGCCGCGCTCGGTGTACTTGGCGGCGTTGGTGAGGATGTTGTCGATCACGCGCTCGAGCATCGCCGGCAGCGTGACGATGTGTTCGGGCGCCTCGCGGGTCTGGAACACGGTGACCCGGATGTCCCGCGCCACGACGGTCGCCCGCAGCTGTCGACGCATGCGCTGGGTCAGCTCGGTGACGTCGATGCGCGCGGGCTCGAAGGGGGTCGCCGGCTCGTGGGATGCGATGTTGGCGATCTCCCGCACGAGGCCGCTCAGCTGCGACACGGTGGTCTCGAGGGTGGTCGCGGTGTCCGCGAGATCCTCGGAGGTCATTGCGCGGCGCATGTGCGCGGCGATGCCGAGCAGCACCGCGAGGGGGTTGTTGATGTCATGGGATAGGTTCCGCAGCTTGTCGCGGTTGGGCTCGCCGATGTCCTGCAGGCGATCGACCACGCGGTCGAGTCGGGCGGCGCGTTCTTCGAGCGCGGCCTCGCGTTGCTCGCCCCACTGCCGCTCGCGTTGGTGTAGCGCGAGCACCTCGTCGACCGCCCACGCGTGCGCCTGCACGAGGTGATCGAACTCGCGGTTGGTCTGCTCGGCGAATTGCAGGTGGTCGGAGACCAGGCGCCGCTGCTCGATCGCGAGCCCGCTCGCCATGCCCAGCAGCACCGCCATCACCGCCAGCAGCGGGGCTGGGGTCACGCCCAGCAGCAGCGCGATCGCCAGCGGCAGCGCGCCGAGCAGGCCGCCGAGCAGCGGTCCGCGCCAGCGCAGCGGCTGGTACCAGCGCAGCGTGTACTCGCAGGCGTCGTCGCCGTGGGCGAGGCACTTGCTCTCGTGCAGGGCCGCCGGCGCCATGCCCCAGTAGAGCGTGGGCCCGGCGCGCAGCTGGGCCTGTCGCGACAGGCACATCAGGCGCGACTCGGTCTTGGTCGAGACGTAGCGCAAGCGAATCGACGTGCGCGACGAGGCCCGCACCTCGTAGCGGCTGATGCGAGTCGCCAGGTGGCTGGTGCCGGCCATCATGCGGTACGCGCTCTCGACCGAGATGCAGCGGATCACCAGCAGCAGTGGCCCGTACACCTTCACCATGTCGTGGGTGCAGGCGCGCATGAACGCCTGATCGCTGTCGAACAGCTTGCGCGCACCGGCGAGCATCGCTTCGAAGCAGGGATGGGAGGTCCACGCGTTGGCCCGACGCAGCAGCTCCTCGTCGATGCCAGCGTCGCGGGCGAGTCGATCGATGGTGGCTTGGCCGAACTCGGCGCGGAGGTACCGCATCAGCGGCAGCAGGACCCGGAGATTCAGCTCCTCGGGGGTCGCGGGCTCGTCGTCGCCGCCGCCCTCGTGCACCAGTCGCAGCCGCGCCCCCGCCCGCATGAGCGCGTCGGTCTCGGCCCGTCGATCACCGTTGTCCACGCCGCCCAAGCCCCGTCGTGCCCACCCGAAGGGCGCCACGCTCCCGGCCACCACGCTACCACGGCCGCGTTGCCGACTGGGCTCGTGCGGCGACGCCATGGGTGGTCGCGACCGAGGCCGACGCGATGCGTTCGGCACAGCGTCGCACCTCGTGTGATGCGCGGGGCGCAACAGGCGCGGAGGAGCTGCAGTGGGGGATCGGGCCGTGCTACGCTCGCGCGCAGCGCCCAGTCGACATGTCGCCGATCTCGATCACGGTGTTCGATGCCGAGACTGGCACTACATCGGAGTACAGCTTCTCCAAGTCGCCGATCCGCATCGGTCGCAACCCGCTCAACGATCTCTCGTTGCCGTTTCCGTTCGTTTCGGGCTGGCACGCGATCGTCCGCTTCGATGACGAGACCGCGCGTTTCTTCGATCTCGGTTCCACCAACGGGACCCTGCTCGACGGTCGGCGCGTGCAGGCGGGCGAGCCGGTCGACATCGGGGCGATGTTGTCGGTGACGATCGGCCGACTCGAGCTGCGGCTGTCGAAGGCGGGGGAGCACGCCGGGGTGTCTGCGGGGATGCCCGCCCCAGCGGGGCCCTCGGCATCGCCGTGGGCGACGACGCCGGCCCCATCCGCGGTGCAGCCGACCGCAGCATGGGCCGTGGTCGGAGCGATCGATCCCGCGCGGGCGGGCGCGCGGCAGACCGCGGCCGCGCCCGCGGGCACCGCCCACGTGCCGATGCACGAGATCCACGACGCGGTCACGGGGCTGCGTCCTGCAGTCGAGCAGTTTCGTCGGGCGTGGTCCACGGTGATGACCGCGATGCACCACACGCTGTCGAGCATGGACGGCGGCACCCGACAGTTCGCGCTGTCGGTGTTTCAGCGCGAGTTCCCAGAGCTCGAGCGCGAGCCCGAGTTCGCCCAGGTGTTGGCGCAGGCCGGCGTCGCGTCGGCGCCCAAGCCCACGGCGCCGGCGGGCGCGCGTGCCGGTGGGGGCGATCTCGGCAACGTGGCGCGCCTCGCCGAGGCGGTCCGTCCCGGCGAAGAACCACCGCGCACGCCGGAGGAGGCGAGCCGGTTCCTGCGCTGCGTGGAGGACGTGCTGCGCGCGAGCGCGAAGGCCTTCGTCGAGCTGCAGAAGGGGCAGGAGCAGTTCGGCAACGAGATGGGCGTGCGCACCATCAAGGAGTTCACGCCGCTGCACGCGGCCGGCACCGCGGAGAACGTGCTCAAGTACCTGCTCGACTGGCAGGTCGGTGGGCCCCATCGCACGCAGGAGCTGGTCGGCGTCTACGCGGACCTGATGATCCACCAGGTAGCGCTCATCAACGGCGTCCTCGAGGGTGCCCGTGGGCTGCTCGCGCGGCTCGATCCCGGTGCCATCGAGCGTCAGGTCACCGCCGCATGGCCGACCCGCGGGGCGGCGCTGTGGAAGCAGTACATGCAGCGACACCGCGAGCTGCTCGAGTCGGATCGTCTGCTGACCGAGGCGATGTTCGGGCCCGAGTTCGCGCGCGCCTACGCCGAGGTCGGCGGCGAGGGCAACTAGCAGGGGTGGGCATGCAGATGGAGACGATGTCGCGGCTGCGAGGGCTGTGGGCGGTGACGCTGCTGGGCGCGTGCGCCTGTGGAACCTCGTGTGGGCGCCCGGAGGCCGCCGCGACCGAGGCCGACGCCGCGGCGCAGAAGTCCCGGATTCCTCACCGTCGCACCAGTGTCGAGGCGCTCGCGGATGCGGAGCTGCGGCACCAGGAGGTCGCGCGCATCGAGCAGTCGCTGCACCCCGACGAGGACTACCAGATCGCGATCGATGCCTGGATCTCCAGCGAGCCCGGCAACGAGCTCGCCGAGGTCCGCATGTGGTGGGTCGACACCGGCAAGAACGACGAGCGCAGCCCGTTCGGCCGCGGCGTGCGACGGCACATCGACATCGACTACGAGCGCCGCGACGCCCACGCGTTCGTGGTGCGCATGGCCGAGAAGGAGCAGGTCTACCTGCTCGACGTCGAGCTCGGCGCCGATGGTACGGCGGCGGCGTACGCCACCGTGACACCCTCGTCGGGCGCAGCGATCGAGCACTGCCGCGTGACCGGTGGGCGCCTCGTGACCAAGACGATGATCGGCATCCCGGTCGGGCTCGAGCGGCTCGAGGTCGCCTGCATCGACGCCGCCGGTCAGGCGCAGCAGGGCGAAGTGCGGCCGGTCCCGCGGTAGCGGTCGCCGGTCTCGCGTCCGCCAGGCCACGGGTCGGAAGTGGTACGCTCCGGCGCCGTGAGACTCGCCCTCTCGTTCGTCGTCAGTGCGTCCCTGCTCGCCGCCTGCAAGCCCGAAGAGGTCACGCAGATGCCGATCTGCCAGCGCGAGGTCGAGGGTGACGCGGCCGTGGAATCGCAGTCGGGTCAGCTGCCGCCCAAGATGTGGTTCTCGGTGTTGCTGCGCAACTTCAACCCCAACACCGGCGTGCCTGCGACGCCGTTGAAGGATTGCAGCAACAAGGTGGTCGAGCCGCAGCTACCGCCCGAGACGGCGCAGTGCGTCGCGGCCGGCAACGGCGGCGAGGCGCTGCCCGACCGCCCGCTGGTCGACGACGACCTGGTGATCGTCCCGCTCGAAGACAGCCGCTCGCTGGTGTGGGTCAAGGCCAAGTGGTTCGACGACGGCGACGCGTTGGGGCCGATCGCGATCGCGGAGTGGACCAAGCGTGGCATCGCCGTGCGCTCGATCGGCGCCATGCGGGCCCACGCCAACCGCGCGAAGCTGCGACTCGAGCCGATGGGCGCGAGCAAGGTGCTCGTGGTCGAGAGCGATCAGTGCGACAAGGACGATCCCAAGAAGTGCAACCGGGTGATGCGGCTGGTGCCGCTGGTCGGCGATCGCTTCGACGAGCGCGCGGTCGTGCTGGGCGACGGCACCTGCCTGGGGCCCGGCGAGTTCTTGCTCGGTGACCGCCGCGAGGTCCAGCAGGACGGCAACGTGCGCAGCTTCGAGCTCATCCGCACGGTCGACTTCGCCGAGGGCAACGTGGTCGTCAGCGAGTCGGTCGTGATCAAGGATCGCGATCCCAAGAGCGATGAGCCGCCGACCGTGTTCCGCAATGTGAACGTGAAGCGACCGCTCACGCTGTCGAACCGCGACATCGTGACCGTGCCGGGGGTCTGGGAGCAGATGCTCGCCGAGCATGGCTCGGTGGCGGCGCCGCCCAAGGCCCCCGCCGCCGGCTAGCCGGGTGCGGTCGCCCGTCGTGGCGCGCCTCTGCGCTCGCGCACCCTGCTAGTCGATGCCGCCCGCGCGGCGACGCTTGGTCTTCACGCGATCGGAGACCACCTTCTTGACCTGCAGGTCGATGGTCAGCAGCTTGCCGCTGTTCTTCTTGATCAGCAGCACGTCGTTGGCCTCGGCGAGGCTCTTCATGCGGCCGTTCTTCATCTTGCACTTCTTGCAGGTGCGCTGACGGAAGACCTCGGGCGGGCGGAAGCCCTCGCGCTCGGGCACGTGATTGAGCCGGAAGATGCCGTCGCCACTCTGCACGAAGATCATCGCGTCCTCGGGCTTGGAGAAGCGGGCGTCGAAGGTCACCCACAGCGCGGGGTCGCCGTTGAGCTCGTCGATCTTGAGGATGAGGCCGGAGTCGTCGCGGCGCGTGAACTCCTCGTTGTCGGCGCCCGACGAGGTCTCCTGGATCTTCTTCTCGACGGTGTACTGCTGCGCGGTGTTGGCGTCGCGGTAGCGCGCGATCACGTGCTTGCTGGTGTAGACCCGCAGCGGCTGGACGCCGGCCTCGGTCTTCACGCGGTCGAGCTCCTTCGGCGTCAGCGGGAGCCGCTTCGCGCAGCCGGTCGCCGTCGCGGCCATCGCCGCGACCGTCAACAGCTGCAGGGTCCTGGACGATGGCATGCGCACGGCAAGATGGGTTAGCCAACGGCCGGGGCCTTGTCAACGGCCGGCGGTGCAAACTTCAGCCGTTGGTCGCACAACGGGCCACGAACACCACCACGGCGACCAGCGCGACCACGAGGAACAGTAGCAAGCCACGTCGGCGCGACGAGGCCTCGCTGTCCTCGGCGGTGTTGGCCTCGCTGATGCGTCGCAGCTCTCGCAGGAGATCGGGCATGTTGCCGAAGCGGCGCGCGGGGTCGGGCTGCAGCCCGCGGGCGATCACGTCGTGGAGCGCCTGGGGCACGTCGGCGCCGCGGCCGTGGGCGGGCCGGGGTGGCACCTGGCCCCTGCGCTTGGCCGCGAGCATCGGCCGCAGCTCGGGGCCCACGAACGGCGCGTGGCCGTAGAGCGCCTCGAAGAACGCCACACAGAACGCGTACTGATCGGCGCGCGCGTCGGCGGCCCCGCCCACGAACTGCTCCGGCGCCATGTACAGCGGGGTCCCGACCAGCACGCCGACCTGCGTGACGCTGCCGAACAGCTCGGGATCGAGGCGCCCTTCGGCGCGCTCGTCCTCGCCGAGCGCAGCGCGGGCGAGCCCGAAGTCGACCACGCGCACGCGGCCGTCGTCGCCCACCAACACGTTGGCGGGCTTGAAGTCGCGGTGGACGAGGCCCGCGGTGTGGGCGGCGGCGAGGCCACGACCGGCGGCGCGGAAGACCCCGAGGATGCGGCGCCACGGCGGTTGCTCGCGCGCCAGCCATCGCTGCATGTTGTCGCCCTCGATGAGCTGCATCGCGACGAACATGCCGCCGTCGTGCTCGCCGACGTCGAACACCGGCACCACGTTGGGGTGTGACAGCGCCGCGAGGGCCCGGGCCTCGCGCAGCAAGCGTGCGTGGTGCTCGGCGGCCGCGGGATCGCGAGCCCGGCGAGGGCGCACCAGCTTGATCGCGACGGTGCGCTGCAGCTGCGGGTCGAAGGCGCGGTAGACCACGCCCATGCCCCCGGCGCCGAGCTTGCCGGTGACGACATAACGGCCGATCGCCGCGGGTGCGGGTTCGGCGGAGCTCGCCGCCGGCACCGTGTCCGCCCGCGCGGGGCCGGTGGTCGGTTCTTCGGTGCGGGTATCCGCCACGTTGCTCGGGCCGCACCGTAGCAGGCAGCCCGGGCGATCGGGCCGCGAAACGTCCGAGCTTGTGGATCCCTGCGGCGTGGGGCGGGTACAAAGGGGGGCGCGAGAGCCATGATCCGGCTGTCGATCAGCGAGCAGGGGCAGCAGCCGCGGCTGGTGACCTTCAACAAGGCGTCGATCGTCCTCGGACGTCTCGACAGCTGCGATCTGTGCCTGCAGGGCAAGGGCGTCTCCAGCCAGCACTGCCGCATCTCGCAGGTGCCGGGCGGCTTCCGCATCGAGGACATGGGCTCGACCAACGGGACCTACGTCAACCGCGTGCGCGTCGGTGGGGCGCAGTCGGTCACGGGCTTCGACGAGATCGTGATGGCGGTCTACCAGATCCGCATCCTCGACGACGTCGGCGCGCGGCCGGCCACCGGATCGATGCCGATCGCCGGCGCAGCGCCGACCGCCACGCCCGCGTTCGGTACGCGCCCGGTGACCGGATCGATGCCGGTCGCAGCCGGCGGCTCGGGGGGCCAGCCGATGATGCCGCCGCCGGGCGCGAGCACGGGACCGTCGCCGGTGTTCGGCAGCGGCGCGCAGCCGATGTCGCAGCCGCCCGGCGTGCACGGCTCGGGCGGTCACACACCGCTGCCGGGCCCGGTGCGAAGCGGCGTGACGACCGGCATGCCGCCGCCGTCGCCGATGACCGCGGGACCCGGCGGTGCCTTCGACGATGCGCGATGGGTCCGCGAGTGGGAGCGCATCGACAAGCTCGTGCAACAGTGGATCGCGGCCCGCCGCGACCGCACGATGTTGCTGCGCGGCGACAAGCTGGCACACGCGCGCCGTTGGCTCGAGCAGGGCCGTGGGCGCAAGCCGCCGCCCAAGCGCGAGCACAAGGAGTTCATCCGCGCGTCGGCGCGCGCCGGACAGACTCGCATCGTCCGCAACGTCGCGATCGGCGGGCTCGTGCTCGGCATCGGCGGTACCGCGGCGTGGAAGCTGGTCCAGATGCGCGACGATCCGGAGCCGGTCGACGGCGACACCGCGACGGCGACCGGCGGCGAGACGCCGACGCCCGAGGTGGTTCCGCCACCGCGCGACGACACGGCGATCGCCGACGCGCTCGCGGCCAAGGCCTTGTCGCTGGCGCCCGAGGAGGCGGAGGCCGCGGCGATCGTCGCGCTCGAGGGGCTCGAGGCGCTGCCGACCGTGGGACTCGAGGATGTCCGCGGCAGCGCGGCCGAGCGGGCGCTGCGACAGGTGACCGCGAAGGTTCAGGGGCGACCGTTGCTCGGACACAGCGGCGCGATCGCAGCGGTCGCGATGTCGAACGACGGTCGCTGGGTCGCCAGCGTCGACGTCGGCAGCGACTCGTCGGCGGTCTCGCTGTGGGATCTCGAGCGACCCGGCGCCGCGCGAGCGACTCGCCTGCGCGGTCACCTCGGCGCGGTGCGTCACCTCGCGTTCGCCGACGACGGCAAGACCCTGGTGACCGCCGGTGAAGACGAGGATGTGTGGCGGTGGAACCTCGCCGAGTCGCCGCCCCATGGGCAGCCGTTCGCGGCGCCCGAGTCCGGCATCACCGCGATGTCGATCAGCGGTGACGGCCGATGGTTGGTGGTTGGCGGTCGCAGTGGTCGCGCACGCGCGATCGATCTGAGCACGCCGGCGTCGGGCTCGACGGTGCTCGACGGCCACACCGGTGCGATCACCTCGGTGTTCCTCTCGCGCGACGGCACGCGGGTCGCGACCGCGAGTGACGACGGCTTTGCGATCGTGCGGCGGCTGGCGGCCGGCAAGCTGGTCGGCAAGACCACGCGCCTCGAGGGCCACCTCGGTGCGGTGCTGTCGGTCGCGATCTCCCCCGACGGCAAGTGGGCGCTCACCGGCGGCGCCGATGCCCGTGGGCGCCTGTGGGATCTCACCGCGCGGGTGCCGAGCGCGACCGTGCGCGAGCTGAGCGGCCACGACGAGGCGGTGTCGTTCGTGGGCTTCACGCCCGACGGTCGCTTCGCGCTCACGGCCGGCGCCGACGATCTCGCGACGGTCTTCAAGATGACGGTCGCCAAGCCCGAAGAGGCCGGCCTCTCCGACCGTCGCGGCCGTGGACAGGGCGACATCACGGCGATGGTCCTGCGCGGGCCCAAGCCCTCGGATCCGGTGGCGGGCCGCATGCCCTACCAGGTCGTGTTCGGCAGTGCCGACGGCTCGCTGCGAACGCTCGATCCCTCGCAGATCGACAAGACCATCGACGGCAATGTCATCGCGGCCCACGCCGCCGGCAAGGTCACGGTCGGTGTCGATGGCAGCGGCGTGTTCGGTGTCAGCGGCGGCGCCGATGCCCGCGTGAAGGTCTGGGACCTCGCGCAGCGGCACGTCGAGGGCGTGTCGTTGGTCGGGCGTGGTCACCGTGGCCAGGTGCTCGACGTCGCGATGGCCCCGGCGGCGACGCGGGTGCTGAGCGGTGGCGCCGATGGCACGGCGCGCCTGTGGGACGCGACCGCGCCGACTCGCCTGCGCCCGCTGGTCGAGTTGCCCGAGCACAAGGGCCGCGTGCGCGTGGCGGTCACGCCCGATGGTCGCTTCGGCGCGACCGCGTCCGAGGACGGCATCGTGCACCTGTGGGGCCTCGAGAGCGAAGACCCCCGCAATGCCCATGCGGCGTACGCCGGCCACACCGCGCCGGTGAACGCCCTGGAGTTCGGCCCCGACGGCAAGGTCTTGGTCAGCGTCGCCAGCGACAAGACCGTTCGTGTGTGGCGGATGACCGACGACCCCGGCAAGGACGTCGTCGTGCTCCAACACGACGACATCGTACGGCTGGTCGCGATCGGACCCACGTCGCGATGGTTGCTCACCGCCGGCGTGAAGCAGATGAACCTGTGGGACCTGAACCGCGCCGATCCGACCGGCGCGACCCGACGCTTGCGCGGCCACGACTCCGACATTCTCTCGGTGGCGATCTCGGCCGATGGTCACTGGGCGGCCTCGGGCGATGCCAACGATCGCGTGGTGCTGTGGAACCTGCTCGCCGACGAGCCCAAGCCGCTGCGCCTCAAGAAGCACGAGGACGGCGTCGACGTGTTGGCGTTCTCGCCCGACGGCAGCTGGCTCGCCAGTGGCGGTCGCGATCGCAAGCTGGTGCTGTGGCGGACGTCGAGCAAGCACCCGGAGGACGATCCGGTGGTGCTGCCCGGTCACGCTGCGAGCCTCTCGGCGGTGGCGTGGAGCGCCGACGGTCGCTGGCTGTACAGCGGCGACGGCGGCGGTGTCGTGCGGGCGTGGCCGGTGGCCGCCGGCAAGGACATCGCCGAGGGCGTGATGGTGCTCGACGGTCACGCCAGCGTGGTCGCGCGCATCCGCGTCGCCACCGACGGTAGCGCGCTGGTGACCGGCAGCTGGGATGGCGCGGTGCGGCTGTGGCCGCTGCAGCCCGAGGGCCTGCACCGCGTGGGCTGCATGATGATCGGTCGCAGCCTCACCGGCGACGAGTGGGAGTCGCTGATGAACGGCTCGCCGCGCGACACCTGCGAGTGAGCCGGCACGTTGGCCGCGTGCGCGACGGACCTCAGCTGCAGCGGCGTCGCGCCGACCTGCGGCTGCGCACACGCGTCGCTGGGGGCATCATCACCGGCCCCGCCCTCGCTCCCGCCCTCCGACGACGCGGGGCCCCAGCTCTCACCGCCCGCCGGTGCGTCGTCGGCGGTCCCCTGCAGTCCGACGTAGCACCCGGTTGCGAGCACCATCCATGCGGCGGTCGCCCCCGCGAGGACACGGCTTCGAGCGTTCATCACTCGCTGGTTGCGCGAGCGAGGCCTGCCGTCTGCGAGAAAGTGCCGTGGGCGTTGCTACGGCGCGATCGCGCGCGTCACTGGTGGAGCGCGACGTGGAGCGTGCTGCCGTCGCTGTACGCCAGGTCGAGATCGCCGTCGCCGTCGTGATCGCCGGCGGCCAGGTGCAGCGCGGGGACCAGCGACTCGCTCGGACATTCGAGCAGGGGGCTGGAGAGCTTCGGGTGGAACGGGCCGCCGTAGATCACGGTGAGCACGGCGTCGGTGCGGCCGACGACGAGGTCGGCGGTGCCGTCGCCATCGAGGTCGGCGTCGATGGCGGTGAGCGCCAGCCCTTGGTGGCCGTCGAGCTGGGGTTGCGTGTTGCCGTCGATGCCGGTCCATACCAGCGTGGTGAAGTCGGGCACGATCGCCAGCACGTCACTCACCGCGGTCCCCGCGAAGTTCGCTGCGTGCAGGGACACGGGGTCGATGGGGCCCGCGGGTGCATCGAGGCCGAAGCTGCTGCCGTCCGCCGACCACACCCCGTAGCCGCCGTCGACGAAGGCGGCGACGTCGGTGCGCCCGTCGAGGTCGCGATCGAGCGTCGCCATCGCGCCGATGGTCCCGGCGACCAGGGCCTGCGGCGGCGCGAGGGCGCCGGCGTCGACCTGCAACCGCAGGATGCCGGTGTCGGTGCGCGCGAGCACATCGAGGCCGGCATCGCCGTCGAGATCAGCGGTCGCCAGCGACAGCACGTTCATGGGCACCGCTGCGCTGGCCACGAAGCCGCCGGCGTCGGCGAGCCAAGGCGTGAGGGCAGGCTCCGGGCCCGCGGTCGCGACGATGACGTCGCCGAGCCCGTCGCCGTCGAGGTCCGCCACCAGCACGGCGGCCACCACCGCTTCGGCGTCGATCAACGGCGTCGTGCCACCCGCGGTGACGCGCGACACCCGGTTGCCGTGGGTGACCAGCAAGCCCGGCACGCCGCCGGCGCTGGCGTACTGCAGGTCGGCGATCGGCTCTGGCTCGGTGAAGCTGAGGCTGATCGACCCGGCGAAGCTCGGCAGCTGCCCACAATCGCGACCGGGCTCGACGACGCAGTAGTGGTTCTCGCAGACGTAGCCCGGACCGCACTCGACGTCGTCGAAACACTCGTAGAAGCCCTCTTCGCTGCAGCGAAAGTGGTTCTCGCCGTCGGGCGACGCGCCGCAGCAGTAGTTGCACGCGTACTCGCACATGCCGTCGATGCAGTCGTAGCCGGCATCGCAGTCGGCATCGGCCACGCACTGCGGCGGGGTCTCGTCGCCGCTGACGCTGGTGTGCACGGTGTCGCTGTCGCTCGCGCTACCGCCGGTGCTGCCATCCGTGCCGGTGGCGTCGATCGGGATCACCGGTCCGCAGGCGGCAACCGCCAGCAGTGGCCACGACAGATTCCACGACGAAACATCCAACGCTCGAGTCATCCCACCACTCCATCGCCAACCGAGCACCAAGCGTGCCCGAACTCGCATCAGTCTACGCCAGCGCCGCCGGGGCTGCACCTGCGCGCGCGGCCGAGCGCCGCCATGGCCGTGAGACGGCGTTCTTCGTGCCCGTTCGCCGCCGACGGGCGCGTCGGGCGGCACGGTCAGGGCGTCGGCGACAGCTGTAGGAACACCGCCAGCGACTCGACGTCGACGCCGCGGCAGCGACAGGCCGATACCGCCTCGGGTACCAGTCGCGCCATCGCGGCGCGGCGCTGTCCACTCGGCGCCGCCGCGGCCTCGCGGAATGCGTCGGCGAGTCCGTAGCAGCCGTCGATCGACTTCACGACCGCCTCGTCCAGCAGTCGCGCCCGCTCGGCAACGTCGGCGGAGCGGGTGATGCGATCGTGGAGGGCCTGCGCCCACGCCGGCAGGCCCGCGAGCATGCGCGTGTCGGCGGAGCCGCCACCGAGCTGCCGACGCATGACGTCCACCCGCGCCGTGCAGACCTGCGTCGCCTCGTCGTCGGCGGACGCGCTGGTGCACGCTGCGAGACACAGCGAGAAGAACAACGCACGCACGATCGTGCTCGTGCCGTCGCGGCGCGATGCCGGCAAGCTCCAGCTCGGGACGCGTCCGCGGCCGTCGCACGCGGACCGGCGCACGGCCACGTGCGGGCTTCGACACGGCGACGTGGCCGGGTGGTTTCGCGTCGCGTCGCGATTGTACGGGAGAGCGTCCTCACGGCGGGACGACGCCCGTTTGCGGCCAAACCCGCGGATAGTGCTCGGGTGGCCACCGCACAGCGCCCCCGACGATCGTTCGTCCGTCCGTGGATGACCCGCCTCTGGCGGGGGTGCAAGCGGCTGTGGACGTTCTCGAACAAGCTGCGCATCGCGATCCTGAACCTGCTGTTCTTCGCGATCCTCTTCGCGCTGTTGGTGGTCGGTGTCGCCGGCAAGTCGCCGGATTTCGCCGACAAGAACGCGCTCGTGCTGGCGCCCAAGGGCACCATCGTCGAGCAACGCAGCGGCGAGGGGCCGTCGATCTCGGGCCTGCTCACCGGCGGCCCCGGCGAGGAGACCCTGCTGCGCGACATGGTCGAGACCATCGAGCGCGCCACCACCGATGATCGCATCCACGTACTCGTGCTCGACCTGAGCGAGCTGCAATCGGCCGGCGTCAGCAAGCTGCAGGAGCTCGGGGTCGCGCTGAAGGCGTTCCGCGAGCAGGGCAAGACCATCATCGCCACCGCCGATCGCTACTCGCAGGCGGCCTACTACCTCGCCGCGTTCGCCAACGAGATCTACATGCACGACATGGGCGAGGTCTCGATTCCCGGCCTCGCGCGGTACTCGATGTACTTCAAGGACGCGATCGATCGCTTCGAGGTGCAGTGGCACATCTTCCGCGTCGGCAAGTACAAGTCCGCGGTCGAGCCGTACCTGAACAACCGGATGTCGGACGCCGCGCGCGAGGCCGACCTGGCATGGATGGGGGATCTGTGGCGGGCATGGATCGCCGACGTCGCCGCGGCCCGTGGCATCGCCGCGGCCGACCTGTTGGCCTACGCCGAGCACTTCGACGAGCGCGTGATCGCGGCCAGCGGTGATTCGGCCGCCGCTGCGGTCTCGGCCGGGCTCGTCGACCACGTCGGTGGCCGCGACCTCGTGCGCGATCGCCTGGTCGAGCTGGTCGGCGAGGAGCCCAAGACCCACGACTTCCACCACGTCGATGCCGACACCTACCTCGAGTTCGTGCGTGGCGAGTCGCCCCGCAAGCAGCACGGCGATCGCGTGGCGGTGATCGTGGCGCGCGGGGTCATCACCGATGGCGACCAGCCGGCCGGGACCATCGGCGGCGACTCGACCGCGAAGCTGGTCCGCAAGGCGCGGCTCGACGAGCACGTGAAGGCGCTGGTGCTGCGGGTCGACTCCGGCGGCGGGAGTGCGTTTGCCTCCGAGGTGATCCGCCGCGAGTTCGAGCTCGCACGGGCCGCCGGCAAGCCGGTGGTGGTCTCGATGGGCTCGGTCGCAGCTTCGGGCGGCTACTGGATCAGCACCGCAGCCGACGAGATCTGGGCCAGCCCGACCACGATCACGGGCTCGATCGGCATCTTCGGCATGTTCCCCACCTTCGACAAGCCACTCGCGAACCACCTCGGCGTGCACGTCGACGGCGTGTCGTCGACCGCGTTCGCCGATCCCAACCCCAACCGCGCGCTCGACCCGGCGCTCGCGCGAACGATCCAGAGCGGCATCGAGCACGGCTACCGCGAGTTCCTCGAGCGGGTCGCCAACGCCCGCGGCATGACGACCGAGCAGGTCGACGCGGTGGCGCAGGGGCGTGTGTGGAGTGGCGAGGACGCGCTCGCGGCGGGGCTGGTCGATCAGCTCGGTGGCCTGAAGGAGGCGATCGCCGCGGCGGCGGAGCGCGGCGGGCTCGGCAGCGACTACGCGGTCGAGTACGTCGAGAAGGAGCTCGACTTCAAGGATCGCGTGGTCAAGCAGATGCTGGGCGGTGCGGCGGCATCGCTCGGAATGGGGGACGGCCTGGCCGGGCCCGCGCTCGGTCGCGTGCTGCGGGAGTTCGACGAGCAGGCTCGGATCTTCACGGTGCTCGACGATCCCCGCGGCATCTACGCCTACGCCCTCGTCGACGTCGACTAGCCGCCGGGGCGTCCCAACCGCGGCGCACCTGGTGCGTCAGCGGTGGCATGATCGCGGGCGCGGCATGGCCGAGCAGACCCCAGTGGAGTCGACGCCAGCGGAGGAGATCACGGCGGTCGCCCAGCACGTCACCTGGCACGGCAGTGTGGCGCGAGCGGTGGTGCGCGCGCGGCTCTTCGGCGAGACGGTCGCGCCGGCATCGTTCGGTCGCTACGAGTGGCGCGAGCGGCTCGGTCAGGGCGGCATGGGCACGGTGGCGGTGGCCCACGATCCCGTGCTCGGTCGCGACGTCGCGCTCAAGCTGATCGAGGCCAATCGCCCGCAGCTACAGGCCCGCGTCATCCGTGAGGCGCGCGCCAACGCGCGCGTGAACCACCCCAACGTCGTCGCCATCTACGACGTCGGCGTCGCCGGCGACCGCGTCTTCATCGTGATGGAGATGATCCGCGGCGAGACCCTGCGGCAGTGGCACGAGCGCCGCCGCCCCGGCTGGCGCGAGACGCTGTCGTGCTTCCTCGAGATCGGTGCCGGCCTCGCCGCGGTGCACGGTGCTGGCTTGGTCCACCGCGACGTCAAGCCCGAGAACGTCGTGGTCGGCGACGACGGCCGCGTGGTGCTCATCGACTTCGGCATCGCGCGCGCGCTGGCCGACGGCGTCACGCCGTGGCCACCGGCGCCCGGCCTCGAGGACGCGTCGTCGGGGTCGACCGAAGGCACCGACGCGTACGTCGGCACGCCGGCGTACATGGCACCCGAGCAGCTCGGCTCGGGGCCCATCGATGCACGTGCGGATCAGTTCGCGTTCTGCGTCGCGCTGTGGGAGCTGCTCTGGGGGCAGCGTCCGGGCGGACGCGCGGCGGTGCTGGGCGTCGCCGAGGGGCCCTGGCCGCCGCCGCGACCGGCGACCGCGAAGGGCACGCCGAGGGCGCTGCACGGCATCCTCGCGCGCGGACTCGGGGCCGAGCCCGAGCAACGCTGGCCCACACTCGAGGCCCTGTTGGTCGAGCTGCGCGGGGTCCTGCGCGGCCGTCGACGGCGACTCGGACTCGTGGGCGCAGGGGTCGGGGCGCTCGCGATCGGCGTGCTCGCGATCGGCACGCCGGCATCGGCGGACACCTGCGAGGCCGAGGGCGCGAACGGGGCTGCGCTGTGGAGTGCGCCTCAGCGCAGCGCGGCCGCCGATGGCTTCGCGGCGATCGGCGGCGAGCTCGAGAGCGCGTCGTGGCAGCGCATCGATCGCGCGCTCGGTACCTTCGCGCGCAGCTGGGCCCGCGAGCACGAGCAGAGCTGCCGCGTCGAGCACGTCGCGGCCAGCTCGCCGCGGGCGCGCTGTCTGGCGCGGGTGCTGGCGTCGGCGACCGCTGTCGCCGAGGCGGTGCCGCGCGTGCACCTCGATGGCATCCCCGACCTGCTCGATCGGGCCGAGCGCCTGCCCGATCCGAGCTCGTGCCGTCGCGCCGAGGTGCTCGCGTCGAGTCGACCACCGGTGCCGGCGTCGCTGCGCGATGCGGTCGAGCAGGCCGAGGCACGGCTCGCGCAAGGCGAGCACGCGCTGGCGGCAGGGGATTTCTCGAGCGCGCTCGCGGCCATCGACGAAGTCGCCGCCGCCGACATCGATCACGAGCCGCTGCGACTGGCCACCGATCTGCTGCGCGCGCGGGTCTACGCCGAGCTCGGCCCCTTCGATCGCGCGCGCGATGGGGCGATCGCGGTGTACGAGGCCGCCGAAGCCGCCGGCGATCCGACCCTCGCGGGCGCGGCCGCGGTTGCGTTGGCGCCGCTCGTGGCCCAGCGCTTCGGCGATGCCGAGGCCGCCGAGCAGTGGGTGCGGCGAGCGTTCGCCGAGGCGCGCAAGACCGGCGATCCGATCGAGCTCGAGTCGGCGGAGCGCGCAATGGCGATCGTCGCGAAGGCGGTCGGTGAGCCGGCGCAGTCGCTGCGACTCTTCGAGGGGGTGCGCGCCCGCGTCGCGCAGCGCTGCGACACGCCGTGCCAGGACATGGTCGAGCCCGAGATGGAGATCGCCCGTGCACTCGATGCCCTGGGGCGCGCCGACGAGGCCACCGGGCACGCGCGCACGGCCGTCGAGGTGGCGGTCGCGACCGCCGGCGAGGGCCACCCGCTGACGGCGGTCGCCCACCAACAGCTGTGCATCATCCTCGACTCCAACGGCGAGCCCCGAGCCGCGCAGCCGCACTGCGAGCTCGCGCTCGACGGCCTGCGCACGCTGTTCGGATCGGAGCACCCCGAGACCGCCGGCGCGATGTTGATGCTCGGCACCGTTCGCAACTCCCGCGGCGAGCTCGAGTCGGGGCGCGCGCTGCTCCGCGAGGCCCACGACATCTTCCTGCGCACGTCGGGTCCGCTGTCCGACGGCTGCATCACCGCCAGCGTGAACCTCGGTGCGTCGTACATCGACGCTGGCGAAGCGGCTCAGGCCGCGCCGTACTTCGAGGTCGCGCTGCGGGCCGTCGAGCAGCGCGGCGATTTCTCGCCGCTCGACGTCGCCACCATCCACATCAACGCCGGGATGTCGCTGGCGTTCGTCGACGACGCGGCCGCGCGCCGCCACTTCGAGCTGGCGATCGCCGCACGCGAAGCTGCCGGGTTACCAGGCGAGAGCCTGGTGACGGTGCGATCGGAGCTCGGCGCCGTGCTGGTGCGGCAGGGGGAGCTGGCGCCGGCGCGCGAGGTGCTCGAGCTCGCGCTCGCTGCCGAGCCCTCCTACGACACCCCGCGCAACCAAGCGATCCGGCGCCGCGACCTCGCGCTGGCGCTGCGAGAGGTCGACCCCGCGCGCGCCCGCAGACTCGCCGGCGACGCGCTGCGTCTGGCCGAGGCGGCGGGTGACGACGAGGACGACCTCCGCTTCGAGTGTCGCGCGCTCGTGCAGCGGCTCATCGAGCCCGAGTCCCGCGCGGGTCAGTCGCCCGGCGGGCCGCGGTGACCCTTGCACTGCGTCTCGTACGGCGCGCACTTGAAGCGCACGTGGATGTGCGAGAGGTGATCGGCCGAGTGGGTGAGGATGCCCGCCGGGTGCTTGCGCGGGTACTGAATCCACGCGTCGAGCTCTTCCTTCGTGGCGCCCATGTTCTTGGCCGCGTTGTAGACGTACGGCTGTAGCCGCAGGTCGAGGAAGATGGCCTCGACGGAGCCGGTCTGGATCAGCGCGCGCGCGAGGCCCCAGGTCGCGTACCAATCGACCTCGTACCACATCGCGCGACGCTCGGTCTCGCGGCGGCCGTCGCCGAGGTACTTCTTCTTGTACACGCCCTTGAGCGTCGGCAACCAGATGTCGACGTCACGGCCGGCCTGGTGGGACTTGTGCGGGTCGAAGTGGCCGCCGAGCTTCTTGCTCATGTCGGCGACGATCACGACACCATCGAAATCGACGTCCTGGCGGAACGTGACGATCGCCTTGTGCAGGTTCTGGATCATGTACGCCGCGCCGTACATGATGCTCGGTGCCTTGCGGGTGTACGCGTCGTTGTCCGGCAGCTGGATGCCGTTCTCGAGCCGGCCATCGTTGGGTGAACCGATCGACTGCGCCGTCTCCGGGAGCGTGAGGGTGGCGATCGGCTGCCGCGGCTCGCGGGGCTTGTACGGCTTCGGGTCGATCCACACCACGATGGTCTTGCCGGGCGCGACCTCTTCGAGCTCGGGGTTGTAGCTGCGCAGCTTCGAGATCTCGATGCCGAAGCGCTCGGCCAGCGCGACCCAGCCTTCGCCGGGCTCGACCTCGTACTCGATGCGCTGCTGCGGCAGCGGGCGCAGCGTCGGGCTCTCGATGCGCAGCTCCGTGCCCTCGACCAGCCGCGCGTCGCGGTTGATGAGGTTCCATCGCACGATGTCGTCTTCGCGAACGCCATAGCGCTTCGCGATGTCGTCGAGCGTCTCGTTCGGGATCACCTTGTGCACGATCGGTCCGTTGACCGCGCTGTCGTCGCTGTCGGTCGCCGGGGTCGCGTCGCCGTCGTCGCCGTCGTCGTCGTCGTCGTCGGGGCGGTCGTCGTCGTCGTCGTCGTCGCGCACGGGCGTATCGCGCTCGTCCTGGCCGCCCTCGGTCGCGGCGGCACCACCCGAGTCCGCCGTGGGCGCGGCGTCGGGGTCGGGCGCGGGCCAGAACACGATCGCCGCCGCTGCGCCAGCGAGCACCACCGCACCGCCCGCAACCGCGAGCACCGCCGTCATCACGCCGCGCCGCGCCGCCGCCTTCGCGCTGGCGTCGATGAACTCCCGCACCAGGCGTCCGGCGTCGTCGGCGGGCGAGGGCGGCGGCGAGGCCAGCCATCGCTTGGCCCCACGCAGCTCGGCGTCGCGCAGCAGCAGCCGCGGCGCTCGGTCCTCGCGATCCCACTGCTCGGCGTAGCGCTCGAGCTTGGCCTGGGTGTCACGCCAGCGCCGGTGGGGCGCCGAGGCGCGCAGGATCGGTCCGCTGCCCGAGAAGTCGATCTCTGGCTCGGGACGCGCTTCGGGCACCGGGGCCATCCGCGTCAGCTGCAGCAGGAACGGGCCCACGTAGAAGCGGTCGTCCTCGCCGAGTCGTGTGGGCTCCTCGAGGCGCTTGCCGTTCAACCAGGTGCCGTTGCGACTGCCGCGCTCCTTGAGCAGCACCACGCCGGCCTGGAGCTCGATCATGCAGTGGAACGACGAGACCCCCACGCCCTCGAGCACGATCGCGTTGGTGGGATCACGCCCAACGCCAACCTGCGCGCTCGGGAGCGCGTGGGTGTGACTGGTGCCGTCAGGCGCGGTGACGCGGAGGCTGAACATCGTCGCTCGCCCAAGGGGGGGCCGCGCGGCGCCGGATCGGTCCCACGCGCGAACTAGAAGGTGAACGAAGACAGCTTGAGGTCCTCGTGCTTGGGGAACTTCGCCTTGTTCTCGACCGCCCGCTTCACGCACTCCTTGGTCTCGTCGGAGAGCAGGCCACCGCCGCTCTTCTCGACCGAGCTCACCTTGGCGCGGCCGTCGGCGGTGATCTTGTAGCGGACGCTGATCTTGATCGGCAGCGGGCCCTTGCACGCACTGACCGCGCCGACCGCCTTGCCGATGCCCTTCGAGATGTCCTCGTCGGTGAGGGACTTCTTGACCTCGTCCTTGTGGGGCGGCGGGTTCTTCGGCTTCGGGGTCTGGGGCTCGGGCTGCTTGGGGGTCTCGGGCTCGGGCTGCTTGGGGGTCTCGGGCTCGGGCTGCTTGGGAATCTCGGGCTCGGGCTGCTTGGGGGTCTCGGGCTCGGGCTGCTTGGGCGGATCGACCTCGCCGAGCTTCGGTCCACTGGGCTCGGGCTGCTTCGTGGTCCCAGGATCGCCGGACGGCTTGGTGCCCTCGCTGCCGTCCTTGCCCGTGTCCGCGACGACCACCGGGTCCTTGTCCTTGGGCTTGTCGTCGTCGCCACCGATCATGGCGTAGGCGAACAGGCCACCGCCGCCGACCGCCGCGATCGCACCGACGACGAGCAGCGCGATGAAGCCGGCCTTCGAGCGCTTCTCGACCGCGAACACGGTCGCGTCGGGGTTGCGCGTGTGATCCGGCGCGAAGGTCGGTGGCCGGGTCTCGGGCCCGCGACCGGGGTGGGTCGACGGCGCTGCACCGCCGCGCGGCGGCGGGTAGGTGCCCACCGGCGGGTTGCGTGTGACCACGGCCGCACCACCGCCCTGCGGCAGCACGTCCTGGCCCATGCCGTCCATCATGAACGTCGCCTCGGGCTTGGCGTGCACCATCGGCGGCGGGGTGTTGGTGGTGCCCCACTCGGCGCCCAGTCGCACGGTGCCGCCCGGCTCCATCTGCTCGTGCGCCGCGTTGGGGTCGAGCATCACGGTGCCGCCGCGCGCCGGTGGCTGGCTGGTCGGGCGACCGGCGGCCTGCTGCGGCGGCCCGGCGTTGGGCATCCACATGGTGGAGCCGGGGCCGTCGTCGGCCATCTGGGTCTGACCGCGACCGACCAGCGGGGGTCCGACGTCGTGGCCACCGAGCAGTCGGCCGTCGGGGCCGATCGCCATGATGGCCTGCTCGAGCTCGGTCATGGACTGGTAGCGGTCGTCGGGGCGCTTGCTCAGCGCCTTGACGATCACCGCCTCGACCATCGGCGAGATTGCGGCGTCGGGGGCCATCGTCGACGGCAACGTGAGCGGCTCGGTCAGGTGGCGACTGAGCACGCGCATGAAGTTGTCGCCGTCGAACGGCACCTGCCCGGTGAGGAACTCGTAGAGGCAGATCGCCGCGGCGTAGACGTCGGTGCGGGCGTCGGCGGGGTCGCCCATCGCCTGCTCGGGCGCCATGTACTTCGCGGTGCCGAACACCGCGCCGGTGCGCGTGAGGCCGCCGCTCTCGCCCGACTCGTCGGTGACCTTGGCGATGCCGAAGTCGAGCAGCTTGATGAAATCGCGGCCGTCGGAACGCTTGCAGAGGAAGCAGTTCGCGGGCTTGAGGTCGCGATGGATGATGCCGCGGGCGTGGGCGGCCTTGAGCGCGCGGACGATCTGCAGCATCAGCTCGCGCGAGCGCTGCCACGGGAAGCGACGCTCGCGACGCAGCACCACCGCGAGGTCTTCGCCCTCGAGGTACTCCATCGCGAAGAACACCGAGCCGCCCGGCACCGGTCCGAAGTCGACGATGTCGACGACGTTCTCGTGGGCGATCATCGAGGCCGCGCGGGCCTCCTGCAGGAAGCGATCGACGTGGGTCTGCTCGCGGCAGAGCTCCTGCTTCAGGACCTTGAGCGCGACCTTCTTGCGCAGCGTGACGTGCTCGGCGAGGTACACCGAGCCCATGCCGCCGTCGCCGATCATCTTGAGGACGCGGAACCGATCGTTGAGAACGGTCCCGACGAGGTCCTCGGGGCGCTGCCACATCCCGCCTGCGTGTGGATCACTCATCGGGGCTGCTCAGCATAGCCAAATTCCCCGCCGATGGCCCGGGCGATTCGGGGGAAGGGTCGGCGAAACCGCGCTTAAATTCAGATCGCGAATGCGACGCTGAACGCCCGACCCACCGCGTGGGGTCTGAACTCCGCCGTGATCGCGAAGCCGTTGCCCTGGCTGCGACCTCGCAGCACACAGGTACCCGGGGGTCCGTCCGGGAGGATCGTGGCCGCGGCCCGGGCGAGCTCCGGTGCCAGCTCGTCGTCGCCGGCCCCGTGGCTCACGCCGTCCCGGGCGGAGATCGCTGCCCGTACGGCGCGTCCCACGAGGATCCGCCCCGCGAGGGTCGGGCCGTCGGCGGACGCGACCATCGGAGCGCCGATCGCGATCAAGCGCTCGCCGCCGGGCTCGCTGCCCAGCACGACGACGCCGACATCGGCCATCTGGCGCATGGGCTCGGGCGTCATCTCGGCGCGCGTCGGGATGTTGCGGGTGCCCGCGCGGCGATCACCCAGGGGGCGCGAGGCCGGCGATGCGATCGCACCCGCGCGCCCGAATGCGTCGCCGAAGGTGCCGTCGCGTCGCAGCGAGGCGGCGAGCATCGCCGCCAACGCGAACACCGGCGCGGCGAAGGCGACCCGCGGGCCCACCCGCGTGGCCTCGTAGGTGGCCACGAGATCGTTGGTCGCGGCGCACAGCCACGCGGCGGCGGCGGTTCGACGCAGCTCGCTCCAGGCCTGCATCGGCAGCTCGCCGGCCTCGAGCGCCTCGGGATCGAGTGTGACGATGATCGGCACCGAGGCGTCGGCGCCTCGCGCCGCGAGGCTCGCCATGGTCGCCGGGTCGGCGAACGCTTCGGTGACGAAGATCGCGTCGGGCACCAGCTCACCGTCGAGCACCCGCGACAGCGCGTCGGCGATCGCGTCGCCGCTGGCGTCGAGCAGCTCGACCGCGAGCCGCGAGTGCCCGGGCGACTCGCCGAGCACGAGCTTGAGCCCGCGCCAGTTGGCCTCGAGCGCCGCGACCGGATCCTGCGAAAGCAGATCGGCGGCGGTGGCCTCGACCGCGTCCGACACCAGCGACGACGCGCGTCGCCGCTGCTCGTCGCTGCGACTGGCGGGCGCCTTCTCGCGACCGCCTCGCATCGCGCCGATGAACGCATCGAGCCCGGTCTTCGCCGCCCGCACGACGTCGTCGCCCTGCGGCACGTCGGCCTGCGCGAAGATGCCGTCGATGCCGTCGGCGACCGCCGCCGGGGCGGCCGGTGAGGGCGCGGCCTGGGCGGTCGAGGGGGCGGCGGTCGTCGCCGCCGGGGTCGGCGGCTGCTGCAGCGCCGCGAGGGCGCGCGAGAGCGGGCCGGCGCCGACGACCTGCTCGACGCGTGCGATCGCGTCGTCGATCGAGATCGCGTTGCCCGGACGGACCAACGCGGTCGCAATCTCGGCGAGCGCCGCCAAGGGTTGATGATCGGCGATCACGTCCGCCACCCGCAGCGCCCGCGCGCTGCCGAGCTGCAGCTCGTAGGTGCGCTGGCCGGCGTTGCCGAGCCGGTCGGCCACCACCACCGCGGTCCGCAGCTTCAGGCGTGCCATCACGTCGGCCATGCGCTCGCCCGAGACGGTGACGCGCTCGCCGCTGGGCTGCGCGGTGAATTGTCCGACGAACAGGAAACGCAGCGGTCCGGCCATCGCCGCAAACGGTATGCGTGGCGCGGGCGACGGGCAAGTGCAACGATCGCAGCGAGCGGTGCGCTCGCGAACGATGGCGATGGCCGCTCTGGCCGCTCTGGTGGCGCTGGAGCAGGGGTCGGTGCGCCGTCGTATGCTCGCCGCGAGCATGACCACGCGCGCACCATGGGGCACCTGGGACTCGCCGCTGACGCCCGAGCGCATGGCCGCGGGGGCGCGCCGCTTGGCGGCGCCGCGATGGGTCGACGGCGCGCTGATCTACTGCGAGTCGCGCCCCGACGAGGGCGGCCGGACCACACTTTGCCGTCGAAGGGACGACGGCGGTGTCGAGGATCTGGTGCCGGCGCCATGGGACGTGGGGACGCGGGTGCACGAGTACGGCGGGCGCGCGTGGGTCGAGTGCGGCGACGCGTTGGTGTTCGGCGACCGCCGCGACGGCCGGCTGTGGTGGCGTGGTGCCGATGCAACGACCACGGCGATGACGGCGATCACGGTCGCAGGTCCGTGGCGCTTCGCCGAGCCGGTCTTCGATCGCGGGCGCGCTCGCGTGCTCGCGGTCGGCGAGCGCACGCAGCCCGGCACCCATCCCCACGCGGCGCTCGTCGCGATCGACCTCGACGACGGCGCCGTCACCGTGCTCTGCGAGGGCGCCGACTTCTACGCGTCGCCGGTGCTCTCCGACGACGGCACGCAGCTGGCCTGGCTGCAGTGGCAGCACCCCGACATGCCGTGGGACGCCGGTGCGGTGTGGCGTGCGGCGCTCGGTGACGACGGTCGGCCCCGGGGGGCGCGGCACGTCGTGGGGGATGCCGACGCGTCGGCGCAGCAGCCCGCCTTCGATCGCCGTGGCCGATTGTTCGCGCTATGGGAGCCCGAGGGGGCGTGGACGCTGTGGCGCTTCGACGACGACGGCTCGCGCCACGCGGTCGTGCGCGACGCCGACGCGCGCCGCGAGCTCGAGCTGGGCGCGGCGATGTGGAACGTCGGCCTGCGCACGTGGGCCCTGCTCGACGACGACACCGCGGTCGCGGCCGCGGTGCATCGCGGGATCTCGAGCGTGGTGCGAATCGATCTGCGCGACGGCGGGCTCACGACGATCGCCGATCGCCCGCGGACGATCGGCCACCTGGTCGCTGCGGATGGGCGCATCGCGGTGCTACAGGGCTGGGACGGCCGCGGCACCGCGCTGCAGGTGCTCGATCGCGGGGGTGCGTGCGTGGCCACGATCGACACCGGCATCGAGGCCGTGCTGCCGCCGCCTTGGTGGTCGCAGCCGCAGGCGATCGCGTTCGAGACGACCGATGGCGACACCGCCCACGGCTGGCTGTACCTGCCGCATCACCCGGACGTGCACGGCCCCGACGACACGCGACCGCCGCTGGTGGTGATGGCCCATGGCGGCCCCACCGGCGGTGCGATCGCCCAGGGCCAGCTCGCGGTGCAGTTCTGGACCACGCGCGGCTTCGCAGTGCTCGACGTGAACTACCGCGGCAGCACCGGCTTCGGGCGGGCCTACCGCGAGCGCCTGCGGGGCCACTGGGGCGTGCGCGACGTCGACGACTGCGTCGCGGGTGCACGACACCTCGCCACCACCGGGGTCGTCGATGCCCGTCGCATGGTCATCCGGGGGGCCAGTGCCGGGGGCTTCACCGTGCTCGCTGCGCTGGCGTTCCACCAGGTCTTCGCGGCCGGTGCCAGCCTCTATGGTGTGAGCGACGTCGAGTCGTTGGTCCGCGACACCCACAAGTTCGAGGCCCACTACGATCGCTTTCTCTTCGGCGTGCACGACGACCCGCGGCCGGTGTGGCGCGCACGCTCGCCGCTGTTTTCCGCCGATCGCATCACGGTGCCCGTCATCTTCTTCCAGGGCAGCGACGACCTCGCGGTGCCACCGTCGCAGACCGAGTCGATGGTCGCCGCGCTGCGGGCTCGCGGCGTCGAGGTCGAGTACCGTCGCTACGAGGGTGAGGGCCACGGCTTTCGCCGCGCCGAGAACATCGTCGATGGCTGGGCCGCGGAGCTGGCGTTCTTCCGTCGCGTGCTCGCGCTGACATAGCGGGCGCGTCGCGACTTGCGTGCAGCGCTGCGCAGGTGCGACGATCGCCCTCGCTTGCGACCACGACTGGATCCCGCATGAGCAGCTCGAATCCCGGACTCGCGGGGCTCGAGGCCACCCTGGCCCGCGACCTCGAGCTGCTCGACTACCCGCGCCGGCCGTGGCTGCAGCCGCGAAGCACGGCTGCCGGCGATCCGGTGCTCGACGTCGCCATCATCGGCGGCGGGCAGGGCGGGCTCGTCACCGCGTTCGCGCTCGCGCGCGAGAAGGTCGAGCGTGTGCGGGTGTTCGACGACCGCCCGCTCGATCGCGCAGGGCCGTGGCTGAACTTCGCGCGCATGAACACCCTGCGCACGCCGAAGTACCTCACAGGTCCCGATCTCGGCATCGCGAGCCTGACGATCCAGGCGTGGTTCGAGGCCCAGCACGGGCCCGGCAGCTGGGGCGGCATGGGGCTGGTGCCCAAGGAGACCTGGGCCGCGTACCTGGCGTGGTACCGCCGGGTGCTCGGGCTCGACGTCCAGGCCGACACGACCGTGACCGCGATCGGTCCCGCGGAGCCCGGCGTCATCGCCATCGATGCCGACCATGCCGGCACCGCGCAGCGGATCTTCGCGCGCCGGGTGGTGCTCGCGACCGGCATCGACGGCTCGGGCGCGTGGGACGTGCCGGCGATGATCCGCGATCGTCTGCCGCGATCGCAGTGGGCCCACACCCGCGACGCGATCGACTTCGACGCGCTGCGCGGGCGTCGGATCGCGGTGCTCGGCGCCGGCGCCTCGGCGTTCGACAACGCCGCGGTCGCGCTCGAGCACGGCGCTGCGCGGGTCGACCTCTACTTCCGACGCCAGCGGTTGGTCGACGTGAACCCCTACCGCTGGGCCGAGTTCGTCGGCTTCCTCAAGCACATGGCCGACCTGCCCGACCCCGACAAGTGGCGGTTCGTGCGGCAGATCCTGCGGATGGGCCAGCTGCCGCCCGCCGACACCATGCGCCGCGCGACCGCGTTCGCCGGCTTCACCATGCACCCCGGCAGCCCGTGGACCGACGTGCAGGTCCGCGGCGACGCCATCGCGATCACCACGCCGGGTGGCATCGACGAGGTCGACTTCGTGATCGTCGGTACCGGCTTCGTCACCGACCTCGCGCGGCGCCCCGAGCTGGCCGCGCTCTCGCCCCACGTCGCGCTGTGGCGCGATCGCTACCAGCCGCCGGCCGACGAGGCCCACGACGACCTCGCGCGGCACCCGTATCTCGGCGCCGGCTTCGAGTTCATCGAGAAGCAGCCCGGCGCCGCGCCGTGGGTGACGCAGATCCACAACTACACCTTCGGTGGCCTGCTGAGCCTCGGCTTCGGTGGCGCGAGCATCTCGGGCATGAAGTACTCGGTGCAGCGACTGGTCGGTGCGATCACGCGGGCGCTGTTCCTCGAGGACGCAGCCGCGCACTACGCCGGGCTGTGCGGCTTCGACGAGAAGGAGTGGTGACGGGCGACGGGCGGCGCGTGCCTTCGGTTGCACCGCCGCGCGCCGTTGCATGCGCGGCATCACGGCCGTGGTCGCGACGGCGGTCCGCCGACGTGGCCGCGCGACCAACGGAGCATGACGAAATCAGTCCGCTCGTGCATGCCGATGTCCGCTTGGCTCTCGATCTGCCTGCTCGGCAGCGCATGTCATCGCGATCTCGAGACCGCACCGCCCGCGTCGACGCCTGCACATGCGCAAGCGGATGCCGATGCGCCGCCGCCGTCGCCCAACGCCGAGGCGCCGGCCCAGGCGCACCACGACGCAGCCGTCGACGCGGGCCCCGAGGCTCGCACGGCGGACGAACCCGAGGCACCGCCCGCGGCCGACGCCTCACCCGCTGCTGCGGATGCACCGGCGGCCGCGCCCGCGCTCGTGCAAGTCGAGGGCGCCACGCTCACGGTGGGCGGCATCGAGGCCGACGGCCTCGAGGTTGCCGAGCTCGTCTGTGCCATCGAGCGCGCGCCGCTCATGGGCACGCTGGTGTTGATCGGCAGCCTCGCCAAGCAGGATGCTGCGTTCGATCGCTGCGCGCCCGCCGGTGACGCCGTGATCGTGCACTGGACGTTCGACGGTGGTCGCGTGCGGAGCCTCGCCGTCGATGGTGGCGCCAGCAAGAAGGTCGACGCGTGCGTCGCCAAGGCGATGGCGAAGGTGGTCGGGCCGTTCGACGCGCGCTGCGGTGCGGTGCTGCGCGTGGGTGGCGCTGCCGGGGCCGACCGCGGGGTGCTGCGCCTGCGTGCGGCGGCCGACGTGGATCGGTAGCTGCCGGTCGACCCACGCGGGCGCGCGCGTGGGTGCGAGCGCGGCGCCTCGCGCTATGCTGCGCCGCCGTCGGCGATCGATGGCAGGCCGCACTCGCATGACCGAGCCCCACGCGCCCCACGTGCTCGCGTTCTCCCCCGAGGAGCTGGTCGAGCACGCCCAACGTCATGGGATCACGCTGCCGATCGCACAGGCGCGGCGCATCCTCGTCGATGCGTGGGCACGCCCGGATGCCAAGCGGCCCCGCGAGACCGTCGGTCGCGTGACCCGTGAGCGCATCGCTGCGATCGTGCGCCACGATCGCCTCGTGATCGAAGAGCGCGCCGTCGATCCCAGCGATGGCTTCGTGAAGTACCTGCTTCGCGCCCCCGACGGCGCCCGCTTCGAGGCGGTGCGCATCCCCCTGCACCAGCCCGGTCGCTTCAGCGTGTGTCTGTCGTCGCAGGTCGGCTGCGCGATGGGCTGCGACTTCTGTGCGACCGGGCGCCTGGGGCTGCGCCGCAACCTCGCGGCATGGGAGATCCTCGCGGCGTTCGTGGCGGTGCGCGACGAGGCGCCCGGACGCGTGACCGGGGCGGTGTTCCAGGGTCAGGGCGAGCCGTTGCACAACTACGACGAGGTCATGCGCGCCGGCCATCGCCTGCGTGATCCATGTGGCGGCTCGATCGCCGGCGACGCGATCACGATCTCGACGGTCGGGCTCGTGCCGCAGATCCGCCGCTACACCGCCGATCGTCAGCCGTTCCGGCTCATCGTCTCGCTCACCACGACCGACCCGGTGCACCGCCGCCGCTTGCTGCCGGTGGCCTCGCGCTTCGGTCTCGACGAGCTCGCCGCGGCCCTGCGCGCGCACCAGGTCGCCCGCGGCGGTCGGGTGACGCTCGCGTGGGTGCTGATCGCCGGCATCAACGACCGGCCCGACGAGGTCGCCCGCGTGCGCGAGCTGTTCGCCGGGGTCCCGATCGCGCTCAACCTGATCGACGTCAACGACGCGCGCGCCGACGGCTATCGCCGCGCGGACGACCTCGCGCGCGGGCGACTGCTCGATGCGTTGCGTGCCGCGGACATCCCGTTCGTGCGGCGTTACTCCGGCGGCTCCGCCCGGCACGCGGCCTGCGGCATGCTGGCGGCGACCCGCTGCGAGGGTGCCGACAATCAGAAGTGCGCGACACCCGAGTAGCCGACGCACTGCGCACCGGCGCCGCGCAACGCGATCCACACCGTGCCGCCGGTGTCGAACGCTCCACCGATGCACTCGACGTCGCTGTCGCCGAAGCTGAGTGCATTCGGCGAGCAACAGCCGTGCACGTTGCTCTCGAGCACCCCGCGGGTGCCGTCGGGGCACACGACCTGCGCCTCGCCAGCATTGCACTGGAAGAACTTGCACAGCTCGAGTCCACCGCCGTCGACCATCAAGGTGCGCCCGGGGTCGACGGTCTCGCCGAGCACGTCGGAGCCGTCGTAGCGGAACCAGTCCTCGTCGTCGGCGTGGTCGAGCACGCCGGCGAACGGCAGCGTCTCGGTGTCGTCGTCGGTGATGCTGCCGAGCATCGTCGCGGCACCGAAGCCGTCATTGGGCTCGTTGGGGTCGTCGTCGCACTGGACGGTCGGTGTGCAAACCTCGGCCTCGCAGGTCAGCCCGCGCATGCACGTGCCGCCGTCGCAGGGGCAGTCCATCGCGCCGGGCTCGCAGCCGCCGCCGACATCCGGGCCGCCGGAGCCCGAGCCGCTGCCATCGACGTCGGTCGTCGATGCGTCCGATGTGGTCGTCGTCGACGCGGTCGTCGTGGCGGTGGTGTTGCCGAGCGTGGTGCCGGCACCGTCGCTGCCATCGGCGAAGTCGGTCGCGGTGCTGCCGGTCTCACCGCCGGCGCAGCCGGTCCACAGCCACACGATCGCGCACAACCGACGGGACGAGCAGGTCATGGGCGGCATCATGCCCGAGCACGGCGCGCACGGACGCGCCGCCATAGCAGCACCGCTGCGAGCACGATCCCCGGCAGCTCCCATGCCAGGCCCCGCAACGCGCCGAGCAGTGCGGTCGTCGGATCGCCCCAGCCGGGTCCCCCGGGCGCCGGGTCGAGCAGATTGAACGGCGACCACATCGCGTCGCGAAAGGGCCACCCGATGGCGACGCCGATGCCGTTGCTGGCGTTGGCGTCGAGGCAAGCGTCGACCAGCAGGTGCGAGAGCCCGCCGAGCGCGAGCGCCAGGACGTAGGTCCACCGCGCCGCGCGATGCTCTCGCGACCACAGCACGCCGACAACGAGCGACGTTGCAGCCACGAACACGAGGTTGTGCGTGACGACGCGGTGCCATGCGTTGAACTGTGGCGCCCACACCAGCGCGAAGTCGATGTCCGGCAAGACCGCGCCGACCACCACCGCCGCCAGCGGCAGGCGACGATCGACATGGGCCAGCACCACGCCGAGCCCCGCGTGACCGAGCGGCGTCATCCCTCGGCCCCGCACACGTCGGCGACGATGTCGACGGCAGCGTCGAATTGCTCGGCGTAGTCGTCGTCGATCGAACCCAGGAAGCCGTGCGCGAACGCCTGGGTGAACTGCTTCAGGCGCCAGTCGAAGCAGGGAGGCTCGCCCACGGCGCACCCGGCGTCGGCGAGGGTCACGACCACCACCGCCTCCTCGTTGTCGCCCTTCATGGTCGCGAGCTGGCGGGCCAGGCCCGACGGATCACCCTTGGACTGATCGCCCTCGTCGGTGAGCAGGACCAGCACCAACAGCGCGTCGTCGCGCAGGAAGCCCGCGTTGCAAGTCGCCGCGTCACCGTTGGCGTCGAGGGCTGCGAGCGCACTCGCGAGCGGGCGCTCGGTGTCGTCACCGAGGGTGCCGACCTTGGCCGCGCACGCGAAGGCCTCGGCCAGCGGGTCGTCCTCGGTCATGTAGTTGCCGCCCGCGGCGAACGGACCGCACGCGGAGTTGCTCGAGTTGGCGCCCACGGTCGCCGAGACCAGCCCGCCGAGGGTCCGGCATGCGCCGGTGTTGCCGTAGTACGGATCGGTCGTGGTCACGCCGACGTGCAGGTCGGTGCCACTGGCGAGCGCACGTTCGACGCCGTCGAGGAACGCGGGCACGTTGTCGGCGAGGTCGCGCTGGTGGACCTGCATGCTGGGCGAGTCGTCGATCACGAAGAGGAAGTCGGCCTCGTCGCACTCGCCGCGTGGCGTGTCGATGGGCCCGTCGTCGCCGAAGAACCACAGCGGTCCGCGGCCACACGCAGGCAGCACGAGGGTGATGACGAGCGCGAGCCGGTGCACGGGCGACCCCTGGGGATCGTGGGCGGCGGCGCCGCACGATGCAACCCCGATGGGGCCGTGCACGGGGCTAGCTCGCGTGGGTGCGCAGGCTGTCGACCGCGTGCACCGGCGCGCGGTCGCCCTTCATCAGCGGGGCGATGGCGCCGAGCACCAAGCGCTGGCTCTGCAGCATGTTCTTGCCCTCGAACACCGGTGAGGTGACCTCGATGGTGTAGTGGCCGCCGCTGCCGCCGACGGCCACGAGCGCGCCGGGGATGGCGGCCTCGATCGCGTCGCGGATGGCCTGGTGGACGTCGCCCTGGAAGTCGGTGTCGTGGTGGCTCATCGTTCGGTTCCGGTGGGGTGCAGCGTGCGCAGACCCTCGAGCGCCTCGACGAGCTGGCCGCCGGTGCGGGTGATGTTGCCGGCGCCGAGCGTGAGCACGAGGTCGCCGGGCTGCGCCAGCAGGGCCAGCCGTGCCGGCAGCAGCGCGACATCGGGCTCGTGCACGACCTCGCGGTCGGGCCGGCGCGCGCGCAACAGCTCGACCAACCGTGCCGCGTCGATGCCCGGGATCGGTGACTCACCGGCCGGGTACACGTCGGTCACGACCACGACGTCGGCGTCGTCCATGCAGGCGACGAAGCCCTCGAGGTTGTCACGCAGGCGGGTGTAGCGATGGGGCTGAAGCGCAGCGACGATGCGGCGCCCGCCGAAGCTGGAGCGTGCGCCGCCCAAGGTCGCGCGGATCTCGGTGGGGTGGTGGCCGTAGTCGTCGACCACCAGCACGTCGCGGACCTCGCCGCGCACGGTGAAGCGGCGCTGCACGCCCTCGAAGCTGGCCAAGGTCGCGCGCGTGGTCTCGAGCGGCACCTCGAGCTCGTCGGCGATGGCGATCGCGGCGAGGGCGTTGGCGACGTTGTGCGCGCCGGGCATGCGCAGCGTGAACTCGCCGTGGTCGCGGCCGCGCACGATGACGTGGAAGTGCGTGACCAGGCCCTCGTGGCGGATCGAGGCCGCCACGTAGTCGGCGTCGGTGCGGGTGATGCCGTAGGTCGTGGTGCGCTTGCCCAGCTGCGGCAGGATGCGCGCGACGTTGGGATCGTCGAGGCAGACCACCGACATGCCGTAGAACGGCACTCGGTTGGCGAAGCCGACGAATGCATGCACGACGTCTTCGAGGGTGCCGTAGTGGTCGAGGTGCTCGCTGTCGATGTTGGTCACGACCGCGAAGGTCGGCGTCAGCACCAGGAACGAGCCGTCGCTCTCGTCGGCCTCGGCGACCAGGAGCTCGCCCGCGCCGAGCTTGGCGTTCGAGCCGAGCGCGTTGACCTTGCCGCCGATGACGACGGTCGGGTCGAGCTGCGCGGCGTGGAGGATCGACGCGATGAGCGAGGTGGTGGTGGTCTTGCCGTGGCTGCCCGCGATGGCCACGCCCTGCTTGAGGCGCATGAGCTCGGCCAGCATCTCGGCCCGTGGGATCACCGGGATCTTGCGCTGCCGCGCCGCGATGAGCTCGGGGTTGTCGCGGCCGACCGCCGACGACACCACGACCACGTCGGCGTCGCCGAGGTGGACCGCGGCGTGCCCGGTGTGGATGGTGGCGCCGCGCTGGGCGAGCCGACGGGTGGTGTCGGAGTCGGCCAGGTCGGTGCCGGTGACGCGGTAGCCGAGATCCAGCAGCACCTCGGCGATGCCGCTCATGCCGATGCCGCCGACGCCGACGAAGTGGATGTGCGTGTCGCTCTTGCGGAACATGGCCTCAAAACCAGTAACGGGCCCCGAGGGCGAAGTCGACGTTCCAGAACGTCGCGGGGCGCGTGACGAGCGGACTGTAGGCGGTCTCGATGTACACGTCGAGCGGGATCTCGTGCATGTGGAACGCGAGCCCGAGCACGGGCGCACGCACGAACAGCGCGGCGCGCTTGAAGTCGCTGGGCAGCGCGGGTCCGAGGTAGCGCTTGTACCAGAGCGCGACGCCGAGGCCGACGCCGACATAGCCGTGCAGCGAGAAGCCTTCGTCGTCGCGCCACGCTCGCGAGTGGAAGAGGTACGTCGCGTGGATGCGTCCGCCACCGCGATGGAACGGCCCGAACCCCGCGCCGGATTCCAGCGCGTGCCGCGGGTGCAGGAAGACCTTCAGGGTCGCGCCCGTGGGATCGCCGAGGCTCGCGCCGAGTCCGACGTCGCCCCCCTTGCCGGTGCGCTTGGGTTGCGCCACCGCGGCGCGCGGCACCAGCGTGGCAGCGGCGACCGCGAGGACCGCCGCGGCGACGGCGTTGCGCGAGCAGGGTGGGCGCGGCATGGCGGACTGCCATGATGCCGCGTTCGCGACGTCGGGGCAGCGCCCGAGGCGGTCGCCGTCGCAAACCGGCGCCCGGACTCGGCGCGGAGCGGTCGGGGGCGGCCGCGCCTGCGATCAGGCGCGCGCGATCACTCGCCCGCCGGCGTGCGCATCGAAGCCGCGAGGTCGAAGCGCACGCGCTCGCGTGCGATGCGAGCGGTCCGCTCGGGCATCCGCAGCTCGAACGCGTCGCTGCCAGCGATCATCGCCTCGGCGGGCAGGTTGGCCCGCACGGTCACCCATGGACCCTCGGACCACGCGTCGACGTCGGCGGCGGTGCTGTGCAGATCGATGTCGCCGGCCACCAGTGCCAGCGTGTGGGGCGAGCCCGCGGTGTCCTGCGGCTCGACGAAGCCCCGCTCGGTCCAGAAGTTCGACTCGCCGGTCTCGGGGTTGAGCGTGCCGACCAAGATCGTGGTCTGCGGCGGCGCGACCTTCAAGGCATCCCACTCGGTCAGCGCCTGGATGCGCTTGAAGGTGGCGTTCCACTGCCAGTCCGACACCCACGTCGGGTTGCAGTAGCTCATGTAGTCGGTGTGATTGCTGGGGTTGTGGATGCTGAAGTCGCGCACGCCGAAGCCCCACACGCCGATGCTGCCGCCCTCGTACGGGTACGAAGGATCGGGGCCGGCCGACTGCGCGCTCGGACAGGCCACGTGCGCGCGTCCTTGCGTGTGGCCGATCTCGTGGACGAAGGTCTCGATGCCGACCTCGCTGCCCGACAGGTAGCGCACGCCGATCGCAGCGCGCTGGGACGCCTCGCCCTGCGACGAGCCCGGCGTGCCCGGGGCCACGCCCAGCAGACAGCCCCCGCCCTCGCCGATGCAGGCGCCGCAGTTGTCGAACAGCCCGTAGTAGTAGACGTTGGGCTCGGGGCCGTCCTGCGCGCGGAGCTGCACCACGCGGTTGAGCAGCGCGAAGAAGTCGTTGCTGTCGGTGAGGTCGAGATCGCTGACCGGTAGCGGCGCGCGCACCTCGATCTCGATGTGCTCGAGCGGATTCTGCTGATACATCGCGTCTTCGTAGGGCTGCAGCGCCTCGGTGGTCAGATCCGGCGTGCTCTGGCAGCCGCCGAAGTCGTAGGCCACCGGCACGATGACGAGCTTCATGGTCTGCTCGGTGCCCTCGACGCCGATGAAGTCGGCCCCGGCATCGATCGCGCGCGGTGGCGTCGCGGGCTCGGGCAGCGACTGCCAACCGTCGCCGGCCTCGAACAGCTCGACCTGGAACTTCGCCCCCGGCTGCATGTCTTCGGCCAGCACGCCGAGCAGGAAGTTCGACTGCAGCGAGGTGACCGACGAGTCCTGGTCGACGTTGACGATCACGCTGCTCTTGGCCTCACGCGCGTCCGGCTGCGTGACCGTGATGCGCGCCTCGATGTCGCGCGGCACCCACACCGCCTCGTCGATGTCGACGTAGACGCGGAACGCGGTGTCGCGGCCCTTCACGATCGGCGCGTTGCGTTCGCCGCCGCCGACCCACGCGCCGTCGCGTGCCACTGGGATCGCAACGCCCGGGTTTGCCTCGACCAGCGCGATGCGGAGCCCGCGGGCCGGCACGTCGCCGGCCGGAGTGCCGGACTCGCCGCCGGAGTCGTCGGCCACGCCGGTGCCGTCGCTGCCCTCGCTGCCGGCGCCGCTGCCCGTGTTCGTGGGGTCGGAGCTGGCGCCCTCGTCGGTCCCATCCCCGCCCTGGGCGGTCGAACCGGCGTTGCAAGCGAGCGACACGAGCATGGCGAGCGGGGCGAGGCGTGCGGGGACGTGCATCACGCCAGCACCCTACAAAACCCAACATTCCAACTCAATGAAACATATCGTCGCACCCTGCCCGCGTCCTGTAACCGCCTGGAATCGCGCGGGGAACCGGGCCGCGGCGAGGGGCGGTCCCCTGCAACGTGGGCGGGAGCCGCCCGTCGTTGCAGTGCAAGCGTCGACCGCCGCGGCGCCGTCGGCGACAGTTGCACCGTCCCCGCCAGGTCCGAGCGCGCCCCTCCGGACGCGGACGGCCGGCCTCCCCAAGCGACCTTCCGAAGGACCACGACATGACGCGATTCCTCGTCTCCACGATGTCCGCATCGTTGCTGCTGATCGGTGGCAACGCGTGCTCGCTCGCCGCCCACACCAAGGCCGATCGCGCATCGGGTCAGAGCAACCTGATGGCCGACACCTTCGCGGGCAAGAACGCGTGCAACCCCGAGAACCACCTGCGGCCCTTCATCATCGAGTGGGACGCGACCGACATGTCGAGCTTCGAGCAGCACGCTGCGAACGACATCGTGTTCGTGCACTACGAGGGCTGTGACCTGCGCGTGCTCGACGAGTGTCGCAACGAGAGCATCCGCGGTGAGGCGGGGGCATACAAGCCAGCCGAGTGGACCAGCGGCTCGCTCGAGACGCTCGACATCAACAACGAGGCCGAGCTCTACGCGAAGCTGCCGCTGGGCCACGCGACCCTCGGCGGTCGGGTCAACGGCGGCGAGAAGTTCCACATGGAGTACTACGTCGCGGGCACCCGCACCGCCACGCGCGACGCCGTCTACCAGAAGGACCTCGACGGCAAGTACGGCTGCGAGAAGGCCACCCACTTCGTCTACGGCTACAACCTCGGCGCGTTCGGTCTGGCGTCGGCCAAGGCCATCAAGGCCGAGGTCGGTGGCAGCGCGTTCGGCTTCGGTGCCGGCGCCTCCGAGAGCCGCGCGAGCAGTGCCGAGAAGAAGGGCGGCAAGCTCGCGGTCTGCGATTCCGAGTCGGCCAAGGAGGTCGAGGGCTGCAAGGCGCCGATCCGCCTCACGCTGCGGCCGATCCGGCCCGGCGAGAACCCCGACAAGACCGCGATGAAGGCCGCCGACACCCCCGATTCGGTCAACGCGGCCGGTCTCGTGAACGCGAAGCTGGAGATGAGCGAGGAGGCCTTCGCCCACTTCGAGGCGGCACAGCGCAAGATGGGCGCCGGCGACGGCAAGGGCTGCCTGAAGGAGCTCGATGCCCACGACAAGCTCGACGCCAAGCACAAGTCGGACGACCCGCGCTCGGGCTACGGCTACATGCGCGGGCAGTGCCTGATGATCGCCGGCCAGTGCGACGCGGGGAAGAACCTCATCCGCAAGTCCGCCGAGCAGTCGTCGAACACCATGATGGGTCCCGAGCAGATCGACAACATGGTGCAGAGCTACGCGTCGATGAACTGCCAGGGCAAGATGAGCGACCGCGACGCGCTGCTGAAGGCGATCATGACCATCTCGATGGGGGTCCACAACAGCAAGGGCGGTGTGAAGGCCTGCAAGGAGTCGCTCGACACCATCGTGAAGCTGAAGGGCAAGGTGAAGCCGAAGGACGCCGAGGACCACCAGATCACGAGCCTCGAGGGCAACCTCCCCGCCTACGTCGCCGGCTGCTTCGGACGTGCGGGAGACTGCAAGACCGCCCGCAAACTGATGATCGACCACATGCCCGCGGACCGCAAAGAGCAGATGGCGAAGAATCCCGAGGACGTCCGCGAGAAGATCTACACGGACATCTTCGAGGCCTATGCCCAGAGCTGCAAGAAGATCTGAGGCCGGTGGCGTGCCGCGGCGATTGCTGCGGTAACCGGATTGCCCGATGATTCGTCGGGGCAATCACCCATGACGGCATCGACGACTCGGCGAGGGTTCCTGCGCGGCGGTGTCGGTGCCGCGTTGTTGGGCGGCGCGTGCCGCCCGGGCGTGCACGGCGAGGCGGCGCCGGAGGGCACGCCGCCCGACGCCGCGCCGCGCGAGCGGGTCGACGTCGCCACGACGATCAACGGCGAGGCCCGCTCGCTGTCGGTCGGTGCGGAGGACTCGACGCTCGAGGTCGTGCGTGGGCTGGGGCTCACCGGCAGCAAGCACGGCTGCGGCCACGGGGCCTGCGGCGCGTGCACGATGATGCTCGACGGCACGCCGGTGACGACCTGCCTGCTGCCGGCGACCTCGCTGCACCGCCGCGCGGTGCAGACCATCGAGTACGTCGCGACCGCGCCCGACGATCTGCACCCGGTGCAGCGCGCGTTCGCAGCCGAGGACGCGCTGCAGTGCGGCTACTGCACGCCCGGCTTCGTGATCGAGTCGGTCGCGTTCTACGAGCGCTGGCGGGCGGCCCACGGCGGCAGCGAGCCCTCGCGCGACGAGGTCGCCGCCGCGCTGGCGGGTCACCTGTGTCGCTGCGGATCGTACGAGGCGATCTACCGCGCGGTGCAGGGCGCGTGCGCAGGCCGGTTCGATCGCGCAACCGCGTCGCCGCGCATCGAGGCCGCCGACAAGCTCACCGGACGCGCGGTGTACACCGTCGACGTGCGGCTGCCGGGCATGCTGCACGCCAAGGTCCTGCACGCGCCCTGGGCCCACGCCCGCGTGCGCAAGCTCGACTGGTCGAAGGCGCTCGCGTTGCCGGGTGTGCGCGGCGTGGTCGACATGCTCGGCCCGGCCAAGCTGGTGCGCCACGCCGGCCAGGAAATCCTCGCGATCGCGGCGGTCGACGAAGCGACGGCCACTCGCGCGCTGGCGCTGGTCGAGCTCGACGCCGACGTGCTGCCGCCGCTGCTCACGATGACGGCCGCGCTCGCGCCCGGGGCCGCGGCGATCTATCCCAACGGCGACCGCGGCCATCCGTCGAACGCGACCGAGGGGCCGTTGTTGCCGCAGCGCTGGCACGGCAACCGTCGCGGTCCGTTCAAGCTGTTCTCGAAGCACGGTGACAAGGCCAACCGCGCGATCGAAGAAGCCCGCAGCATCGGCGTGGTCGCCGAGGGCAGCTTCCGCACCCAGGTGCAGTGCCACACCGCGCTCGAGCCCCACGCTGCGGTCGCGGCCTGGGATGGGCCCGATCGCCTGACCGTGTACCTGTCGACGCAGTCGGTACAGATGATGGCGCACGACATCGCGGAGCGCTTCGAGCTGCGCGAGGAGAACGTGCGCGTGGTGGCCGAGCACGTCGGCGGTGGCTTCGGGGCCAAGGCGACGCTCGGCCCCGAGGCGATCGTCGCGATCGAGCTCGCGCGCACCACCGGTGCACCGGTGCGCTACGCACTCGAGCGCAGCGCCGAGATCATGCTCGGTGGCAATCGCCCCGGCGCCACGATCGAGGTCGCGCTCGCCACCGACAAGGCCGGCGAGATGGTCGGCCTGCGCGCCAAGTCCACCAGCACCGCCGGCGTCGCGGTCGGAACCGTCACCAGCGTGATGTTCCGGATCATCTATCCCGATGCGCCCCGCGACCTGCAGGACGAGGACGTGGTGACCCACGCGCCGGCCGGCAAGCCGTTCCGGGGCCCCGGCGGGCCGCCGGCCGTGTTCGCGCTCGAGTCGACCGTCGACGAACTCGCCCACCTGCGCGGTGAAGATCCGCTCGCAGTGCGCAAGCGCTGGGATCCGAACCCCGCGCGCAAACCTCTCTATGCCTGGGCCGAGGGCATCCCGGCGTGGCGCGATCGCGGCCCGGTGGCCAGCGACAAGGGTCGCTTCCGCCGCGGGGTCGGGGTCGCGTGCGGGGCGTGGTTCGCGTTCGCCGAGCCGAGCACGCGGCTGCAGCTCGAGATCACCGCCGACGGTTTGCTGGCCTCGTGCTCGACCCAGGACATCGGCAACGGCAGCCGCAGCAGCATCGCCAACCTCGTGTCGCATCGCTTCGATCTGCGGCCGACGCAGGTCGAGGTGCGCATCGGCGACTCGCGCTACGTGCACGGCCCGATGGCCGGCGGCAGCCGCTCGACCTCGTCGCTCGCAGGCGCCTGCGACGACGCCTGCGATCAGCTGCAAGACGAGCTGGTCGAGTTCGCGTCGCGGCGCTGGCACCTGCGTGGGGCCGAGCGCGACCCCAAGGGCGTCCGCCACGATGGCGGTGTGATCCCCTGGCGCGCTCTGGTCGGCATCGCACCCAAGCTGCTCGTGGTGGGACGACGCAAGCGCGACAAGGGCGGCTACTTCTTGCCGCCGTTGGCGGGGCTCGCGGTCGAACGCTACGTGTCGGGCTCGCTGCAGATCGCCCACGTCGAGGTCGACACCCGCCTCGGTCGCGTGCGCGTGCTCGAGACCTGGCTCGGCGCCGGCGTCGGCCGCATCGTCTCGCCCGCGCTCGCGCGCAGTCAGGCCGAGGGCGGCGTGATCCAGGGCATCGGCTACGCGCTGTACGAGGAGCGCCGGCTCGACCCGCGCGCGGGCTTCTTGCTCACCGCCGGACTCGAGGACTATCGCATCGCCGGCATCGGCGACATCGGCCCGATCCACGTGCACTTCGACGAGCACGGCTACGAGAAGGTGCCGGGCCACAACGTCGGCCTCGGTGAGCTCGTCACGCTCACGCCGGCGGCGGCGATCGCGAACGCCGTGCACCACGCCACCAAGTGGCGCCCGCGCGAGCTGCCGCTGCGCCCCGATCGCGTGCTGGAGGGTCTTCGCGGATGATCGTCTTCCCAAAGTCCCTGCAGGAGGCCGCAGCGGCCACCGGCACCGTGCGCGCCGGCGGTACCGATCTGATGGAGCGACGGCGCGGGCTCGAGCTCGTCGACCTGCGCGACGTCGAGGACGCGCGCACGATCGAAGCGCTTCCCGGCGGCGCCGCGCGCATCGGTGCGCTCGTGCCCATCGCCGCCATCGCGGCCCACGACGGCCTGCGCGCGAGTCATCCGGGCCTCACGGCCGCCGCCGGTGGGCTCGCGACGCCGCAGATCCGTGCGGTCGGTACCCTCGGAGGCAACCTGCTGCAGCGCACGCGGTGTTGGTACTACCGCTCCCACGAGGCCGTGTGCCTCAAGAAGGGCGGCGATCAGTGCTTCGCCCGCGCCGGCGATCACCTCTTCCACGCGTGCTTCGATCTGAGCCCGTGCGCGTCGGTGCACCCGTCGACGCTCGCGATGGCGCTGTTGGCCTACGACGCGACCGTCGATGTCGTCGGCGCCGCCGTCGACACGGTGGGTGCGCTGATCGGCGACGGCGGCGATCCGACCCGCGATCATCACCTGCCGCCGGGCGCAGTGCTGCGCAGCGTGACGGTGCCGCCGAAGGTCGTCGGCGAGCGGGCGGCCTACATGCGCGCGATCTCCCGCGCGCGCGCCGAGTGGCCGTTGGTCGAGGTGCTCGCGCGGGTGGGCGTGCAGGGAGATGCGATCGCATGGGCGAAGGTCGCCGTCGGTGGTGTCGCCGGCGTGCCGCTGCGGCTGGCGGCGGTCGAGGCGGCGCTGGTCGGCGCGCCCGCGCAGCCCGAGGCGCTGCCCAAGGCCGCGAAGCTCGCCCGCGACGGCGCCGAGCCGCTGCCGATGACCGGCTACAAGGTCGAGCTGCTGGAGGCCTCGGTGCTCGAGGCGCTGGAGCTGGCGTTGCTCGCGGAGCCGGTGCGATGAGCGGCACCGACGAGTCGAACGGAGGCGCGAAGATGGAGTTCTGTCGACACCTGCGCTGGAAGAGCTGGTCACGCGAGGACGGCGATCCGGCGGCGATCGTGGCCTCGTTGCAGCGCGACGCGGTGCCGTACACCTGCCTGCGCACCTGCCAGAGCTGGGGGCCCGACGACGACGTGGTCGCGCCCGAGCGTTGCTGCGCCGCGCGTGCGTGCTACCGTGGCGATCGCTTGGAAGACCTCGCATAGCGGCGATGACGTGGCGGCTCGGACGCAGGGGGCTCACGCGGGCGATCGCGGTCGCTGCGGTCGCACCGAGCCTGTGGTTGCCGAGGCGCGCCCGCGCCGAGATCGCGGGTGACACCGAGATCCGCAGCATCGAGGCGGACGAACTCGGCTGGACCATCATCCTGGGCATGCGCAACGGGCCGTACCCGTACGCCGGCGCCAAGTGGACCGACGACAGCACCCTGGTGTTCGTGCCGCGCCATTACCGTGCGCGTGAAGGCGACGGGCTCGACGTGCTGGTGCACTTCCACGGTCACGGCACCCACGCGCGCAAGACCGTCGCCGAGAAGCAGCTGCGCGAGCAGTTCCACGCCGGCGAGCAGAACGCGATCCTGGTGGTGCCGCAGGGGCCGGTCGATGCCAACGACGGGCGCTTCGGGAAGCTCGACGAGGTCGGCGGTCTCAATCGCTTCCTGCGGGAGCTGCGGCCCGCGCTGCAACGCGCCGAGGTCGCCGACGCGCTCGGCGAGGCTGCGATCGGCAGCGACGCCCGCGTCGGCGTGACCGCGCTGTCGGCCCACTCGGGCGGCTACCGCGTGGCCGCGAAGTGCGTGACCCACGGTGGCTGGAGCGTGAACGAGCTCTACCTCTTCGACGCGCTGTACGGCGCGCGCGAGGAGTTCCGCAATTGGGTGCTCGCACGGCGAGACGAGAGCGCACCGCGGCGCCGGCACAAGCTGATGGCGTGGTACGGCGTGAAGGAGGTCGCGTGGCAGTGTCAGCGACTCCGGATGGAGCTCGCGCAGGACGGCATCCACTGCCGGCACGAACGCGACGATCGTCACCTCGTCGATGCCGCGATGGTGCACGCCCGCGTGGCCTTCATCCGCGCCCACGTCGGACACCGCGAGGTCATGCACAAGGCCAACGCGCTGCGCGACTGCCTGACGTGGTCGTGCTTCCGCCGCATCGACGTGCCCGCCGATCCGGCCGCCGCGGGCAAGCCGGTCGCGGCCGCCACCGCCACCGGCGACACCCCTGCGGATGGCCCGCGTTAGCCGGGCGTGCCCCTCTGCTAGCGCGCGAACAAGCGCGTGGCGATGCTGTGCGGATCGCCGGCGTCGGGGGCCAGCACCTGCGCGACGGCGTCGTCGTGGCCGCTCGCGTTGTCGATGAGTTCGAGCCACCACGCCCGCTCGAAGCCGGTCGCGACCCCGGCGCGGATGCGGGTGATCACCTCGGTCCACGCCGGCAGCTCGGCGTCGACCCGCGGCGTCGGCGGCGACATCGCGAGGCAGGCGAGGGTCTGCGTGCCCATGCGCGCGGCGGCGTCGACGACATCCTGCGCCGAGAACTCGTTGGCCGTGCAGTCGTTCAGTGACTCGACCAACAGCCCGGGATCGAGCCCGAGCTTGGCACTCTCGACGATCGCGTCGCACAGCCGACGGACCTGCGCGAGCGCGCGAGGGTCGAGCTGCGGCACGTTCAGCGCGTCGGGCAACTGCATCGTGCGCGGGAGTCTACAGGGCCCGTCGGCGCCCGCAAAAAACGGCGCAGTGGACACCCGGGCCTTGGGACGCACTCCCATACGCCCCAAGACCCGGGCTCCCGCCGATGGACCGACGATGGACCGTCTCGAACTGCCGGGTGGAGATCCCGGGGCCGGGTGGGTACCCGGACCCGAGTTCTACGGCGCGGCCCGTGCTTCGGATCGACCCAATGTGCGGCGACGCGGGCGATCGACTCCGATCCACGCGCACGCGCCCCGACGTAGACGCGGGCGGTTCCCCCACTTAGGATTGCCACCCGTGACGCGACCATCGATGCGCGACACCCCCGCCGAGGTGGAGGCCATCTTTCGCTGCCTGCCCGCACGGCTGCGCCTCGATCGCGTGAAGGACTACCGCGGGGTGTTCCACTTCGACATCCGCGAGTCCGCGACGCCGCAGTGGACGGTGGTGATCGAGAACGGTGCATGCCACGTCGAGCCTGGCTTCGTCGGCGAGCCGACGTGCAACATCACGATGGACGAGCGCACCTTCCTCGGCATCGAGACCGGCAAGCTGAACGCCGTGTTCGCGTTCGTGAAGGGGCGCATCAAGGTCACCAACGTGGGGCAGATGCGCCGCTACGATCGGGCCTTCTACCGCTTCCACGACGTGCCGAGCGACGGCCCCGACGGCGCTGGCGGCACCGCCGAGCTCGAGGCCGACGCCGACCCCGACGCGCCGACCGAGCGCTGAGCCCCCGTCGCGCGCGATCCGGCGTCGGGCCGGTGCGGCGGCGGCGTCGCAGCCGTTCCGCATGGCGCGGCCGATCCGAATCCACCCCGGCCGCCGTACCCGCTGCGAGACCGGCTCCGCAGGCCGGAAGGAGCGGGACCTCGGCGACGTGGAGCTGCAATTGACCAGCGAATGGACGGTGACGTACCGTCGCCGGCACGTGGTGTCGGCACCTCCCAGCACCCCCGTGAGCGAGCTCGACGACGTCGATCTCATGCGCGAGGCGGCGCGGGGCGAGGTCGGAGCGATCTCGATCATCTACGATCGATTCGCTGGTCTGCTCATGACGATGGCCGAGAAGATCCTGTTGGACCGCGCCATGGCAGAGGACCTCGTGCACGACGTGTTTCTGGAGGTGTGGCGCCACGCCGCCGGCTACGATCCCGCGCGGGGCAGCGTGCGCACGTGGATCCTGGTGCGCCTGCGCAGCCGCGCCCTCGATCGACTCCGCTCCGCGCGGACCCGCCGAGAGGTCTCCAACGACGACGGCGAGCCGGTGTCGGCGGTGACCGACGAGCGCGAAGATCCGGGCCTCGAGCCCGACCGCAAGGCGGTTCGCCGCGCGCTCGCCGAGTTGCCCGTCGAACAACGCGAGGTCATCGAGCTGGCCTACTTCCACGGCCTGAGCTCGTCGGAGATCGCGACCCGGATGGGCTCGCCACTGGGCACCGTCAAGTCGCGCACCGCCGCGGGGCTGGCGAAGCTGCGCTCCGTGATGCACATCGACGAGGGGCGCGTCGACGCGGCCGGGCCATCGGCACGAAGGGAGGTCCTGCGATGATCGACGCCACCAACGACGACGACCTGCTCGATCCCCTCGTCCTCGAGGCACTCGCCAACGCGCTGCCGTCGGTGCCGCCACCGCAGCCCTCGCTGCGCGCGTCGCTGTTCGCCCGCATCGGCGGCCGGGACCGCTTCTTGCCGTTCCTCGACCGGCTGATGTCGCTGTTCGATCTGCCGGAGTCCGAGACCCAGCGCGAGATCGACACCATCGTGAGCCCGGGTGACGCCTGGGAGGAGCTGCTGCCTGGCTGCAGCTTCCGCGACTTCGACGGTGGCCCCGGACTCGGCGAGGCCCACGCGGGCCTCGTGCGCCTGCGTCCCGGTGGCGTCTTCCCCGCCCATCGACACGTCGGCGAGGAGCGCATGCTCGTGCTGCAAGGTCGCGTACGCGACGAGCACGGCAACGAGTACCGCGCCGGCGACCTCTTCGTGATGGCCGACGGCACCAGCCACGAGCTCACCGTCGTCGGCGACCAAGACGCAATCTACGCGGCCGTGGTGATCGCGATGGATTTCCTCGGCGACGACGACGACGGCGCCTGACGCTGCGGCGCCGCGTCGAGCACCTCCGTCGCGGGCGCGCCCCGCGGCCGTCGGTTTTTTTTCGCGCCGTCCGGAAGCGCTCCGCCGGCCTGGTGTCTCTACGCCAGGGACATTGAGGCGGGGCCGCGGTCCCGTTCGCACCGGGGGGGCGCGAGCGGGACCGTTGGCCTCCCCATTTTGGTTCCGCGGGTGCGAGGCTGCGCGCTGGAGTGTGTGTGGCCGGGGCGAGTCACCATGCGCCACCGGCGGTGACGCGATGCACGGCGCGCGCGCGCGACGGTCCCAAAACGGGTGGCGGAACCGGCACGAAAGGGGCAAGCTCGGATCGACGCAACGATGCTCGCCCTCGGCTTCAGCGTGGTCTCCTTCTTGGCCCTCGAGTCCGCCTTCGCCGTGGCCGATCCGAGCGTGGCACCCACCGCCGTGGGAGCGCCTGCGCCGGTGGTGGTGGCCCCAACCGCGGTGGCTCCGGCTTCGGCTTCGGCCCCGGCCCCTGCGAGCCCCGATCCCGCGGCGGCCGTGACCGCGCCGAGCCTCGGCGCGACGGGCCTCGAGGCGGCGCCCGCCGGCACGATGCGAGATCCGTTTCGGCCCGAGCAGCCCGCCCCGGGCTGGGACACCCCCGCCGCCACCACCCAGAGCGTCACCACCACGACGCCGAGCAACACCACCACCACGACCACGACGGTGGTGGTGACGCAGCGTGTCGCCGTGCCGCCGCTGCCCCCTGCCGCACCCGTCGAGACCCCACGGCACCGCCCTTTCGTCGGTGGCTACGGTGGCTTCGGTTGGCGACTCGGGGGTGCGTCCCATCGCGCCGCGAGCTTCACCAACGTTCGCGGCGGACTCCTGCTCGGCGAGCGCTTCTCGATCGGCGGCTCGTTCGTGCGGATGACCAAGCGCTTCGGTCCGCCGCTGCGTGGGACCAGCGGCAAGACCTACGATCTCGCCATGGCCTACGGCGGGGTTCAGATCGGCGTCGCGGTCATCCGTCGCGGTCGCTTCGAGCTCGGGATCGACTCGCTGCTCGGCGTCGGCGTCGGCTGCATCTCGCGCAAGGGCAGTCGCCACGACAGCAACGTCGACGCGCGCTGTGTCGAGCGGGTCAAGATGTTCGTCGCGGAGCCGGGCGCCTTCATGCATTTCGCGCTCACCAAGTGGATGCGGCTGGGGCTGAACGGCGGCTACCGATTCGTGGCCCGCGAGCGCTGGGCCTCCGGCAGCCAGATCGCGATGTCGGGCGGCTACGTCGGCATGAACGTCGACTTCGGCTGGTTCGCGCGCCACGACTGGCGCTGAGAGCGACGCGCCGCGTCGATGGTTGCTGCGGCGGGCCTCAGGCCTGGCCGCGGCGCATCGCGGCGGGTCGCGCGGCTTCGGGCAGCAGCGACGACGTGGTGCGACGGGCCCGGGCGGCGGCGGGCGGCTCGAGCCCAGGGAACCAGCCGAAGTAGGTCTCGAGCTGGTTCTTCTGCTCGGGCGGCAGGTAGTCGAAGTTGGTGCCGCGGTCGTTGACCTCCCAGAACTCGCGGTTCTCGAGCGACTCGAGCTCCTGCCAGATGCTGCGCAGGCGCTCGAGCGGCTCCTCGGCCATGTCGTCGCGGATGCGCCGCGCGACCGCCTCGGCGCCGTGGCACAGGTACATCGTCGCCAGCTTCACCTGCGCACGCCGGACCCCGCGCAGCGACTTCTCCTGCTCCTTGGTCTCGGCGTGCTCGTCGACCGCGAGGAACACCGAGAGGAACTCGTCGTGCGCGCGCGAGCCGAGGCCATGGGCGAGCTCGCACAGGGTCCCGATGTCGTGGGCGATGACCTCGGTGATGAACGCGAGCCCGCGCTCGAACGCGACCGCGGAGTAGTAGCGCATGAAGCGGGCGATCTGCAGCGCCCGGTGCTCGAGGCTCTCGCGACGCTCACGGTCGCTGGTGACCTCGCGGCTGTGGGAGAGCACGAACTCCGCCAGCTGACGGTACTGGTGGAGGATGTTGTAGGCCGTGCGGATGTCGGAGGCGTTGACGGTCGCGCGCAGGTACGTGTTGAAGAACTTGATCGCGAGATCGAGCGCGTGCACGTCGGCGCGCCGGCCCGCGGCCTCGCCGAGCCGCCGGGTGTCGATCGCGATCAGGTAGCAGGTGTCCTTGATCTGCCCGAGCGCCTCGCCGAACAGCATCTGGTACTGGCGGAGGATCTTCCACTCGAGCCAGGTGCCGCGACGGCGCAGGTCGTCGACGGCCTCGTCGGAGAGGCTGACGAAGTCGGGGCTCTGCCGGTTCCACCCGGGAATTCGGTGCCAGTCCTGGCGCATCGCGGCCTTGGTCTCGCCGTAGCGGACGCCGAACTCGCACAGCGAGTCGATCGACTCCGACGCGATGCCCTTGTCCTTCTGCTGCAGGGCGTTGAGCCCGATGTTCGCCAGGTGTTCGACGGCCTCCACCGCGCGCAGCTGGCGGTCGTCGGTGGCCTGTGCGGCGCGGCCGCGCAACGGCGTCGCGGCGGCGAGGCCGTGGTCCATGATGCGGCCGACGATCTTCTCGGGATCGAGGAAGTCGAACACGTAGGCGAAGTAGGGAAACAGCAGCAACAGACTCGTCGTCATCAGCAGCATCGAGAACAACACCCCCCAGTGCGGGAGGTAGTGGTCGCCGACCGAGAAGTTCACCCACAGCACGTACACGCTCGAGGTGACGAAGAAGCCCAGGATGACGAGGTTGGTGCGCGCGCGGAAGAACAGCCCCGTGATGTGGGGCGTGAAGCGGGTCGCCGCCAGCTGCACGATGATGCTCGAGACCGTGAGCGCGAGGCCGAGCACCGCGGCCATCACCTCGCCGAGCCCGCCCAGGGTGTTGCGGGCCTGCTGGATGTCCTGGTCGAGCACGGTGTCGAGCAGGCCGGCGAGCGAGGCACCGTCGTCGCCCTGGCGATGCCGCGATGCGGTCAGCACGTCGAGCCAGAACGAGCTCAGGTAGATGAGGCTCGCGATGCCGAGGATCATCAGGACCGGTACGGTCCACGTCGCGCTCGGCAGCGCGGCCCTGCGAAACTGCACCAACACGCCGAGCGTGCGGCCCGCGAACGTGTCGGACGCGCCCGCGCCCCCGGCGGCGCCATCCTGGGCCGGCTGCCCGTCGCGCGCTGGATCGCGTTCGCCCACGGGCTACGACGGTAGCAGATGCCCGAAAGGCGAGGTATCGTGACGACTACGACGATGTTGCTCGCCATCGACGTCGGCAACTCGCACACGACCTTCGGTGTCTTCGACGGCGCCGAGCTGCGCTGCGAGCTGCGACTGTCCACCCGTCACGGCTGGACGCGCGACGAGGTCGCGATTGCGCTGCGCCAGGGGCTCGAGCTGGCCGGGCTCGCGCTCTCGGAGGTCGGCGACGCGATCATCGCCTGCGTGGTCCCACCCGCGCTCTCGGCCTTGCGCGAGGCGCTGGTGCGCTACGCCGGCTTCGATCCACTCGTGGTCGGACCGGGCGTCCGTACCGGCATGCCGATCCGCTACGACCCCCCGCAGGATGTCGGCGCCGATCGCATCGTCACCGCCGTCGCGGCCCACGAGGCCCACGGCCGCGACGGCTGCGGCATCATCATCGTCGACTTCGGCACTGCGACCACGTTCGACGTGGTCTCGCCGGCGCCCGAGTACCTCGGCGGCGCGATCGCGCCCGGCATCGGCATCAGCGCCGACGCGTTGTTCACCCGCGCTGCGAAGCTGCCGAGGGTCGACACCGCCAAGCCCGATCGCGTGATCGGTCGCAACACCGTCGGTGCGATCCAATCGGGCCTCGTCAACGGCTACATCGGGCTGGTCGAGGGCCTCATCGCGCGCATCCGCGACGAGGCCGACTTCCCGGTGCGGGTGGTCGCCACCGGTGGCTTCGCGGCAACCCTGGCGGCGCACACCAACGCCATCGACGCCGTCGACGACGCGCTGGTGCTGCAGGGCCTGCGCATCATCCATGCGCGCAACCGGGGCAAGTGAGGCGGTAGCACGTGGCCTATGCCCATCGCGCGCTCGAGCAGCAGGAGGCCGGCCCCGGGGTGTGGCGCGTGGTCGGGCCGGATGCGCCCGCGCCCCTGCGCGGCATGGTTGCGCGCGGCCTGGCCCCGCTACCGCCGCGCGACCTACTGATCGCGCTGTATCAGATCTGGGTCTCGAACGACCCCGACCTCGCCACGGTGGCGTCGAAGACCCTCGAGGGGCTGCCGCCGGCGATCCTGAACGGTGCGCTCGACGACGCGACGTTGCCGGCCGGCGTGCTCGATCTGCTCGGTCGCAAGCTGCCGCGGAACACCGACGTGCTCGAACGCGTGGTGCGACACCGTCAGGTCGACGACGAGACTCTGGCCGGCATCGCGCGGGTCTGCCCCGATGCGGTGTGCGACGTGCTCGCGGACAACCAGGAACGATGGATGCGGCACCCGGCGATCGTCGAATCGCTGTACCAGAACCCGAACTGCCGCATGAGCGTGGTGCACCGCATGCTCGAGTTCGCGGTGCGCGAGAACATCGACGTGCGGCTGCCCAACATGGACGAGATCCGCACGGCGCTGCTCGAAGAGTCCGCACCGCAGCCCGAGCGAGACGACCTCTTCAAGCGCGCGACGGTGGGCCTGCAGGACACCCACGCGAAGGTCATCGAGACCTTCCAGAACGCCGCCGTCGGCGACGAGGTCGACCTCGACGCGGTGCGGGTCGAGGCCGGGGGGAGCGTCGACGTGCTCGATCTCGAGGCCATGTTCGCGCAGTCGGCCGTCGATGATCTGTCGCTGCCGATGGACGAGGCCAACCTCGATCTCGATCTGCCGCTCGACGAGGCCGTGCAGCAGGCGGCGGCGGCGGTCGCCGAGAAGGCCACCGGCGGGCAGGGGCTCTTCTTCATCATCTCGCGCATGAATCCGATGGAGAAGATGCGCATGGCGCTGCTGGGCGGTGCCTTCGAGCGCTTCGTGCTCGTGCGAGACAGCAACAAGGCGGTGGCCATGAGCGCGATCAAGTCGCCCAAGGTCAACGACAACGAGGTCATGGGCTATGCGGCCAACCGCACGCTGGCGCGCGACGTCGTCACGTACATCTCGAAGCGCCGCGAGTGGACCAAGAACTACGCCATCACGCTCAACCTGGTGCTGAACCCGAAGACGCCGATGGCGACGGCGATGGGCTTCTTGGTGCGGCTGCACCCGCACGACGTCAAGAAGGTCGCGTTCTCGAAGAACATCCCGTCGGCACTCGCGACCGCGGCGCGCCGCAAGCTGGAGCAGCGGCGATGAACGCCGCGTGGCGCTGGCTGCAGCGGCAGGGTGGGATCCTGGTGACGCCGCGCCAGACGCTGGTCGCGATGGCGCCGGACGAGGGCGCCCGCGACGGCACCTGGGCCCTGCTGGCGTGGCTGGCCGCGACCTCGGTCTACGCGCTGGTGGAGGTCACGGCGCGCCTGGTGGCGCTGCGCAGCTTCGATGCGCTGTTGCTCGGCGCGGCCGACGTTGCGATCGCCCTGCTGGCGCCCTACGTCGCGACCTTCGCCATCGAGCTCGTGCTTGGTCGCACGCGATCGCACCGTGCGGGCACGTTGCTGGCGCCGATGATCGCGGTCGGTGCCATCGGCCACCTGTTGATCGCGAACGGGGCCTGGCGACCCGCGGGTGCGTGGCTGCCACCGCTGCTGGCGGGCCTGGCCGCGCTGGGCTGGGCGTTCGCAGTGCGCGCGGCGATCGAGCCCCGCAAGGTGGCCACGTGAAGGCGCCGGCGCTGGCCGGGATCGTGCTCGCGGCTCTGGTGGGCGTCGCGGCGGTCGGCGACCTCGTGCAGGGGCTACGGCGCTTCGATCGCATGGGTCCGCTCGGCCCCGGCAAGCCGGTCCCGCAGTTCGCCGTCGAGCGCCTCGAGGGCGGGCGCTTCGACACCGCGGCGCTGGCCGGCCGCGTCCACGTCGTGACGTTCTGGGCCACGTGGTGCCCCTACTGTCGCGACGAGTTGGCGGAGCTCGACCAGATGGCTGGTCGCTGGTCGCCGGACGACGTGGCGATGGTGGCCGTCAACCGCGAGGGCGGCGGGCTCACGCGCGAGCAGGTGGTCGCGGTGGCGCAGCAGTATCGACGCGCGACCGGCCTGCGGGTGCCGATCGCGATCGACGACGGGCAGATGGCGCGCGCGTTCGGGGTGGGCCCGATCCCACACACGGCGATCTTCGACCGCGAAGGTCAGCTCCGCCACGTGCACCAGGGCCGCGTGCGGGGCGAGACCATCGCCGACGAGGTCGACGCGCTGCTGCGCTGAAGCGCAGGCGCGCAGCGACGATCACTCGGGGTCGTTGGCGGCGGCGCGGACGGTCGCCAGGCCGCGAAGCCCGGCGATCGCGACCGCGATGACGACGACCGCGAACGCGACCGCGGCGAAGGCCTGCGCCACCGGCCACGCCATCGCGCCACCGCCGGCCATCGCCGAGGCCAGCACGATGACGGTGATCTTCGATGACACCCCCGGCGCGAGCAGGTGGGTCCAGCCGGCCGCACAACCGAGCGCGAGCACGAACGCCAGCACCCCCGCGAGGTGGCCCAGCCACCGCGGCTGATCGCCCGACTCGTCGCGCAACCGGCCGGCGATGACCGCGGCACCGTCGCGCGCGAGCACGGGCCCGTGCATGCCCGAGCCGACCAGCTCCATCGGGTGCGGGTGGTACGGCAGCACTTCGCCCCACGGGCCCTGCGGCTCGACCAGCTCGTGCAGGGCCACCAGCGAGCGGTGGCCCCGGAACTCCGGGGCCAGCCGCGCGTCGCCGTGGACCTCGGCGTCGAAGTCGACGTCGCGCACGCGCACGAACGGGGTCGGCAGGAAGCCCTGGCGACTCGCGAGCGCACGGAAGTCCTGCCACTCGGGATCGTCGGTCTCGTAGCGGATGCGATAGCCGTCGAGTCGCGCGCGCACGGGGATGACGATGTCCTGGGTGGGGTCGCTCTGGTGGCGCACGACGAGCTCGTCGGCGCGCATCAGCAGGTCCCAGGCGGGCGCCTCGATGCCGCCGGCGCGGTTGACCCGCACGAACGGCTCGCCGCGCGACGACGCCGGCAGTCGCAGTGCGACCTTGGTGCCGAGCTCGGCCTCGAAACCGGCGACTGCGATCCACCCCATCGGCGGTCGCTCCTGCTCGATGTCGGCGTACGGCCCGCGGTAGCCGCCGCGGAAGAACTCGTGGAGCTTGGGGTTGAAGGGCCGATCCGCGCCCTCGGCCTCGAACATCGCGAGGTGCTCCCCGAGGTTCTCGTCGGGGCTCTGTGCGATGCCCAGCTTGCCCACGAAGTGGGCGTCGGCGAGCGGCACGTAGGGCTTGTCGCTGAGCTCGTAGTACGCGATGAGCTTGCGCAGCTCGAGGTCGGGGTTCACCGGCGTCAGCTTGACCAGGTGCGAGCCGTCGCGCGTCGTGACCTCTTCGCGGTTGCACGGCACGCGCACGTCCCAGCTCATGTTCTTGGCGGCGGGGTCCTTCTCGCGCATGCGGAAGATGACGTCGTGGACGCCGTCGGCGACCTGCCAACCCGGCACCAGCACCGCGTTGTTCTTGCCGTCGAGCTGCGCGAACGCGATGCCGCGGGGGTTGCTGCGCAGCAAGAACGCGTAGAACTTGTCGGCCTCGAGCGGGGAGTCGACCGGCATCACCACGGTCTGTCCGACCTGCTGGCTCGGTCGCAGACCCCGTGAGTGGTAGCGCTCGAGCGGCGTGGGCTCGGGCAGCACGATGCTGTCGCGGCTCGGCGCGGTCGCGGCCACGAGTCCGCCGAGCGAGCCGATGAGGCCGATGCCGACCAGCGGCGCGAGCAGGGCCACGTGCGTGCGTGCGCGCGGGCTGGTGGAGGAGGGCCCGACCGCGCCGGCGAGCGCCGCCGCGAGCACGCCCTCGGCGAAGGCATGGGCGGCGCCACCCGTGAGCGCACCGGTCACGGCCGGCTGCAGACCGAACGCCTCGCCCCACGCGTCGCCGAGCGCCAACGAGAGCATGAGGTCGTCGCGCGCGAGCAGCACGCCCGCGATGACGAGCCAGCCGAGCAGGGCCCACGGCGCCGCTTGCAGCAGCACGCGGCGACCGGCGTCGAGCCACAGCAGCGGCACCGCGAGCACCGCGAGGGCGATGGCGCCGGTGAGGGGCGCACCGTCCCAGAGCGTCTCGACCATCGTGCCGAGCTGTTGACCCTGCAGCGATCCGGCCACCGCGAGGCCGGCCAGCAGCATCACGAGGCCCATCGCTCCGCCGCCGGCCTTGGGGCTCGCCGGCGTCACCGCGGTGGGGCTGGGCCTGCGCAGCGCCGCGTCGGCGAAGCGCAACGCCATCGCCAGCACCATCGTGATCCACATCCACATCAGCGCGCCGCGTCCGCCCCACTGCACCGCGAGCACGCCCGCACCCAGCCCCCCGATGCCACAGCTGGCCGCGATCACGGCCAGCATCGCGAAGCGGGCCTCCTCGCCGCCGCGACGGGCGGCGAGCGCTTGGCGAACGGCTGCGGGCAGGCCTCGTAGCTGCACGAAGCCGGTCGCGAGCGTGAGCACGGCGGCCGCGAGCAGCAGCAACGCAGCGACCCACGGCTGCCAGAGACGCGCGGCGAGTTCGGTCAGCAGGTTCGCATCCATGGTCGGCGGCAGAGGGTAGCGCTGCAGGCCGCGTGCCGAAAGGGTGCCGTCGGTGGCGCGACGGCACAGGCGGGCGTTCGAGGCGGGTGGGCCGCCCTGCTCGCGTCGTCGTGGCGGGTCCATCCGCTCGCGCCGCGAGAGCACCGGGTTGGCGCGTGGCGGCGGGCGCTTGCGGTTGTCGACGGCGCCAACCGAGTTGGCGATCGCGCGCTCAAGCGCCGGCGCGTCGTCGGTCGGCCCAGACCACCACCTCGCGGTGGGCACTGGGCAGCTGGGTGGTCCGCAGCGCGCTTGCGTCGGGGAGCTCGGCCAGCTCGGCGACCTTGTCGAGCAGCCGCGGCAGATCGTCGACCACGCCGTCGTCGTTGAGCTTGAGCGTGAGCAGCAGCCCGCGGATGCTGTCGCGCCGCAGCGCCAGCAGGTGGGCGAGCGCCGTCATCGCGCGGTGGGGCGCGACGTTGGCGTCGAGCACGAGCCAGTCGACCGCGGGCGGCAGATCGCGGGTGCGCACGCGCTCGGCGTGGATGCCCAGGTGGCGGAAGCGGCCGTCGCGCCCGTACGCGAGCACGCGCTCGTCCATGCGGGCGGGATCGATGCCGATCACGTCGGCGCCGCGGCGCAGCAGCGACAGCGCGGCACCACCGGGCGCGGCACCGATCTCCACCACCACGTCGCGCTCGCGCAGCGGCAGCCGTGACCACGCCAGCGCCTCTTCCATCTTGGCGTAGGCACGCGACGGTACGTCGTCGGGCAACGGCACGCGACGCACCCCGCCGGGGGCATCGCCGCGACGTTCGTCGTGCACGTGCCACCCGACCAGCGCCGGGTCGGTGGCGCCCGGGGCCGGCAGGACCACGTCGAGCACGACGTCACCGAGCTGGGCGCGCGGATCCTCGTGCACGCGATCGCCGAGGCGCTGCAGCAGCGGCTCCCGCCAACGCGCGACCGCGTCGGGATCGTCGGGTGTGCGATCCGGATCGACCGGGTCGCGGGCGAACACGTGCAGCCGCAGGCGCGCCGCGGTCAGTGAGGCCATCGCCGGCAGCACCGCGTCGACGTCGGCCGCCATACCGAGTGAGCGACCGCTCGCGCGCACGAACGGCGAGCGCGGCTCGGGATCGTCGAGCTCGGCGTCGGTGCGCAACGTGAGCAGGCCGGGCCGCGAGTACGCCGGGCGCAGATCGGGTCGCGTGCGCGCCAGCTCGCGCTTGAGCCACGTCGCCGAGCGAGGCAGGCAGGTCGCGAACACGAAGGCCGGCACGCGCCCTTTCTTGCAGACCGCGACGCTTGCGGCAAGTCGGTCCGCCGCCGCGCAGTGCCTGCCGCCCTCGATGGGGAGGGCCGATGGGGCGCCATCGGTGCTATGCTGGCGCAACGCGCGGGCGACCGCGGGAGCGAGGGCAGCAATGAAGTGGATCATCGGCGTCGACCTGCGCGAGACCGCTGCGGGCGCACTCAACTTCGGCACCTGGCTGGCGGCGAACCACATCGAGTCGGAGCGGCCGTCGTTCGTGCCGGTGCACGTGCTCGAGGAGTCGTACCTGCTGCAGGTACTGCGACACCAACACATCGACGCCGTCGAGGACCTCGCCCGCCGCGCCGCGACCGACCAGCTCGACAAGGCGCAGCTGGGCGGGGTCGCCGGGCCCGCGCGGATCGTTCGCGGCGTGGTCGCCGATGAGGCCCTGGTCCGCGAGTTCGACGCCGAGCACGGCGACGCGCTCATCATCGGTCGCCAGGCGCCGAGCAACGAGCGCAACCTCGTGCGCCTGGGTCGGGTCGCGCGCCGCATCGTGCGTCGCCTGCCGTGTCCGACCATCGTCGTGCCGCCCGATCTGCGGGCCGATCAGATCGGCAAGGGGCCGATCATGCTCGCGACCGATCTCGAGGAGACCGCGGGCTCGGCCGCGCGCTTCGCCAAGCGCCTCGCCCACGTCACCGGTCGCCCGTTGGTGGTCGCGCACGTGGTCCCGGCCGATACCGACATGGCGCGCTACCTCCCCGACGCGACCGTCGACCAGTTCCTCAGCCAGTCGGGCCTCGACCGCGAGCGCGATCTGAAGGGCTGGATGGCGAACCACGGCCTCGAGTCCGCCGCCGCGGTCGTCTCCCACGGCGACGTGATCGCGCGGTTGTCCTCGATCGCCGAGGTCGAGGGGGCGCCGATCATCGTCTGCGGATCGCGCGGCATGGGCACCATCGAGCGCATGTTCATCACCAGCGTCGGCACCGACCTCAGCTGCTGGGCCCGCGCCGCGGTGGCGATGGTCCCGCCGACCTGGGGTGCATAGCGCGCGGGGTCGGCGTATGGTCGTGCGCGTCGCCATGTCGCCCCGCACGATCGCCTCCTCGTTGTTGATCGCGTCGCTGTCCAGCTGTTCCTCCGAGGCCGGGCCCATGGCCGGCACTGGCAGCAGCGGCGAGTCGTCGAGCACGGTCGCGATGACCACCGTCGTGGACGGCAGCGACAGCTCGGGGACCGTCACCGCCGACACGACCGCCACCACCGAGGGCTCGACCAGCACGTCGCCGACCACCACGGGCTCGGTCGACGACTCGAGCGGCACCGGTGGTCTCGGCCACTCGCCCGGCTGCGGCACCGATCCGCAGACGGTGACCTCCGGCACCATCGACGTCGACGGCACGCCGCGCAGCTACTTGCTGGTGCTACCGACCGACTACGATCGCGACCGCGCCTATCCCATCGTGTTCGGCTTCCACGGCCAGGGCGGCGACAGTGCGCTCGCGCAGAGCATCTACCAGCTCGAGGACTACTGGCCCGAGCCGGTGATCGTGGTCTATCCGCAGGGGCTGATGCAGGTCGGCACCGAGACCGGCTGGGACCTCGCGAGCAATGGCGAGGACATCGCGTTCTTCGACGCGATGGCCAATGCGTTCGCGCAGGAGCTGTGCCTCGACCTCGATCGCATCTACGCGATGGGCTTCTCGTTCGGTGCGTACATGTCGAACTACCTGGCGTGCTACCGCGGCAACTACCTGCGCGGCATCGCGGCGGTCGGCGGCGGCGGGCCCAGCCCCGGCGACACCTGCCAGTCACCGGTGGGCGCGATGATCATCCACGGCAGTACCGACGACGTGGTGCCGTACAGCCAGGGGCAGGCGTCGCGCAACAAGTGGGTCGCGGTCAACGGCTGCAGCGACGCCACCAGCAGCTGGGATCCGATGGACGCCGACGGCCTGCCGACCGAGTGCCTCGACTACCAGGGCTGCGCCGAGCGCACGACCTTCTGCACCCACGCCGCGACGCACACCTGGCGCACGTGGATGAACCCCGAGATCCCGAAGTTCCTCGCCGGCCTGTGACGCCGTTGCTGGCGACGCGCTACGGCTGGCAGCAGAAGGTGAAGTTGCCGGACGGCGCGATGGTCCCGGTCGGCTCCGGCGCGGTTGCGATCGGGCAATCCGACATGCCGGTGAAGTTCAGCCCGACCGACGCACCGGTCGCGGGCACGCAGGTGTAGTTGCTCGGCACGTCGGCGACTTGGTTGCCACCACAGGCCATGCCGTCGAACACGTGCATGCTGCCGGTGCAGGTCGCGGTCGCGGTGCCGCAGGTGCAGCTGCTGCAGTCGCGCTGATCGTCGACGCCCGCCCAGTAGCTGAACTTCTCGCTGTACTGCCCCTCGGGGCACAGCGCGTCGCCCTGCTTGTAGATGCACAGGCCCGCCTCGAAGCCCTCGGGGGCATCGGGCTGACATGCGCCACCGTTGCCGCATGCGACCGCGTCGTCGGGCAGCTTGCAGCTGCGGATCGTCGCGTCCCACGTGGCCTCGGGGAACTCTTCGACCTTGTTCTGCATGCAGAAGGGCTGCTGCGCCTGGTACATGTAGAAGTACGTGCTGCCGCCGATCGCGAAGTCGTGGCAGTCCTGGGAGAACTGCTGGAAGTTGAGGTACGTGTTGCAGGCCGCGCCGCTGTACGAATAGGTGTACGAGGTGCAGGTCTGCGAGACGTTGAGATCGCAGGTGCAGTCGCACTGCGCTGGCCCGGGGTCGTGGTAGCCCTCGAGCATGGTGGGGCCCGCCTCGGGGTAGTCGGTGGGGCAGTCCGGCATCGCGACGCCGTCACCGACCTTGGCGATGACGGTGGGGCCGAACCAGCTCGCGGGCGCCGGGTCGCCGCAGTGGGCCCCGACGCCGCACTCGTCGACGCCGGTGCTCGACTCGTCGGCGGAGGTCGAGATCGTCGACGAGGCCGAGAGCGTGGCGCTGGCGGCTTCGCCGGCGCCGCTGCTGCTGCCGCCGGTCGCGACCACGCCGGTGCTGCCCGAGGCTTGGAACCCGAAACCGTCGTCGTCCACGGTCGCGGGCTCGCAGGCGACCATCACGATGCTCGCGTACAACCAGGTGGGAATTCTCGTCGTCGTGCTGCGATCGTGATGCTTCATGGTCGTTGTCGAAGACGGGTGTTGGTTCCCCGTCCGCCCCCGCCTCCAAGGTAGCCAGGGGCGCTGACGACGGGCAACCACTTGCACCCACGCGAGGCGTGCACGCGACGTGGGAGACGACGGGGTCGAGGGCACCCACGCGCGTGCGCATGCGGGTGTTCGCAGGCCCCAGGCGACCGACGATCGCGGGTACCATCGTCGTTCGCACCATGTCGACCTCCTCCTCGCTGCACGATCGTCTGGGACGTTGGGCCGTGGTCGCAGGGGCCTCGGAGGGGCTCGGAGCGGCGTTTGCCGAGGCCTTGGCCCGTGCAGGTTTCGACTTGGTGCTGGTCGCCCGTCGTGTCGACATGCTCGAGGCTCGCGCCGACGAGCTCCGCAATCGTTGCGGAGTGGAGGTCCGCACGCTCGCGCTGGACCTCGCGCAGACCGACGCGATCACGCGGCTCGTCGCCGCGACTGCGACCCTCGAGGTCGGGCTCGCGATCTACAACGCTGCCTATGCGCCGCTCGGGCCGTTGCTCGAGCGGACCACCGCGGAGCTCGATCGCGTGGTCGCGGTCAACGTCCGCGGACCACTGCAGTTCGCCCGCGCCTTCGCAGCGCCGATGAGCGTGCGCCGTCGCGGCGGGATCGTGCTGGTGTCGTCGCTGGCGGGGCAGCAGGGCACGCCGCGGCTGGCCAGCTACGCGGCGAGCAAGGCCTTCTCGAGCGTGCTCGCCGAGGGCCTGTGGGCCGAGCTGCGCGGGCTCGGGGTCGACGTGCTCGCGGTCTGTGCGGGGGCGATCCGCACGCCCGGCTACCAGGCGCGGGCGGGTGTCCGCGAGGCACCGGGCACGCTCGACGCCGCGGCGGTCGCGGCCGCGACCCTGCGCGCGCTGGGCCGCGGCCCTCGGGTCATTCCCGGCTGGCTCAACCGCATCGCCAGCTGGATCCTCGGGCGCATGTTGCCCCGCCGCGTCGCGATCGCGATCATGGCCTCGTCGACCGAGGGGTTGTCGTGATGGATCTCGTGGGCTTCGCGGCACCGCTGTGCCTCTACGCGCTGACGTTGCTGCTGCACCTTGCGATCCCGACCCCGTGGATCGCCGGCTACGTGCGCGACGACGACGGTGCGCCGCTGCGTTACCGCTGCAACGGCATGCTCGTGCTGATCGCGGTCGCGACGATCCAGGGACTGGCGGCGAACGCCGGCGTGATCGCGTGGGACTTCTGGTGGCAGCACCGCGTGGGCGTGCTCGCCGGCGTGGTGACGATCGGCCTCGTGTTCACGCTGGTGGTCGTGCTCACCGCACCCTCGCAGGGCGGAGCGCTGCTGCGCGAGCTGTTCTTGGGCCGCCGTGAGAACCCACGACTGCTCGGCGGTCGCGTCGACGTGAAGATGTTCCTCTACCTCGCCGGTGCGGTGCTGCTGCAGCTCAACCTGCAGTCGTTCTTCGCCCACCACGTGTTGCTGCGCGGCGGCACCGCGGTGCCGGGGGCTGCGCTGCACCTGGCGGCGTTCTCGTTCTTCGTGCTCGACTACCTCTTCTTCGAGCGCGTGCACCTCTACACCTACGACTTCTTCGCCGAGCGCGTGGGCTTCAAGCTCGGCTGGGGCTGCCTGGCCTTCTATCCCAGCTTCTACGCGGTGGGGCTATGGGCGGTGGCGGACTGCGGCGGCGGCACGACGCCGCCCGGCGGACTGGTGCTGGCGATGGCCGCGTTCGTCGCCGGCTGGTGCCTCGCCCGCGGCGCGAACCTGCAGAAGTACCTGTTCAAGCTCGACCCCAACCACCGCTTCCTCGGATTGTTCGAGCCGGTCGCGCTCGAGCACGGCGATCGACGCCTGTTGTGCAGCGGCTTCTGGGGACTGTCGCGGCACATCAACTACCTCGGCGAGATCCTCATGGCGTCGGGGCTCGCGCTCGCGCTGTCGTGGCCGCCGGACTGGGCGGCCCAGACGTCGGCGCACGGCTGGTTCGCCGCGTTCGGGCCGTGGCTGTACCCGCTCTACTACGTGGTGCTGCTGGTCCCGCGCGAGCGCGACGACCATCGCCGCTGCGCCGCGAAGTACGGCCCATTGTGGGAAGCGTACTGTCGACGGGTGCGCTGGCGCATCGTCCCTGGCATCTACTGAAGGCCCCCATGTCCAGCCTCGCGCCCTACCTCGACATCCTGCGGCAGACCAACGCCGATCTCGTGCGGCTCGAGGCCGGTGCGCCGGTCTCGGTGATCACCCGTGGGCGTGCGCCGGCCTCGGGCGGTGCACCGGTGGCGTCGCGGGCGATCCTCGCCGCCGCGCAGGAGGTGTTCTCGCCGGCCCAGCTCGCGGAGCTGCGCGCCCCCGTCGCGGTGACCTTCGAGCACGCAGGCGAGCAGTACGTGATCGAGGCCTCGCGTCGCGGCGGCGAGCTGTCGCTCTCGATGCGGGGCATCGACACGCCCGTGCCGCCCGAGGCGTCGACGCCCGCCCGCGTCGCGACGGCGGCTCCGGCCCCGTCTCGCGCCGCTGGCGTCCCCGAGCGCAGCTTCGCGGCCGATCGCACGCCGCTGCCCGATCGACCGCTGCCGCCGGAGCGGCGGTCGCCGCCGCCGGAGCGGGCGAGCGCGCCGGAGCGAGCGAGCGCGCCGGAGCGAGCGAGCGCGCCGGAGCGAGCGAGCGCGCCGGAGCGAGCGAGCGCGCCGGAGCGGGCGAGCGCGCCGGAGCGAGCCGGTGGCCAGCGCATCGACGAGCTGTTGCGCGAGATGATCGCGCGTGGCGCCTCGGACCTGCACCTGTCGGCCGACAACCACCCGGTGCTGCGGGTGCACGGTGAGATCACCCCGCTCACGCAGCGGCCGCAGCTGTCGTCGCGCGAGGTGTTCGCGCTCGTCGAGCCGTTGCTCGACGAGCGCACGCGTCGTGACTTCGCCGAGCTGCGCGATGCCGACTGTGCCTACGAGGTGCCCGGGCTGGCCCGCTTCCGCGTGAACGTGTTCGAGGATCGCAAGGGCGTCGGCGCGGTGCTGCGGCAGATCCCGATCGCGATCGTGCCGGCGGAGCAGCTCGGACTGCCCAAGGCGTGTCTCGACCTCTGCAACCTGTCGAAGGGCCTGGTCGTCGTCACCGGCCCGACCGGCTCCGGCAAGTCGACCACGCTGGCGGCGATGATCGACCACATCAACAAGCACCGCACCGACCACATCATCACGATCGAGGATCCGGTCGAGTTCGTGCACACCAACATCAAGTGCCTGATCAACCAGCGCGAGGTCGGCACCCACACCAAGGGCTTCAAGCAGGCCCTGCGCGCGGCCCTGCGCGAGGATCCCGACGTCGTGCTGGTCGGCGAGATGCGCGACCTCGAGACCATCGCCATCGCGATCGAGACCGCGGAGACCGGCCACCTGGTGTTCGGCACGCTCCACACCACCACCGCGACCAGCACCGTCGATCGCATCATCGACCAGTTCCCTGCCGATCGTCAGGCGCAGATCCGGGTGATGCTCAGCGAGTCGCTCAAGGGCGTCATCGCGCAGGTGCTGTGCAAGAAGAAGGGCGGCGGGCGGGTGGCGGCGCAGGAGGTACTGCTGTCGACACCGGCGGTATCGGCGATGATCCGCGATGCCAAGACCTTCCAGCTCACCAACGTCATGCAGACGTCGAAGGCGCTGGGCATGGTCACGATGAACGACGCGCTGCTGGCCCTGGTGCAGCGTGATCTGGTCGAGCCGCGCGAGGCCTACCTCAAGGCCGTCGACAAGGCCGGCCTGGTGGGCCTGTTCAAGAACGCCGGGCTACCGACCTCGTTCGCCTGACGGCCTCGTCAGGCGGCGCGGGCGGCCATGCCACGGCCGAGCTTCTCGAGCCCGGCCTGGATGAGCTTCGACCACAGCTGGGCCTGGCGGTAGACCGCAGCGCCGTCGACGTCCGGGTGGGCCGCGAGCGCGGCGACGGCTTGCTCGACCCGCGAGGTGGCGTCGAAGAGGCTGCGCTCGGCGGCGCGCAGCAGGGCCGCGGCTTCATCGTCGTGCATCGACTGTGGCATCGTCCCTCGTGCGAATTCAGCATGACGGGCGAAGGTGCGATCGACGAGGACGAGCAAGCGACGTTTTGCCCACGCCAGCGGGAATTCGCACCGCAGCGAGGCTCCAATCCGGGACCGCGGGTGAGATCCCCGGGATCGCGCCCTTCAGGACGCACGCACGCGGTCGCCGAATTGCGGCGTACGGCCCTGTAGGACCGCGTCGGAGGGCTTGCGCGCCCACGCGCTCGTCGGCCGCGATCCGAGGATCAGTACAGGATGTGATCGACGGCGCGCTCGGGGGCCGGCACCGCGGTGTCGCCCAACATCTGACGCAGGTCGATCTCGATGCCCCGCGAGAGCGCGTTCATCGGCACGTCGTTCATGCTGCGCTCGAAGGGGTCCTCGCTCGAGTCGCCGATGCCCTCCATCATGATGAACACCCACGTGACCAGGCTCGACGACAGCACCATCGTGAGCCCCGGGAGCACCAGGCCCGCGCGGGTCGCCGCCTCGATGTGCGTGGCGAAGACGTCGAGCATGCCGAACGGCAGCAGCACCGCCAGCACCCGCGTGAACAGGCGGCTGAACTCGGCGTACTGACGGGGCAGCGGCGTGTTCTTGATGCGCTCGCACATCCCCTGCAACGAGTACATCTCGCGGATCGCCTCCATCATCGAGATCTGGTGGAAGAGGTCGAGCCGCTGCGCTCGCACCATGGTCGCGAGCTGCTCGCCCTGGCGCTGCAGCAGGTGGGCCGCTGGATTGGCGACCGCGCGGGTCGCCGCGAGCTCCTCGTCGGCCAGCAGCGGCGAAAGCTCGAGCTCCCAGTCGTTGCGCATGAGCTCGGCGTGTCGCTCGAGCCGGGCGCGTGTGGTCCGCGAGGGGCGCTCGTGGAACCGTGAGGTCCGCCGCAGCTGCAGGCGCAGCGCGTTGACCCATGCGAGGTGGCGCAGCACCAGGGCGCGGCGGGCCGCACGAGCGTCGTCGTCGTCGTGCCCGGCGTGGACATAGCAGGTCACCGCGGTCGCCCACGTGCGCGAGACGTTGACGATGCCGCCCCAGATCTTGCGGCCTTCCCAGAAGCGATCATAGGCGGCGTTGTTCTTGAAGCCGACGTAGAACGCGACTGCGGTGCCGACGGTGCCGATCGGCAGGAACGGCACGCGCAGGAAGGTCAGCTCCGCCCAGGCGTAGAGGGCGAACACCACCGTGGCCCACGCGGCTGCGCGCAACACCGTCGGGGCCGAGAAGAGGAGCAGCAGGCGGATCGGGAATCTTCGCGTGAGCAGCATTGGGGCCGGTGCTGCCCTGGCTTGTGACCGCTTCTGGGGCCGCGCGCAATCACTGCGTCGCAACGCCGTCGGTCGCCGGCGCCGCGGCGGTCGTGGGCGGCGCGGCCTCGTACCAGCGGCGGCCGTGGGCGGCGGCGCGCTCGAGCTCGGCGATGATCTGCGCGCCCAGCAGCAGGATGATCGCCGCCACCTCGAGGCCGAGCAGCGAGACCACCACGGTCGCGAGCGACCCGTAGACGACGTGGACCAGCGACAGCGTCGCGAAGTACCACATCATGATCGAGCGCACGATCTCCCAGAGCAGCGCTGCCACCACCCCGCCGACGATGGCCCGCCGGGGCTTGATGTGCACCTGCGGCATGAACCAGTAGAACGACGACAACAGCAGCACCAGGCCGAGCAGCGCCAGCGCCTTCACCAGCGGCACCGCGGTGTCGCTGTCGATCGCGAGCCCGAACGCGCGGATGCCCGTCGGTGGCAACGCATCGAAGGCGACCATCAGCAACGTGAGCGCGAGGATGCCGGTCGAGATCAGCAGCACGTAGGCGAGCGGCAGCACGAACGCGCGCAGCCGGTGCAGCGTGCGGGGACGCGGGCTGCGTTCGAACACCACCGAGAACGCCTCGTCGAGCATGCGAAAGCCCATGGCCGCGAACAGCACCAGTGCCACGAAGCCCACCGCGCCGATGGTCGTGCGACGGGCGACGAAGGCCTCGAAGACCTCGGTGATCGCATCGCCGCGCCCCGGCAGCAGGGTATCGGCCTGCAGCGCGATGGCCTCGACCAGCACCGCGGGATCCACGATGGTGGAGAGCACCACGACCACCAAGGCGAACAACGGCACGATCGACAACAACGTGTTGTAGCCGAGCGCGCCGGCCAAGAGGAAACCGCGGTTGCGTCGGAACTCCCGCATCACCCGCACGGTGAAGCTGGCGAGGCGGCGCGGCAGCGAGGTCGCCGGCGGCGCAGAGGCCTCGGTGGCGCTCGGTGTGGTCACTGGCGTCACCGCGCGAGGCTACCAGCGTTCGCCGACCGCAGACACGCCGTGCGTTTCGTGCGCGGAGCTGGCACGCTCCGCGGGATGAGTGGCCGTCCTGCGAAGAAGAGCAAGCGCAGCGTGATCTTGCGACCGCTGCTGCCGGCCGATCTGGCCGGGGTCCAGGCGCTGCACGCACTGTGCTTCCCGGGCATGGCGCCGTGGTCGGCCGAGCAGTTCGAGAGCCAGCTTCGCATCTTCCCGGAGGGCCAGATCGGCGTCGAGGTCGACGGCCAGCTGGTGGCGACCTCGAGCTCGCTGTTGGTCGACGGCCGCGACTACGAGGGCCGCCACACCTTCGCCCAAGCCTGCGACGGCGGACGCATCGGCAACCACAACCCCGACGGTGACTCGCTGTACGGCATCGACATCGCGGTGCATCCCGAGCATCAGGGCCTGCGCCTGGCCCGACGCCTGTACGAGGCCCGCCAACGTCTGGTCACCTCGCGCAACCTCCGGCGCATGCTCATCGCCGGGCGCATCCCCGGCTACGCCGCGCATGCCGATCGGCTCGACGCCGACGCCTACGTGCGCAGCGTGCTCGACAAGCGACTGCGCGACCCCGTGCTCACCGCTCAGGTCGCCAATGGCTTCGTGCTGATCCGCGTGCTGCCGGAGTACCTGCCCAGCGACCGCGAGTCCCGTGGCCACGCGGTGCTGATGGAGTGGTTGAACCCCAACTACGCGCCCGCGCACTCGCGTGCGACCGCCCGCGAGCGCATCCGGGTCTGCGCGGTGCAGTACCAGATGCGCACGGTCGCGGACTTCGATGCGTTCGTGAAGCAGTGTCGCTTCTTCGTCGAGACCGCATCGGACTACCGCGCCGATTTCGTGCTGTTCCCCGAGCTCCTGACCAACCAGCTGCTGTCGCTGGTACCCGCGGAGCGCCCAGGGCTGGCGGCCCGTCGTCTCAGCGAGTTCACGCAGGGCTACGTCGACGCGTTCGTCGACATGGCGATTCGTTTCAACGTGAACATCGTCGCCGGCACCCACCTCAACGTGGTCGGCGATCGCCTGTTCAACGTCGCGTACCTGTTCCGACGCGACGGCTCGATCGCCGAGCAGCACAAGATCCACATCACGCCGTCGGAGAGTCGCTGGTGGGGGGTCTCGCCGGGCAATCGCGTCGAAGCCATCGAGACCGACTGCGGGCTGGTCTCGATCCTCATCTGCTACGACGTCGAGTTCCCCGAGCTGGCGCGGGTGGCCGCGGCGAAGGGCGCGAAGGTGCTGTTCGTGCCCTACAACACCGACATCCGCTCGGCGCACATCCGCGTGCGCTCGTGCGCGCTGGCGCGCTGCATCGAGAACCACGTCTACTGCGTGACCGCCGGCGCGGTCGGCAACCTGCCGATGGTCGAGGGCGCCGACATCCACTACGCCCAGTCGGCGATCCTCACGCCCTCGGACATTCCCTTCCCCTGCGACGGCATCGCGGCGGAGGCGACCCCGAACGCCGAGGTCATGCTGGTCCACGACCTCGACATGGCGACGCTGCAGCGATCGTTCCGCACCGGATCGGTGCGGACCTGGCACGACCGTCGCCGCGATCTCTACGCCGTGACGTTCGCCGACGACGACGGCGAGCGGGAGTACTGAGCCGTGGATGAACGCGACGTGTCCACTTGCTGCGTGGGCGCCTCGCCGTCACGCCGCGCGATCGAGCGTCGCCGTCTGCGGCGCGCCCAACGGAATGACCGTCGCGGTGCGCTCCAGCTTGCGCCAGCCGTGGCGCCCACCCGCGAGCACGGCAATCATCGCCCGCAGGCTCACCAGGTAGAGGAACTGGCGGTACGTGAAGCGCTGGATCAGCAGCAGCGGCAGCCAGCGCATGGGCTTGCGGTCGAGCGCGAACGCCAGCACCGAGGCCAGTAGATCCATGGCGAGGAACCCGAGGTAGCCCGAAAGCACGGCGCTCCACGAGCCGGTCGCGAGCGCGAACAGCAGTGCGGCGTCGCCGATGGGGCTGACCAGCGGGAACAGCACCTGGAACAGCAGCACGTTGGGCAGCGCGACCCAGCCGAGCGTGCCGCGCAGCAGCGCACCGCGGTGCTTCGCGAGGCACTGGTAGGTACCGTAGGTCCAGCGGAAGCGCTGCTTCCACAGCGCGCCCAGCGACAGTGGTGCCTCGGTACGACCGACCGCGCGCGGCTCGTAGGTGATGCGACCGCCGCTGCGCAGCACCGTGAGCGTGAGATCGGCGTCCTCGACGAGGGTGTCGTGGCTGTAGCCGCCGACCGCCTGCACGGCGCTGCGTCGCCACGCACCGAGGGCGCCGGGGACCACGCCGATGCAGTTGAGTGCCGCGAAGGCGCGGCGGTCGAAGTTCTGGCTGGTGATGTACTCGATGGCCTGGAAGGCGGTCAGCGCCGAGCAGACGTTGCCGACCTCGACGTTGCCGCACACCGCCACGACCTCGGGATCGTCGAAGTGCGCGACCATGCGGGCGATGGCGTCCGCGGCGATCTGAGTGTCGGCATCGACGGCCACGATGATCTCGCCGCGCGCCGCGGCGATGCCGAGGTTGGCAGCCGAGGCCTTGCCACCGTTGGGCTTGCGCAGGCAGCGGACGCGGTGGTCCTCGCGGGCCAGGCGCAGTGCGATCGCGGCGGTGTCGTCCGTGGAGCCGTCGTCGATGACGATCACCTCGAGCTCACCGTAGTCGCCGGCGAGCAACGACCGCACGCTCGACTCGATCACCGCGGCTTCGTTGAACGACGGCAGCAGCACGCTGACCAGCGGTCGCCGCGGCGGCGCGCGGCGGGGCTGCGCCGGTGGGCGTCGCAGGACCAGCCCCGCCAGCGCGACGATCCGCGCGGCCGCGAGCGCGGTGCAGATCGCGAACAGCCACGGCAGCACGGCGGCCGAGCCGGCGTAGAGCGAAGACCACACGCCGTTGGCGACGCCGATCGCCGCGTGGGGCAGGGGCAGGGCGGGCGCCAGCGCGGCGGGCGGGTGCCCGAGGTAGCTGTCGAGCCCGATGATGGGATGGCCGCGTCGCGCGAGCTCCGGCACCAGGCGACGCACGGCCTCCACGGTGGCCCCGCGATCGCCACCGCCGTCGTGCAGGACCACCACGCGGCCGCCGTCGTCGACCTGCGCCAGCACGCGCGCGACGATCGCATCGGCGTCGGCGTGGTCCCAGTCGGCGGGGTCGACCGACGCCGCGACGTAGGCGTAGCCGTGGTCGAAGGCCGCGGCGTGCTGCTCGACTTGATCGGCGTCGGCATCGTCGAACGACGCGGTGAAGGGTGCGCGGTAGAACAACACCCCGTGGCCCAGCAGGGCCTCGAGCAGCCGTGCGGTGCGCTCGAGCTCGCCGTCGGCGTCGGCGCGCGGCAGCGCGGCCATGTCGGGGTGACTCCAGCTGTGGCTCGCGACCACGTGGCCGTCGGCGGCGGCGCGTCGCACCAGCTCGGGATGCGCGAGCGCCTGCTCGCCGACCACGAAGAAGCTCGCCGGGGCCCGCAGCTCGGCCAGGGCGTCGAGCAGCGCCGGCGTCCAGGTCGGATCCGGTCCGTCGTCGAACGTCAGCACGACGCCGGCGCCTTCCGTATCGCCGACGCGCTGCAACAGCGTCGGATGCGGTGGCTCGAGCTCGGCGCTGCGCACGAAGCCAGCCGCGTCGAGCTCGACCACCCGTCGACCCGACCGACGCTCCGCCTGCCGCACGATGACGTCGCCGCGGCCCTGCGTCACGACTCCGGCGGGCGCCGGGAGTTGGCGGAGCGCGGCGGCGCGGCCCTCGGGCGTGGCGGCGCGGAGCACCGGCCACCACTGCGTGTCCTCGGTGCCGGCGCGCCACAGCGCCGTGCGGTGCAGCCCGCGGGCATCGAGCGACGCCAGCGCGTCGGCGCCTGCGGCGGCATCGAGGCACCACACGCGATGCTCGCCCGCATCGCCATCGTAGGCGAACGCGAGGTTGCCGGTCTCAGCGACGGTCCGCGGGCGTAGGCCGTGGCGCGCCGCGAGGATCCACGCCTCGTCCAGTGTGCGCGAGGTTGCAGCGCCGCTGCGCGGCCAGTCGTAGCAGTAGCCGCCGAGCGCGACGACCAGACGCTCGCGGTCGATCGCGGCCAGTGCGGAGTCGACCTGCTGGCCCAGCCATGCACGCGCCGCGATCGGGCCAGGCGCACCGTCGGCGTGGTGCTGGTCGTAGGCCATCAACACCACGGCGTCGGCGACTCGATCGATGCGGGCGAGGTCGAACGCGGGATCGCCGGCCGCGACGTCGATGGTCACGCGCAACCCGGCAGGGTGCAGGGCCTCGCGCAGCTCGACGAGCAGCTGCACCACACCGCCGGCGTCCTCGGGTGCGAGCGCCTCGAGGTCGAGGTTGACCCCGTCGGCGCCGCGCTCGATGAGCTCCGCCGCCAGCGTCGACGCGACGCAGGCGCGGGCGTCGTCGTCGGCCAGCAAGCTCGAGGTCTCGGCACTGGTCCAGCGATCGCCGTCGAGGTTGGCCACGCGCGGGAGCAGCAGCGCGTGGGAAGGGCGCGGTTCGTGGCCCGCACCGGGCATCACTTCGACGGTGCAGTCGGCCCCGCGCACGCGGAACCAATCGGGCGAGATCGCGTCGATGTCCTCGGCGTGCGCAACGACGCTGGCGTCGGCGTCGGGGGCGTCGACGTGGAAGACCAGGTGGGTGCCCTCGGGCAGCGGCAGCGCGGCGTCGTCGATGCGGGCGAGCGCGCGATCGGCCGCCTGCTCGCGGGCCCGCAGCAGCGCGAGGTACTCGCGCGTCGGCGGCGGTGCGATCGCGTCGTCGTCCGGGCCCGTCGGGTCGGACGGCGGCGATTCGGCCCACGTGGTCGTGGCGTGCGGGGCCACCACGGTCGCCGGCAGGCTGCGCGCGGTGGGCAGCGCTCGCCCTGCGAGCACCCCGAGTCCCACCAGCGCCGCCGCCGTGACGACGGCGAGGGCGAGTCGGGAGCTCCATCGTCGTCGTCGTCGCGTCGGGTCTTCGAAGATCATCGGGGGTCGACCGCTCGCGCCGCATCGACGACGGCGCGCCAGCAACCATCGGCGGTGCGCCCATCGGCTTGACGCGACGCGCGCGGCACATGGGGCCGTGGGCCCGAGCGCCGAGGTCCACCCTGGGACGCCCTCGTGGCGCGCGGCGCTCGGTCGATTCCCCTCGCTGGGTTGGCGCGGACGTGTCGACGTGGCCGCCACCGCGATTTCGTGGGACATACGCAGGCGAGCCCCGTGGAGCCGTGAGCGAGTCCCCGACGCCAGCCACCGACGAAGCGCTGCTGACCGCCGCCCGCGAGGGGGATCGCGCCGCGCTCGAGCAATTGCTCGAGCGGCAGCAGGCACGGATCTATCGCTTCGGGTTACGCATGTGCCGCGATCCCGAGGACGCCCGCGATGTCCTGCAGGAGACGTTGCTCGCGATGGCCCGCGGCGTGCGGGAGTTCCGTGGCGCGTCCTCGCTCTCCACATGGCTGTACGTGGTTGCGCGGAGCTACTGCGCGAAGAAGCGCCGCCGCAGCAAGTTCGCGCCCCACGGTCCCGCATCGGTCGAGCGCGAGGCCGCCGACGAGGTCGAGCGCGTGCCCGATGGCGCGCGCGCGCCCGACGAGGCCGTCGCGGGCCGGCAGATCGAGCAGGCCGTCGAGCAGGCGATCGCCGCGCTCGATCCGGCGCAGCGCGAGGTGCTGGTGCTGCGAGATGTCGAGGGGCTCACCGCGCCCGAGGTCGCCGAGGTGCTCGGCATCGGCGTCGCGGCGGTGAAGAGCCGACTTCATCGCGCGCGCCTGGCCGTACGTGCCGCGCTCGCGCCGTCGTTGGGGGTCGCGCCGCCGGCGGCCGCGACCAGCTGCCCCGACGTACTCACGACCTTCTCCCAGCACCTCGAGGACGAGATCAGCGCGGACGTGTGCGCGCAGATGGAGCGCCACTTGGCGGGCTGCGAGCGCTGCCGCGGCGCCTGCGACTCGCTCAAGCGAACGCTGGCGCTGTGTCGCACCGCCGGGCCGACGACGGCGGTCCCGCCGGCGGTGCAGGCCAGCGTGCGGGTCGCGCTGCGCGGCCTGCTCGGCCCCACGTCGGGCTGAATCCTTTTCGTCGCCCGCGGCTCCCACCTGCGGGGAGTCCAGCGCATGGCAGTCGTGACGGTGACGGAGTCGAACTTCGAGGCGATCGTGGGCCAGGGCACGGTGCTGCTCGACGTATGGGCAGCCTGGTGCGGCCCGTGCCGGATGTTCGCACCGGTGTTCGAGGCTGCGGCCGCGCGGCACCCCGGCGTGGTGTTCGGCAAGATCGACACCGAGGCCGAGCCGGGTCTGGCGGCGGCGTTCGGCATCCGATCGATTCCGACGCTGCTGGTGCTGCGCGACGGCGTCCTGTTGCTGCAGCAAGCGGGCGCGGTGCCCGGTGGCGTGCTCGACGAGGTTCTTCGCAAGGTGGCCGCGCTCGACATGGACGAGGTGCGGCGAACGATCGAGCTCGAACGAGGGGCGTCGCAAGCCCCCATGGGAGGTGCGTGATGTGTCGACGAGTCCAATGTCCAACCTGCAAGCGTCCCACCTTCGCCGGCTGCGGCGCGCACATCGAGCAGGTCCTGGGTGACGTGCCCGCGGCCGAGCGTTGCCGCTGCCGCGAGACCGCGCAGGACGGCAAGGCCGACCCGGCGGGCGGCGGCGGCGGATGGCTGCGGCAGCTGTTCGGTCGTTGACGCGACGCCGTCAGAACACGGTGACGTCGCCCATGACGGCGGGCGCCTCGTCGTCGCCGACGTCGTCGACGCCGACGTAGCCGAGGCGACCCGCACCGCCCAGCCCCCAACAGCGCACGCCGTGGGTATCGAGCCGTCGCACGCAGGTGTGATCGTTGCGTGAGTTCAGTGCATCCGCGGGGCCGCCGAGGTCGATCGGCGCCACGCTTCCGGGGACTTCATCGTCGCCGATCGCGACGGTGTCGCCGCGGCCGAGCTCGCCGAAGTCCGCGAAGCCCCAACAGCGCACGCTGCCGTCTTCGAGCAGCGCACAGCTGTGGAAGAAGCCGCCCGCGAGATCGATGGCGACGCCACCGACGTCCACGAGCCCGGCGGTGCTGGGCAGCTCGTCGTCGCCGAGGTTCTCGGTGTTGCCGTAGCCGAGCTGCCCGAAGTTGTTCGCACCCCAGCAGCGCACGCCGCCGTCCTGGACCCGCGCACAGGTGTGGAAGCCGCCCGCGACCACCTGCTCCACCACGTCACCGCCGAGATCGACCACGCCGATGCTGCCGGGCAGCTCGTCGTCGCCGAGATCGTCGGTGTTGCCGTAGCCGAGCTGTCCCTCACTGGCCTCGCCCCAGCACCGCACCGACCCGTCGTCGAGCCGCGCGCAGGTGTGCTGCACGCCGGCGGTCAGCTGCAGCACCGTGCCGCCGATGTCGACGGTCGAGACTGTACTGGGTAGCTCGTCGTCGCCGATGTGTTCGGTATTGCCGAGGCCGAGCTGCCCGTGGTCACCCGCACCCCAGCAGACCACGTCGCCGCTGGCCAGGATGGCGCAGTTGTGGAAGGCGCCCACCATCAGCTGCGTCGCCGGGCCACCGAGATCGATCGGCCCGACCGCCGCCGGCGGCTCGTCGTCGCCGATGTGTGCGGTGTCGCCGAGGCCGAGCTGGCCGTAGGTCGAGTCGCCCCAGCAGCGCACGAAGCCGTCGTCCTGCAGCGCGCAGGTGTGGAAGTAGCCGGCACCGATCGCGGCGGCGAAGCCCCCGAGATCGATCACGTCGGTGCTCGCGGGCGCCTCGTCGTCGCCGATGTCGGCGGTGTCGCCCAACCCGAGCGCCCCACTGGCGCCGGCACCCCAGCAGCGCAGGGCGCCGGCGTCGAACAGCGCGCAGGTGTGTTGGCCGCCGGCCGCGATCGCGGCCACGTCGGTGGTGGTGCAGTCGGCGTCACAGCCATCGGCATCGGCCCCGTTGCCGTCATCGCAGAGCTCGCTCGCAGAGGCATTCACCACGGCGTCGCCGCAGGACGCCGCGGTGCAGTCGAGATCGCACGCCGCCGACTCGCCCTGGTCGTCGCAGATCTCGCCGGGCTCGACGACGCCGTTGCCACACGACGGCTCGATGCCGCCAGAGCTGCTCGCGTCGGTGGCACCGCCCGAGCCACCGCCGTCGGTGGTGGTGGCGGTGTCGGAGCTCGCGCCGCCGGTGGAGCCCGAGCCGCCGGTGGAGCCGCCATCGCCGGAGCTGGTGCCCCTCGCATCACCACTCGACGAGGCTCCGCTCGAGCCGCCGTCGCCGGTCGAGCTCGAGCCGCCGTCGCCGGTCGAGCTCGAGCCGCCGTCGCCGGTCGAGCTCGAGCTGCCGTCGCCGGTCGAGCTCGAGCTGCCGTCGCCGGTCGAGCTCGAGCTGCCGTCGCCGGTCGAGCTCGAACTCGAGCTGCCTCGGGTGGTGTCGTCGCGCCCGCTCGAGCCCTCGCTCGACGACGCCTCCGAGGTCGCGCTGCTGGTGCTGCCCCCACCGCTGCTGTCGGCGGTCATCGCCGTCGTCGTCGAACCGCTGGTGTCGGTCGTCGTCCGGCTGGTGCTCGAATCACCGCTTTCACCGGTATCCGAGGCCTCGACGACGTCATTGCAACCATTCGCCACGAGTGAGCACGCGATCACCCACCGCGACAGCATTCCTGTGTCACGCATGTCCGCATCGTATCGAGAATCGGCGCCATGTTTCGATCGTCGCGCAATCATGCGTTCGATCGCGCAATCGGGTCGAATCCACCGGCCCCGGCGCGCGGCGGCGGGTCCAGCGGCTCTCGTTCACCGGCTCTTCTGGGGCCGCGGAATGCCGAGCGCGTCCATGCGCAGGCCCAGCGTCTTGCGAGCGATACCCAGCAGCTCCGCCGCGCGGGTCTGGTTGCCGGCGCACGACGCGAGCGCGGCGAGGATTCGACCGCGCTCGTCGTCGGCGGGCGCAGTCGTCGTCGACACCGCGTCGAAGACGATGTGCTCCGGCAACAGCACGTCGCCGCCGCACAACACCAGCCCACGATCGAGCACGTTGCGGAGCTCGCGAATGTTGCCCGGCCAGGCGTGGCTGCGCAGCCGCGCGACCGTGGCCGGCGCGACCGATGGCGGCGAACGGTCGAGGCGCGCACTCGCGGTCGCCACGAATTGCTCGACCAGACCCGCGAGCTCGCCGAGACGCTCGCGCAGCGGCGGTATCGCCAGTGTGATGCCGGACAGGCGGTAGTAGAGATCCTCGCGGAAACGGCCGGCGGTGACGTCGGCCCGCAGATCGCGGTGGGTGGCGGCCAGGAATCGCACGTCGATGCTGCGCGACGCGATCCCTCCGACGCGCACGAGCTTGCGCTCCTCGATCACGCGCAGCAGCTTCACCTGTGCCGCCGCAGGCAACTCACCGACCTCGTCGAGGAACACGGTGCCGCCACCGGCGGTCTCGAGCAGACCCGGCTTGGTCGTGGTCGCGCCCGTGAACGCGCCAGCCTCGTGCCCGAACAGCTCGCTCTCGAGCAGGTGGTCGGGCACCGCACCGCAGTTGATCGCGACCAGCGGACCGCCGGCCCGGCGCGAGCGCTCGTGGAGGTTCTTGGCCATCACCTCCTTGCCGACGCCGGTCTCGCCGAAGAGGAGCACGTTGATGTCGCTGTGGGCGATGCGTCGCAGCACGTCGTCGTCGGCCAGGCCGGCACCCCCGACGCGGACCATGTTGCCGCCGCCGCGTGTGCCGCTGGCGCCCTGCACCAAGAGCGTGACCTCGCCGATCGCGATCACGTCGCCGGGGGCGATCGGCGTCGGCACGTTGGCGGGCAGTCGCACGCCGGCGACGCGGGTGCCGTTGCTGCTGCCGAGATCTTCGATCGTCATCGGCGGGCCCACCCGCAGCACCGCGTGGCGTCGCGAGATCGCCTCGCGATCGAGGCGCACCTCGACGTCGGCGCCGCGCCCGATGCGAAGCTCGGCGCCGTCGTTCAGGGCGATCTGTCGCAGGCCCTGCTCGTCGAACACCACCAGGCAGGGGGCGCCGCTGCTGCTGGCGACGCTCGGGCGGGTCGCGGCGTCGTCGGATTCGGCCACGGGAAGGGTGCCAGTGTGGCGCGAGACCGCGGCGTCTGTCACGGGCCTGCGTGCAAACCCCCGGCGACCCGGCGCGGCAGGGGTACAAGCGGGCGCGGCCGTGGTTTGATTGCCGCTCGCGACCCGTGGAGCCCGAGCAACACAGCCCGCGCGACGTCGGCACCGTGGTCGGTGCCGACGTGTCGACCTCGAGCCTGCGCGGCGCGACGTCCACGCACGTTGGGCGCTACTGGCTCGTGCGAGAGCTCGGGCGTGGCGCGATGGGGGTGGTCTACCTCGCACACGATCCCGACCTCGACCGCGAGCTGGCGGTCAAGCTCATCGTGCACCGACGGCACGCGCGGGCCAGCGACAGCGCGCTCGCGTGGGACCGGCTCGGGGCCAACGCCACGGTCGCGTCGCTGTTGACCGGCGGCGACGAGCAGCTGCTCGCCGAGGCGCGCGCGCTGGCCAAGGTCGCGCACCCCAACATCGTCGAGGTCTACGACGTCGGCGCGACCTCTGGCGGCATCTTCATCGCGATGGCCTACGTCGCCGGTGAGTCGCTGCGCCGATGGTCGCAGACGCGGGCGCGCGCATGGTCGGAGACCTTGCAGGTCTGCATCGCGGCCGGCGAGGCGCTCGCCGCCGCGCACGCGGTCGGCATCGTGCATGGCGACTTCAAGCCCGACAACGTGCTGGTCGGCGTCGATGGTCGGTCGCGCGTGGTCGACTTCGGCCTGTCGCGGGCGATCGCCGGCGCCGCGGCGGTGACGGCCGAGCGCGACACCGCGGACGACCCCGCGGCGGAGCTGGTCGGCTCGCCGGCCTATCTCGCACCGGAGTGCTGGTCGACCACGCAGCGGGAGCCCAGCGCCGATCAGTTTGCGTTCTTCGTCGCGCTCGCGGAGCTGCTGCTCGGTCGGCGACCGTTCGCCGGCGGCGGCAGCCTCGTCGCGTTGCTGCGGTCGATGCAGCGCGGCTTCGATGCCAGCGAGCTGAGGGCTCGGGTGCCACACGAGTTGGTGCGGGTGGTGGCGCGGGGTCTGAGCGTCGATCCCCGGCGGCGCTACCCCAGCATGCGCGCCGCACTCGACGCGTTGGCGGCGGTGCCCGCCCGTCGGCGTCGTCGGACGCGGCGACGGCGGACGCTCGCGATCGCGAGCGGTACGATGACCGCGGTGCTCGCCGGGCTCGCGACGCGGCAGCTCGTGCACGAGCAGCGTCAGGGGGCCCATGTGCTCGAGTGCGAGCGAGCCCGCGATGCGATGACGGCGACGTGGAACGACGCCATCGCAGCGGAGCTGTCGCCGTCGGCGGCGACCAGCCTCGCGCTCGCGCGCCCGTGGCTCGACGGCCACGTCGCGCAGTGGCAGGAGGGGCGCATGCAGGCGTGCTTGCGGGCGGCGACGGGCGAGCCGCCGGAGGCGCTCGATGCCCTGCGTAGCGGCTGCTACGCCGACGACCTCGCGCGCGTGTCGGGCCTGGTCGAGGTGCTCGGTGACCCCGACCCGTTGGTCGCGGGCAGGGCCGTGCTCGCGGCCGCCGACCTGCCGTCGCCGGCGCGATGCGACGACGACGCGTGGCTCGCGATCGTTCGTCCGCGCGCGAACGATCCAGCGGTCGCGACGACGGTGCGGGCGGTGGAGCGCGGGCTCGGCCTGGTCGAGATCGTCGCCGACGCCGGCCGCTTCGACGAGGCTCGTACGCGTCTCGCGGCGGCATCGCTCGAGGCGCGCGCGGTCGCGTGGCCGTCGCTCGACGCCGCGGTCGCGCTCACCAAGGGGCGCCTCGAGGTCGACGAGGGCGAGCTCGAGCGCGCCGAGGCGACCCTCGAAGGGGCCTACTTCGCAGCCACCGAGGCGGCCGACGACGAGCTGGCGGCCGCCGCTGCGCTCGCACTCGCGGAGCTGGTCGGCCAGCGCATGGCGAGGTTCGACGCCGGCGATGCGTGGCTGCGCCACGCCGATCTCGCGATCACCCACGCCGGTCTCGGCGAGGGCGAGCTGCGGGCGCGGGCGCTGCTGGTCAGCGCCGCGATCGCGTCGCGTCGCGGTGCGCTCGAGCAGGCCGAGCTCGACGCCGCCGCCGCGTTGGCCCTGCGTGAGCGCCTACTGGGGGACCGCCACCCGGCGGTGGCGGCTGCGGTGCAGGTGCTGGGCAGCATCGCAGGTCGTCGTGATCGCCCCGCACAGGCGCGCGCCGCCTTCGATCGTGCACACGGCATCCTGCGCGCGACGCTGGGTTCCGATCACCTCGATGTCGCGGCGGCACTGCACGGCCGCGGCATGGCCGCGTTGTCGATGCGCGATGTCGCCGCGGCCCGCAGCGATCTCGCCGAGAGCCTCCGCATCCGCGAACGCGCCCTCGGACCGGAACATCCCGAGCTCGCGACCTCGTTGTCGGGGCTCGGTTACGTCGAGCTCGCGCAGGGCCAGCTCGATGCAGCGCAGTCGGACTTCGAGCGCGCGCTGGCGATCCGCGAGCGCGCCCTCGGTGCCGATCATCCGGCGGTCGCGGACACGCTCGGCAACCTCGCACAGGTCGCCGAGCGGCGCGGCGATTGCCAGGCAGGAGTTGCCGCGCTGACGCGTGCGCTCGACGTCGTCGAGCGCAGCGCCGCCAGCGATCGTCGCGCGCGTGTGCGGTTCTTGGTCCACCTCGGCGAAGCCCATCGCGCCTGCGCTCGACCCGACCTGGCCCGCGCCGCGCTGCACGACGCGCGCGACCTGCTGCGCGACGACGACCCGCCGTCACTGCGCGCCGCGATCGAGCGTGGACTCGCGCCTTAGCCCAGGCGTCGCGCCGTAGGTGGCGGAGCGCGGGCGGGCATCGGTGCGCGAGGCCGCCACTCTCGTGGCCTCGCGAATCCAACGATTCGCAGGCGTCGCGACGACGATCGGGGTCGCGCGGCCGCACTCGCGGTAGCGCGCACGACACTCGCGGCAGGCCCATCGCGCAGCGGCGAGACCAACGGCGTGCTAGCCTGGCGGTCGGACATGCTGCGAGTGGCGGCCATCGGGCTGGCGTGCGTCTGCACGCCGCTCTCGTTCGGTGCATGCACGCTCGAGCGGTTTGCGTGTGCGAGCGATGACGAGTGCCGTGGTGCCGGTGGCGACGGCGTGTGTCAGCCCGAGTCGGTGTGCAGCTTCCCCGACGTGGCCTGCGACTCCGGGCAGCGCTATGGGGCGCACAGCGGTGGCCTGTCCGGCATGTGCGTGCCGTGGGCCGGCAGCACCGGCGCAGTCGCCGACTCCGGTGGGCTCGGCAGCAGCAGCAGCACCGTCGGCGCGCTCGAGAGCTCGGGCGTCGTCGGCGAGAGCTCGTCGGGTGGGTCGCTCGATACCACCTCGGTCGGCAGCACCACCGGCACGCCGGTGCCGAGCGAGCCTCTGCTGTGGTTCGAGTTCGAGGCGGCGTCGACCGAGGGCTTCGAGAACGCCGGTAGTCTCGGTGGTGTCGCTGTCTGCGGAACCGAGACCTGCCCCGCGGTGGTGCCGGGGCGCGTGGGCAATGGGGCGCAGTTCGACGGCGTCGACGACTGTGCGGTTTTCGGTTTCGTCGACGCGCTCCGACTCGAGGATGGGTTCTCGCTCGCGGCGTGGGTGCAACGCCAGGGCACCGGCTACGGGTTCATGGGCGCAGTCACCAAGCCGGTCGGCGATCTGCCCTACAACAGCTGGCGGCTGGCGGTCACCGTCGACGCGTCCGATGTCGACGTCGCGCGCTTCCACGTCGGCTTGGTCGACGACACGGGCGGCACCCTCACCACGCCGTTGCCCGATGAACAGTGGAGCCACGTGGTCGGCACCTGGGACGGCGCGCACATGCAGCTGTGGCAGGACGGCGTGTTGATCGACGAGGTCGACAATTCGCTCTACGAGGTCGATGAGCAGCCGGTCTACCTCGGCTGCGACGACGAGCACGGCGACATCGGCATCGCGCGCTTCCTCCACGGCGCACTCGATGACGTGCGGCTGTACGGACGCGTGCTCCCGCCCGAGGAGATCGCCGCGCTCGCGGCCGGCAGCTGACACGGCTTTCATCCGCGGTTGTCGGAGGATTCGCATGGTCCCGGAGCCCCCGACGCCCGTGGAGCGTTACGATCCGCCGATGCCGGGTTCGCCGTCCCCCGCCGCGCGCACCGTCGCCGCCGTGATTCTGCTCTTCGTGGTCGCGTGCGGCTTCACCACCTGCGAGACGCCGATCGAGCGCGAACGTCGAGAGCTGCGGGAGCTGACCGAGTCGCCCGAGACGGTGCTGTACCGCGGGCTCAAGATCACGCTGCGCTCGGCGCCGGTCGAGCCCGGCGCGGCGATCGATCCCTCCGCCAGCGAGATCCGGCGCCTCAGCGCCGGCATCTTCACGCGGCTGCTGCGACCCACGGCGTCGAGCGAGGGCGTGCCGACGCTCGCGCCGCGGGACTACATCGCGTTGGCGCAGGATTTCTACGACCTGCGCGGTGAGCTGCGCGTGACCGAAGAGGACGACTACCCCACGCTGCTGCAGCAGTTCCTGACCGCGTCGGGGGACCCGCGGAGCGCGAACGCGGTGCTGCCGTGGTACGGCCCCGACTGGGAGCACCTGGTGCTCGCGACCCTGTGGTCGGCCAGCCAGGCCGCGCCGCGGCCGTTCGTGGTCTACGAGCTCTCGCAGCTCGAGCCCGCGAGCATCGACGTGGTCGGCGTGCGGCTGTTGGCGCGGTTGCTCAGGGCCGGCACGTTCTACCAGTACCACTGGCCCAACCTCGCCGACGAGGCACTCACCGCGTACCTCGACGACCTCGAGGGACATGGTGACGAGCTGCAGGCGTTCATCGAGACGATGGCACCACCGGCTCCCGAGCCGGCGCTCGTCCACGCGCAGTGGCACCTGCCGGGCGTGCTGCTGCGGGGGCTCGTCCGCCTCGAGCTCGAGCGCGAGGACGAGGCGCTCGTCGATCTCGAGGCCGGGCTCGCCGACGCGCAGACGCTCGGACTCGAGGACGAGGGTGTGTGGCTCATCGGTGCCTACGTCGGCATCCGTCGCGAAGATCCGGAGCGCGCGCTTGCCAACCTGCGCAAGCTCGAGGCCAGCCCGCTGCTCGGCGATGACGAGCGGCAGCTGGTGCGCGACACCATCGCTGCACTCGAGGACCGCGACCCGGACGCGGCACTGCGCAAGATCACCGACAAGCTGCTGGTCGCGCGGATCGTCGGCGGCTACCTGTTGCGCACGATGGCCAAGATCGACTGGCGCGGCGAGTTGGCGCAAACGTCCTCGGGGCGCGCGGTGCTCGGCTTCACCGGCGTGGTCGACGACGAGGTCGCGGCGGTCAAGGGCGCGGCGTCACCCGAGCAACTCACGGCGTTTGCCGATCAGGCCGCAGCCTCCGCCCGAGAGCTCGCGGCGCAGGGGCGCAGCCGAGCGATCGACGCCTGGCACCGCGCGGTCGACGACTAGTACCTGCATCACAGGTGGATGCCGCCGGAGACTTCGATGCGCTGGCCGTTGAGCCAGCGGTTCTCGGGCGCCAGCAGCATTGCCACGGCGCCACCGATGTCGTCGGCGACGCCGACGCGGCCGAGCGCGGTCTGACCGGCGATCATCGCGTTGAGCTGCGGGTTGTCGCGCACCGCACCGCCACCGAAGTCGGTCTCGATTGCGCCGGGGGCCAGCGTGTTGACCGTGATGCCGCGGGCTCCGAGCTCGACGGCTTGATAGCGCGTGAGCACCTCGACGGCGCCCTTGACCGCCGCGTAGGCGGCGTAGCCCGGCAGCGAGAAGCGGGCGAGGCCGCTCGACACGTTGAGGATGCGGCCGCCGGCGGCGACCAGTGGCAACAGGCGCTGCGTCAGGAAGAAGGGGCCCTTCAGATGGGTGGCGACCATGTCGTCGAACTGCGCCTCGGTGGTCTCGGCAAACGGCGCGTAGGCCCCGTTGCCGGCGTTGTTCACCAGCGCGTCGAGGTCGGCGCGCTGCCATTGCTCGCGCAGCTGCCCGCGCACCCGCTCGACGAATGCGGCGAAGCTGCTGGCGTCGGCGACGTCGAGCTGCAACGCGACCGCCTTGCGGCCCTGGCCGCGGATCAGCTCCACGACGCGCTGGGCCTCGGCCTCGTTGGTGCGGTAGGTGAGGATCACATCGGTGCCGCGGGCGGCGAGGTGCAAGGCCATGCTGCGGCCGAGTCCACGGCTGCCGCCGGTGACGAGGGCGAGGGTGACGGGCTTCGATGCGGGGGTGGTTCGCTCGGTCATGGCGCCAGTCTTCGTCGATCCGGTGGATTGCGGAAGGCGCATAAACACGACACACTGACGCACGAGATCAGACAATGCCGATCGACCTCGACACGGTCCGCGCCTTCGTGCACGTGGCCGAGCAGGGTGGCTTCACCCGCGCCGCGGCGAAGCTCGGCGTGCCCAAGGCCAGGGTCTCGCAGCAGGTGCAGCGACTCGAGGCCGACGTCGGTGCGCGTCTGTTGCACCGGACCACGCGGGCGGTTCGGCTCACCCCCGATGGCGAGACCTTCTTGGCGCGCGCGCGGCCACTGCTGCTGGAGGCCGAGGAACTCTCGGGCCTGTTCGCCGCCGACGAGGCGCTCGCGGGCCGCGTACGGGTCGATCTGCCGGTCGGGCTCGCGCGCAACGCCGTGATCCCGCGGCTGCCCGAGCTGCTCGCGCGTCATCCTCGGCTCGAGCTGCAGCTGTCCACCACCGATCGTCTGGTCGATGTCGTGCGCGAGGGCTTCGACGCCGTCGTGCGTGTGGCGAAGCTGCGCGACTCGGGCCTCGTGGCGCTGCGCCTGGGCGAGCTCGAGCTGGTCAACTGCGCGGCCGCGAGCTACCTGCGCGCGCGCGGGATCCCGCGGACGCTGCAGGACCTCGATGACCACACGCTGGTGAACTACGCCGCCGATCTCGGCAGCGGCGTGCCCGAGTTCGAGTACCACGACGGCCATCGCCATCGCGTGCACCCCATGCGCGCGGCCATCACCGTCAACAACGCCGATGCGTTCTCGGCGGCCTGCGATGCTGGCCTCGGCATCGTGCAGGTGCCCCGCACCGGCGTGGCCGAGCGGCTGGCGAGCGGCGCACTGGTCGAGGTCCTGCCTCGCCATCGCGCGGCGCCGCTGCCGGTGTTCCTGCTGCATCCCCACGGGCGGCGGGTGCCCCGGCGCGTGCGGGCCGTGCTCGACTGGCTCGAGCAGATCCTCCGCGCGCACCTGCGTCGCTTCGGGCGGGCTCGACCGGCGGCGTCGAGGAGCTCGGTGCCCGCGTCGCGATGAGATGGACGTCACGCGCTCGGCCGTGCTAGCGCCGGCCCATGGAGCCCGAGTCCATCGACCCCTATCGCGAGCAGCACCAACGCCGGCTGTCGTGGATGCCGTGGCTCTTCCACGGGCTCAAGCCGGAGCTCGCGGCGTGGGTGCGACCGTGGCAGGTCGAGCTGCAGGCGGAGCTGATGCGGCGCGAGGCGGTCACGTTTGGTGAGGACTGCTTCGTCGCACCCGAGGCGGCGGTGTTCGCCGAGCCGCGGCGGGGCATCGTGTTCGGTCCGCGTTGCACCGTCGCTGCGTTCGCGTTCCTGCACGGTCCGCTGACGATCGGCGCGGGCGTGAGCATCAACGCGCGTGCGAGCCTCGATGGTGGCGCCGCCGGCATCGTGATCGGCGATGGCTGTCGGATCGCCACCGGTGCGACGATCTACGCCTTCGACCACGGGCTCGCAGTCGACCGCCCCATCGCCGAGCAGGCCGTGACCTCGCACGGCATCACGCTCGGGCGCGACGTGTGGGTCGGGGCCAACGCCGGCATCACCGACGGCGTGCGCGTCGGCGACGGTGCGGTGATCGGCATGGGCGCGATCGTCACGCGCGACGTGCCGGCCTTCGCGATCGTGGCCGGCAGCCCTGCGCGTGTGATCGGTGAGCGGCGTCGCGTGTGAACGGCACGACCCGCGGCCGCGGTCAGTAGTACATGGGCACGTCGAGGTGCTCGCGCAGCCACGCCAAGGTGTGCGCGATGCCATCGTGGTACGGCGTGGCCGGGAGCTCCCCGAACTGTGCGCGGTACTTGCTGCCGTCCAGCACGATCGGGTGTTCCCACAGGTGCAGGATGTCGGCGAAGGCGCGCGCCTTGGGGGCGAACACGCCGGCGGTCCGCACCAGCCACGGCGGCAGCGCGCGCAGCTTCGACGCGGTGCCGGCCTGGCGAATGGCCTCGCCGAGCAGGGCCCGCGGTGTGATCGGGGCCGCGCCGGGGAGGTGGAAGAGGCCGCGGTCGATGCCGCGCGCGGCCGCCACCTCGACCAGCGCGCGCGCACCGTCGGGCATGAACACGAACTCGACCTCGGCGTCGAGATCGCCGAACCACCGCACGGTGTCGCCGCGCAGCGCGGCACGGAACATCGGGCCGGTCAGCGTCACCACGTGCGGCCCGTAGAACTCCGGCAGGCGCACCATCACGTGGCGGATGCCGCTGACGCGGATCCGTCGCTCCTGCTCCGCGCGCACGCGGCCCTTGTCGGAGCAGGGCGAGAACGGCACCTGTTCGTCGACGCGTTCGCCCGGTCGTCCGCGACCGAACACCCACACGTTGGCCGGGAACACCAGCTTGGTGTCGTGACGTCGGCAGCCGGCGATCGCCGTGTCGAGCATGCCGAGCACGGTCTTGGCCCACGTCGGGCCGATGTTCACGTTGGCGCAGTGGGCCAGCGCCTCGCAGCCGCGCACCAGCGCAGCCACGGTGTCGACGTCGTGGGCGTCGCCGCGGACCCACTCGACGCCGGCAGGCGCATCGCTCGGGGGCTCGCGCCGGACCAGTGCGCGCACCCGATGGCCGCGCGCGAGCGCGTCGCGGACCACGTTGGCGCCGAGCCCACCGAGGGCTCCGATGACGGCGATGCGCATGGGTGGTGGGCCTCGACGAGGTGGTTGGCGTCAGGCCGCGCGCGCGGTCACCAGGAACACCGGATAGGCACGTTCGTCGCGGTGCACCACGCACGCAGTGCCGAACTCGATCGCGTCGAAGCCTGCGCGCGCGAGCGCAGCCGCCAGAGCGTCGCGGTCGAAGCCGTGGTGGAACACGCCCTCGGTGCCCGGGGCATGGAAGCTGCCGTCCTCGCGATCGAGGTCGGCGAGCGCGAGCCCACCGCCGGCTTCGAGGTGGGCGCGCAGGGTCGCGAGCAGGGCGGCGGTGTCCTCCACGTGGTGCATTGCCATCGCGCTGACGATGAGATCGACGCGGCGATCGAGCGGTGCTCGGAGCAGGTCGCGGCAGACGATCTCGACCCTGTCGGCGAGCTCGGGCTTGGCCGCGAGTCGCTCGAGCATCGCCGCGGAGATGTCGACCGCGATCACGCGCGCGACCCGTGGCACCAGCTTGGCGACCAACAGCCCGGTGCCAGCGCCGAAGTCGAGCACCGACAGCTCCGACGTCAGCGGCACGCGGGCCTGCAGGGCTTCGAACACGCCCTCCGAGATCTGTGCGGGCACCGGCCGCGTGTCCCAGTCGGCCGCCTTGTCACGGAAGAGATCGGACATCGCGGGCACCCTAGTCCGGTGGCGTCGAGATGTCTCGCAAATTGACGCGCCGCCGGCCCCGATGACGGCGCTGCTCCGCGCTCGCGATGCGCGACGCGGCGCGGCCTCGCGTCCGGCGCTCGCCGCCGATCCCAGCGGGGGCCGCCCACGGCCGCCGTCGTGCCATCGGCGGGGGCTACGGCAGCGTCGTCGCGGTGCTCGCGATGACCTCGCCGCGTCGGTCGAGCGGTGCGAGCATGCCGGCGAGCGCGGCGATCTCCGCGGCATCGTTGGTGAGCAGCTCCGCGAGGTGGCGGGCCGACAGTGGCTGGTACATCAGCGTGACCTCGACGGTGTACGGGCCCGACGCGATCGGGGCGGGCACGCGGTAGACCACGCGATCGCTGCCGCCGACGAAGTCCGCGTCGTCGATCCCGAGCACCGGCGCGGTGCGATCGAGGTTCGGGCCGCCGGGGTCCCAGCCGCGTGGGAGCAGGCGGTTGTCCTTCGCGTCGTGGTGCGCGCGGAGCAACCGGAAGCTCGGCGCGCCGTCTTGGTCGGCCATGACGGTCTCGTAGATCTGCACCTGGGTGTCGTCGTCGATCTCGGCGTGGTGCGGCTCGAACGGCCCGCCGAGCTGCTCGATCGGCAACACGCCACCGGCGCGATCGAGCAGGCGCCCGAGCGCGTCGCTCTCGCCCGAGCGAAACACGATCGCGTCGTCGGCTGCCCGCACGACCACGCGCAGCCACGCGCGTCGAGCCGGGTAGCCACTGGGGAACTTGTGCCCGACCGCGCTACTCACCCGCACGGGCAGTACCAGCGTGTCCCCGCTGCGCGCTGGCCCCTCGAGCGCGACGACGGCGGTGGTGTTCGCCAGCTGATCGCGGGCCCAGGCCGCGGTGGCGTCGAAGGCCGCGGCCGAGCCCCGCGGTCGCAGCTCGTCCGAATGATCGCGCAGCAGGGTGGGGACCCAGGCGTTGCCGCCGACGAACGCGTGCTGGTGATAGGGGCTGCGCGCCGCGATGGCGCCGAAGTCCCCACCCATGGGGTTGTGCGCGATGCGGGTCGCGATCGGCTGGCCGTCGTCGTCGAACGACGGCATGTGACAGCCCTGACAGCTGCGGGCATCCGGTCCGGGACTCGCACGCTCGGTGTCGAACGCCGAGTTGCGCCACTCGAGGTACGTGGCCTGCTCGGAGTAGTGCGTGCCGGTGGCGGTGCCGTCCGGCGCCAGCGTCGGCGTGTCGAGCGTGTGGCAGCTGCTGCACAGCGCCGAGGTGTCGGTGTGGGCGGCGAAGCTCGGCGTGAAGCCGCTGTGGTTGAGCATCGGCATCGCGAAGGGATCGAGGTGCGGGCCATAGATCACGCCAACCGTGGTCAGCTCGGGGTGGCCGCCGAAGCTCGCCTCGGTGCCGAGCCCCGCGGTGCCGATCTGGTGGCACGCCGTGCACGAGACGCCGTCGAGGCCGAGCTGCGATCGATCGTCACCGGACGCGAGGTTGGCCAAGCTCCCGGGGACGTCACCGTGCAGGTCGTTGCGGATCGCGGCCATCGGCGCGTGACACCGCGTGCACTCGGCCTCGATCTCGGCCTGCCGGGTCGGCGTGGCCGCGACCTCCGCCCGCACGGCCGCCCACCACACCGGATCGCGGGCGGCGTTGGCCATCATCGTGCCCTGCCACAGCTCGTAGGGGGCGATCGCGTCGCCGCTCGCGGTGCGCATGGCGGTCGCCGTGTCGACGTTGGCATGGCACACCGCGCACACCGACGAGGTCGCGAAGTTGCCGTCGTTCACGGTCACCGGGGCCGGCAGATCGAAGTGCGCATCGTCGGGGTGGCCGCTGCCGCTGCTCGACTCGCTGCTGTCGGCCGAGCCGCCGTCCGCATCGCTGCCGTCACCGCTGCTCGAGCCGACGCCGCTGCTGCCCCCCGAGATCGTGTCGCCCCCGTCGCCCCCGCCATCGACGTGGGCAGGCCCATGCCCGCCGGCCCGGCAGGCGACGAGGGTGCACAGGAAGATCGATGACGACGCGCGCATGCCCACGTGGGTGGGGGCCGTGCGGTGCTCCCGAGGGTTCGAGCAAGATGTGCGGCCCTTGGCGTCGCGGGCACGACGACACTTGCGCGGTGTCGGTGGCGCGGCGTCCGTCGTCGCTCTGGAGCTGGCTCACGCGCCGCAGGCCAGGCCCCACTCGACGCCGACGAACCCGGATCCGAGATCGCACAGCGGGCGCACGGCGGCCGGCCACTGGGCGTCCTCGGCGAGACAGAAGGTCTGTGCACCGCCGTTGCCCGCGGTGCGCATGCCGGCTGGGCACGTGTAGCCGGGATCGGCGGCGGTGTTCCAGTAGAAGCCAAAGTACCCGTCCTCGGCGTAGTCGCAGTAGGCGGTGGCGCCGACCGGCAGCCGCTTCGGGCGCACCATGCAGCGCTGCTCGTTGCCGGGGCCGAGCTCGAAGTGCGATCCAGCGGGGCACACGTCCCACGAGAAGCCGAAGTAGCCCTGGTCGATCCAGTGGCAGTACGGATCGGCGCGCTTGGCCGGCGTGAAGTCGTAGCGACACTGCAGCGGCGCGTTCGCGACGGTGGTGGCGTCGGCGGTGCACGCCGCCGCGCCGGCGTCGACGTAGCCGATCCAGCCGTCGTCGAGGTGATCACAGCGGGGGCTGACCGCCGCGGTGACGGGCAGCTGCTCGCGCAGGCAGAACGCTGCACCGGCGTGGTTGGGCGCCAGTCGCCAGCCCGCGGGGCACTCGTACGAGGCGATGCCGATGCGCGCGTCGTCGCACGGGTCGGGCGCGACGCAGTCGAAGCCGTCGTCGATCGCGGTGCACGTCGAGCCCGGCGGACAGCTCGCGCCCTTGGGTGCGCACTCGTCGACGCCGCAGATCTCGAACGCGTCGCCGCAGCAGTCGCCGTACTGCACGCACAGCTCGTCGCACCAACAGCCGTCGGGCGAGGCCTGCCCGCACGACTCGACGCCGCCGCACGATCCCGCCGCGGCAACGCCGGACTTCCGCAGCTCGACGCGCTCGCGCGGCGATGGCTCGGCATCGGCGGAACACGCCGTGAGCAGGGTGGACGCGAGCAACAGATCGAGGATGGTGCGTGGCGGTCGTGACATGTGCAGGGGCTCCTGCGCTGATGTCCGAGCAAGGCCCGCGCCGCGAGCCCTCCGCGCCGCGGAGCGCAACGATCCCGCGCACGCACGCCTGGTCGCGGACGAACGACGGCGCGGGATGTCGCGTCGGCTGTCCCCGGGGACGTCCCGCGCTGGGCTCGAGCGGGCGGCATTGCGGGATCGCTGCCGCCCGATGTGCGGGTTCTTCTGCCCGATCCGAAAGGGGTCGTGGGTGGGGAGCACGCTCGCCGACGGTGTCGTCACTCGACGACGGCGCTCGCGGCCCGCGTGCGTCAGTCCGGCGTCCGGGGCGGCAGCGCGCAGTCCTTTGCGCGTCGCAGCAGCAGCGCGCGCTCGCGGTCGTGCTGCGTGAGGCCGGCGGCGCGCTCGAACTCGCCGCGCGCCTGCGCGAGCTGGCCCAGCTTCACGAGCAGGTCGGCGCGGGCGGCTGGCAGATGATGGTAGCCCTGCAGGGCCGGCTCGTCGGCGAGCGCGTCGACGGCCGCGAGGCCTTCGTGCGCACCGAAGGCCATGCCGACCGCGACCGCGCGGTTGAGCGCGACCACCGGCGACTGCGTGAGCTCGACCAGGGCGTCGTAGAGCGCGACGATGCGGGGCCAGTCGGTCGCGTCGGCGGTGCGCGCACGGGCGTGACAGGCGACGATGGCGGCCTGCAGGGTGTACGGCCCCAGCGGACGTGCGAGCGCCTCGGCGCGGTCGAGCGCCGCGAGTCCGCGCTGGATCAGCAGGTGGTCCCATCGCGCGCGGTCCTGGTCGAGCAGCAGGATCGGATCGCCGTGCGCGTCGACGCGGGTGCGCAGCCGCGAGGCGTGCAGCTCCATCAGCGCGAGCAGCCCGTGGGCCTCGGGCTGCTCGGGCACCAGCGCCGCGAGGATGCGCCCCAGCCGGAGCGCCTCGTCGCAGAGCTCCACGCGGATCCAGTCGTCGCCGCGGCTGGCCGCATAGCCCTCGTTGAAGATGAGATAGAGCACCTCGTACACCGATGGCAGCCGTTCGGCGCGCTCGGCCGCGTGGGGGACCTGCAACGGCACGCGCGCCTCGGCGAGCGTTCGCTTCGCCCGCACGATGCGCTGTGCGACCGTCGGCGTCGGCACCAGGAACGCGCGCGCGATCTCCTCGGTGGTGAGGCCGCCCAGCAGCCGCAGCGTGAGCGCCGTGCGGGCCTGTGTCGCCAGCAGCGGATGACACGCGACGAACATCAGCCGCAGCACGTCGTCGTCGACGTCGGTGTCGAGCGCTGCCTCGAGTGCCGACAAATGCGCGGCATCGTCGAGCGCGTCGTCGGCGATCATCGCCGAGCGCCGCGCGACCATGTGCTCATGGCGGCGGTGATCGATCGCCCGACGCTTTGCGGTGGCCATCAGCCACGCACCGGGATTGTCGGGCACGCCGGTGCTCGGCCACCGCTCGAGCGCCGTGAGCAGGGTCGCCTGGGCGAGGTCCTCGGCGAGCCCGACGTCGTGGACCATCCGCACCAGGCCGCCGAGGATGCGCGGCGACTCGATGCGCCAAACCGCCGCGATCGCGCGGCGGATCGGAGACGCAGCGTCGCTCATCGCTCGCTGCGGCGCGACATCTCGGCCGCCATCGCCGCCTCGCGCTCGCGCAGCTCGGGTGTCATCTCGGCACCGAAGTCTTCGAGACCGAAGATCGGACGGATGGTCACCTCGGTGCCGCCGTCGAACGGCGCCCGCTCGAGCCACGCGACCGCCTCCTCGATCGACTTCACCTGCCAGATCCAGTAGCCGGCGATGAGCTCCTTGGTCTCGGCGAACGGCCCGTCGATGATGGTGCGCTTGCCGGCCTCGAAGCGGATGCGCTTGGCCTGGGAGGTCGGCGTGAGGCCCTGGCCGTCGAGCATGACGCCCGCCTTGACCAGCTCCTCGTTGAATCGCGTCATCTTCTCGAGCTCCTCGGTCGACGGCATCACGCCGGCCTCGGACTCGGCACTCGCGGGGACACAGACCATCACTCGCATCGTTCGCTCCTTCTCGTGGGTTGGGGTCGGGCGACCGTCGTCGACGGCGTCCATACCCCGGCGACGAACGAGCGGTGCTCCGATCGACGCGTGCGGCTCAGAAAATTCGCGCGACCAGGGGCGCGTGCGCCACAGGCGGCGCGATCTGGCCCTGTCACATCGGCCACGGCACCCGTCGACCGCTCCATGCGCCCCTGGTGCCGGAACCCGCTCGCCCTCACTGCCCTCGGGGCGGTCGCCATCACGTCCTCGGCGACCGCCGCCCGACCGAGCAAGCCCGCGACGGCGGTGCCCCATGTGCAGGCGGCTGGGGTGCCGGGGCCGGCACCCCACCTCGGTCCGTCGTCGCCCAACGATGCGCTGCGTCGCGCGGTCGGTCATGCAGACCCCGCCGCGGCGGCCCTGACGCTCGCGGCGCTGCGACGCTTCGCGAACGCGGCCGCCGATCCGACTGCTTTCGACCGCGCGCTCGCCAAGCGCATGGCACGGGTTCGCAACGCGAAGGTGATCGCGAAGCGAATCATCGCACGCATCGATGCGCTGCCGTCCTCCCGCAGGACCGCGGCCTTCGGCAGCGGCTCCGCGCAGCGTGTCCCCGACGTCGCCGCCTTTCGTGACGTCGCGGCGAGGTTCGTGCCGGTCTTCGGGGGTGTCGGCACCACCTCGACGACCGACCTGCCCGCCGAGGTCACGCCACCGAAGTCCTTCCGCCTGCGCGCGAGCGGCTTGGTGGCGGTCGAGACCACCGAGGCCGACGGCGACGAGGTGGCGGCGATGCTCACGATGGTGCGCTGCGGCGACGGCGAGGCGACCTACGAGATCGATACGGTCTCCGTCCCGACGGTCGAGGGCGCGATGGGCGGCGTTGCGATGCCGCTCGACGCGAAGGTCTACGACGGCATGCCGAACAACGGCTCGCGATCGATGCTCGTGTCCGCTGTGTTCGAGAGCGATGGCGACGACGCGACCGCGCGCGAGGAGTACCAGGCGATGATCGTGTATGCGCAGGGGCTCGCCGAGCAACTCGCGCAGCCCGATGACTCGGTGGACAAGAGCCTCGCTCGCTTCGTCTTCGCACTCGATCAGACCGCATGGCTGCTCTCGGTCTCCGCGCCGCAGCGGTGGCCGATCGGGGCCGTGCAGAAGACCGTCCTGACCGCCAACGCGAGTGTTGCCTCGCTCGCCGCGACGCCCGCGAGCATGGACGGCGCGATCCCCTTCAAGCTGATCCACGACCATGATCTGCCGGTCGGCCGCTACAAGCTTTACATCGACGCACCCACGCCGGCAGGGGCGGCGACGACCAACCTGCAGGTGACGGTGAAGAACCTCCACTCGCTCGATCCCGAGGCCGGCGGCGACGACCTCTCGGCGACGGTCGACATCGGTGGTGCGTCGCTCGTGCACGAGTTCGCGAAGAACGATGACGCTCATCCCCAGGCGTGGGCGGTGCGGCGCAAGCTCGCGGCGAACCAGGTCATCGTCTCGATCCAGATCGCCGACTTCGACGCGGGCCCGGCGTGGATGCCCGCCGACAACGACCACTGGTTCCCGTGCGGCACGTCCCCGGAGGGCGTGTTCTACGGGGTGTGCCCGGACACGTGGAACGAGATCGACTTCAGTCCACGGGCGTACACGCAGACCTCGTACCACCAGGACTTCGGTCGGTCGATCGCGCTCATCGTCGACCTGACGACCGGCAAGATCACGGGCGACGTCACCGGCAAGCTCGGCGACACGCTCGAGCTGGCGGGCAGCGATGCGCCGCGGGGCAAGCTGCAGCTCGTGCTCAGCAAGGTCGCGAACTGACGGCATCGAATCCGCGTAGGATCCGAGGCCACGTGGGACGCTTGACCTTCAGCATGAACGTCACCCTGGACGGCTGTGTCGACCACCAGGAGGGCATCGTCGACGACGAGACGCACGCCTTCTTCACCCGCTTGCTGGACGAGGCCGGCGCGATGCTGTGGGGCCGCGTCACCTACGAGATGATGGAGAGCTACTGGCCCGCGGTCGCCCGCGGCGACGTGCAGGCGGCACCGGCGACGCGGGCGTGGGCGGCCAAGCTCGAGGTCAAACCCAAGTACGTCGTGTCGAGCACGCGGCGAGACTTCCCCTGGCCACACAGCCACGCGATCGTCGGCGACCTGCGAGCCGGCGTGCAGCAGCTCAAGGATGCGACCGAGGCCGGGGTTCTGCTCGGGAGCGGCCAGCTCGCCGCCGCGCTCGATCGCTTGGATCTCATCGACGAGTACCGCTTCCTCGTGCATCCGCGGATCGCCGGCCACGGCCCCACGCTCTACCAGGGCGGGCTGCCGAGCACGCGGCGGCTCGAGCTGCTCGCGGCGACGCCGTTTCGCAACGGCGCGGTGGCGATGCACTACCGGCGCGCGCGCTGACGTCGGGTTGCCCGCCGGTGCCTGGAGCACCCGCGTCCGATCCCGTCGGTGCGCTACGCGTCGCCGCGGAGGAAGCGGCGCGCGAACGAGAGCAGCGACCGTGCCGCGATCCCGGCCATGTCGCCGCGGCCGAGCGTCGGTCGCGTCACCAGCGTGTTCGCGCCGAGGGCCTCGACCCGGTCGAGGATCGCCATGCCGCCGCGCCACGTGGCGTCGAGCTCCATCTGGAGGCCGGGGCTCACCTTGCGCACGAGCGGGCGGCCGCGGTGGAACATCGCCCGCACGCGCGCGATCTCGAAGCGCACCAGCTCGTCGAGCTCCCGCGTCGGGCGTCGCGCCTCGAGGTCTTCGGTGCGGACGCCGAAGTGCTCGAGATCCTCGACCGGGAGATAGAACCGGCCGCGCGGGATGTCGACCGACAGATCCTGCAGAAAGTTGGCGAGCTGCAGCGCGCTGCAGATCGCGTCGCTGAAGCGGTGCAGCTCGGGCTCGCGGTGTCCGTGCACGAGCAGAACGAGCTCGCCCACCGGGTTCGCCGAGTTCGCGCAGAGCTCGAGTAGCTCGCCGAATGTGCCGTAGCGGTGCTTCACGAGGTCCATGCGGAAGGCGGTGAGCAGCGCCCGCAGCGGGCCGATCGGGATGTTGTGCGCGCGCACGGTGTCGCGCAGTGCGATGAAGACCGGGTGCTGGACCTCGCGACGGTAGCAATCCTCGAGCAGCGCCTCCCAGGCGTCGAGCGACTGCGCGCGACGGCCCTCGAAGCGCGGCTCGTCGGCGAAGTCGTCGGCCGTGCGTGCGAACGCATAGATCGCCGCGACGTGGGGCCTCAGATACGCGGGTAGGAAGCGGCTCGCGACCGGGAAGTTCTCGTCGTGCGACGCGGCGACCCGCTCGCACCAGTGGTAGCCCGACGCCACCGTCCACGGGCCCGGCGGCGCACCATCGGGCGGCGCGACCTCGACCTCGGCATCCCCCGGGGCGAGGGACACACCGACGCTGTACAGGCGGGGTTCGGTGGCGGCAACCATCTTGGTCCTTCGCCGCCGCGACGCGGGGGCTCGTTGGGCATGACACCTCGCGTCGGACGGCGCCCGAGTTCGCCGACGGTGGCCCGCCCGTGGCGAGCACGTCGACGTTCGCAACGTGCGGCCGAGTGGCCATCGGCGCGAGCGCATGCGGCGGCGGACCGAGGCCGTCGCAACGCCAGGCTGGGTCGATTCGGCCGACGATCGCTCGGCAGTTCGAGAACGAGCCGCGCTGCCGACGCGAACGATCACTCCGACGACGAGAACGCATCGCTTGGCTCGGGCCGCGCACGGCCGCGATCACGGAGCCACAGGGACACGCGCACGAGCACCACCAGCGCGGGTACCTCCACCAGTGGTCCGATCACGGCTGCAAAGGCGACCTTCGAGTCGAGGCCGAACACGGCGATCGCCACCGCGATCGCGAGCTCGAAGTTGTTGCCCGCCGCGGTGAACGCGAGCGTCGTCGTGCGCGAGTCGTCGGCACCGGCACGACGTGCCGCCCAGAAGCTCGCGAAGAACATCAGCGCGAAGTAGAGGACCAACGGCACCGCGATGCGCAGCACATCGAGGGGCGCACGGACGATCGTTGCGCCCTGTAGGCTGAACATGACGACGATCGTCGCCAAGAGTGCGACGAGGGTGAGCGGTGCGATCGCGGGGACGAATCTCGAGCTGTACCATGCGTCGCCCTTGCGCCGTCGCAGCACGAGCCGTGTGACGAAGCCGGCCGCGAACGGGATGCCGAGGTAGACGAGCACGCTGCCGAAGATCTCGCCGACCCCGACCGACACGTTCGTGCCCGGTAGGCCGAGTCGCGGCGGCAAGACGGCGACGAACAGCCACGCGTAGACGCTGTAGAGGAGCACCTGGAAGATGCTGTTGAATGCGACGAGACCCGCCGCGTACTCGCTCGAGCCGCGCGCGAGGTCGTTCCACACCAGCACCATCGCGATGCAGCGTGCGAGTCCCACGAGAATCAGCCCGACCATGTAGTCCGGCTGATCCGAGAGGAAGGCCACCGCGAGTCCGAACATCAGCAGCGGCCCGACGATCCAGTTGAGCGCGAGCGAGAGCACCAGGACGCGTTTGTCGCGGAAGACCTGCCCCAGCTCCTCGTAGCGGACCTTCGCCAGCGGCGGGAACATCATCAACACGAGTCCAATCGCGATCGGCACGTTGGTGGTGCCGACGTCGAAGCGGTGCAGGAACGCCGGCGTCGCCGGCACGAAGTGCCCCAGCGCGACGCCTCCGACCATGGCGATGAGGATCCACGCGGTCAGCCAGCGGTCGAGGAAGGAGAGCCGCCGCTGCGTCGTCACGATGCACGTACCTGGGCGAACAAGTAGAGCATCTCGGTGGCGATCTGCCGAGACCGTTCGTCGTATCGCGCCGACTCCTCCGGGGTCCCATCGGCGACCTTCGGGTCGTCATAGGGGAGCGAGATCCGCAACGTCGCCCCGGGTACGAAGGGGCACCCCTCGTCGGCCTCGCTGCACGTCATGATTGCGACGAAGTCCTCATGGGGGTTGGTGGAATCGTCGAAGCGCTTCGAGAACGACTCGATCGCCTCGGCCTCGGCGGCGAAGCGAACGCGGTAGTGGGGGTTCTCGCCCAGTTGCGCCGGTGGCTCGACGACGAAGCCCGCACGCTCGAGGGCAGCGATCGTGCGCGGGTTGATCGCGCTCGGCTCGGTGCCGCCGGAGTACGTCTCCACGCCATCGATGCCGTAGTAGCGCGCGGTTGCAGCGGCCCACAGCTGCCCGAGGTGGCTTCGGCGGGAGTTGCCGGTGCAGATGAACGTGAGCTTCGCGGGCGAGCCGGCCGATCGGTGAGCGCGCACGAACGCGGCGATCTGGTCGAGCGCCTTGCGTCGCTCGGCGGGAATCTCGTCGATCGACGGGACCAGTTGCTCGAGACTCTCGACGATTGCGGCTTGCATGGTGGACTCCGTTGCGACGCGGGCTGGCGGACGCGCCTCGGCACCGCCGGTCGGCCCCGCGGCGTGGCACCCGGCGATGTAGAGCAGCGAGGCCGCGAGGCGGTGCCCGGCCGCGCCTCTACCGGGTGCCATCGGCGGCGCTCCCCGGCCGGCGGCAGAAGGCGACCGACGCATCGATGTTGGTGACGTCGAGCGAGACGTGGGGCTCGAGGATCTGCATGGTCGAGGTCCTGTTTCCGGTTTTGTCGAAATGTTTGAGCAAAAAAATCAGCAGCAGCCACCGCCGCCACCGCCCTTGCAGCAGTCTTCCCACAGGTAGTCCGTGAGTGCGCGCAGCGTGGTGTACTCCGCGCGATAGTGGATGAAGCGGCCAGCCGCGCGCTGCTTGAGCAAGCCGGCGGACGAGAGCCGCTCGAGGTGATGGCTCAGCGTCGACCATGGGATGTCGAGCTTCGCCTGCAGATCGCCGACCACGGTGCCCTCGGCATCGCCTTGAACGACCAGCCGGAGGATCGCGAGGCGGATCGGACTACCGAGCGCCGCGAGCTGCTCGGCATGTCGTTCGAGCTTGGCGCCCATCGTACGTTTCCACGATAGTCGAAATAGGAACCCTGGTCAAGTCGCGACCCAAGCGCGCCTTGGTGAGTTCGCCGGCTAGTCGCACGCGCCCGGGTAGAGCATCCACACCTCGGTCCCGACGTCCCCCGGATCGCAGGCCGAGGTCACCACCAGGTCCAGGATCCGGTCGCCGTTCAGATCGACGCTCGCGTAGTGGAAGTCGGCGGAGTCCTGGCCCACGCAGTAGGTGGCCCCACCCAGCTGCGTGTATGGCTCGTACTGCACGTCAACAATGGGCTGGGGCAGCATCCACACCGAGGGCTCGTCGGCGAAGCCACCTGCGACCCCGTCGTAGACCAGCCAGAGATCCGCGCCGACATCGCCGGCGTCGCAGGCCGAGGTGACGACGAGGTCGAGCGCACCATCGGCGTTCAGATCGGTGGTGACGTAGTGGAAGTCGGCGGAGTCCTGGCCCACGCAGTAGGTGTTGCCGCCCAGCTGCGTGAACGGCTCGTACTGCACGCTCACGGTCGGCATCGGCAGCGACCACAACGCGGCATCGTCGGCGAAGCCATCCGCGCCGCCGGCGTAGACCAGCCACACGTCCGTGCCGACGTCGCCGGCATCGCACGCGGAGGTCACCACCAGATCGACGATGCCATCACCGGTGAGGTCGGTGGTCGTGTAGCTGAAGTCGGCGGAGTCCTGGCCCACGCAGTAGGTGTTGCCGCCCAGCTGCGTGAACGGCTCGTACTGCACATTCACGGTCGGCGTCGGCAGCGACCACAGCGCGGCATCGTCGGCGAATCCATCCGCACCGCCGGCGTAGACCAGCCACGCGTTCGTGCCGACGTCGCCGGCGTCGCACGCGGAGGTCACCACGAGATCGACGATGCCATCACCGGTGAGGTCGGTCGTGGTGTAGCTGAAGTCGGCGGAGTCCTGGCCCACGCAGTACGTGTTGCCGCCCAGCTGCGTGAACGGCTCGTACTGCACACTCACGGTCGGTGTCGGCAGCGACCACAGCGCGGCGTCGTCGGCGAATCCATCCGCGCCGCCGGCGTAGACCAGCCACACGTCCGTGCCGACATCGCCCGCATCGCACGCGGAGGTCACCACGAGATCGACGATGCCATCGCCGGTGAGGTCGGTCGTGGTGTAGCTGAAGTCGGCGGAGTCCTGGCCCACGCAGTAGGTGCTGCCGCCCAGCTGCGTGAACGGCTCGTACTGCACGTTCGCGGTCGGCGTCGGCAGCGACCACACGGCGGCGTCGTCGGCGAAGCCGTCGACACCGCCGGCATACACCAACCAGAGATCGGTGCCGACGTCCGCGTCGTCGCACGCCGACGTCACCACGAGGTCGAGCGCGCCGTCGCCGGTGAGGTCGATCGTGGTGTAGTTGAAGTCGGCGTAGTCCTGACCCACGCAGTAGGTGCTGCCGCCCAGCTGGGTGAACGGCTCGTACTGCACGTTGGCAGTGGGCTGCGGCAGCGACCACAACCCGGGCTCGGCGCTGGTGTGACTCGCCTCGCACGACGGCCCGGTGTCGTCGGTGTCGCCCGTGTCGTTCGTGTCGGTGGCATCGGTCGCGTCGGCGCTGCCGGGACCGGTGCCGTCGGGATCCTCCGAGGTTCCGCTCGGTGTCGAGACGCTCGAGGCCTCGGTCTCGCCGTCGGTCGCGGTCGATCCCGATCCGTCCGAGGCCGGGGAGCTGCCGCAGGCCAGCAACAGGGGCGCGAGCGCGCAGAACAGTGCGGATCGGGTCACGCACGGCTGACGGACGCCTGGACAGGCAGTTGCACCGCGATGGGCGATGCAGAGGCGTCGTTCGGCCGCTACTGCGCTGCAGCGGAGGCCGCCGCCGGCTGAGCGCGCCGCAGCGCATCGAGCCAGCCCTGCAGATCCACGACGAACCACGCCGCCGTCTCGGTCGCCCCCGCGGTCGACCACGTCACCTTCAGCAGGTCGCGGAAGATCGTCTTGCCCTTGAAGCCCTTGGTCGTCGTGACCTCGGTGATCGAGACCACCGGGATCCGCATCACGCGATCGATCATCAGCTGCACGAACACCAGCTCGGTGTCGTACAGCGCGAGCACGCCGTTGCCGCGTGCCTGCATCGCAGCCCCCGACGCCACGCCGAAGAAGTTCGCGCGCTCGTCGATGCGCTGCGCGACCCGGCCAGCGGCGATGCCGTCGAGCTTCGTGCGGGCGGTCGCAACCATCGACATGAGCCACCGCTTGACGAGCCAGAGCAGGGCGACGAGCAGGCCGATCGCTGCCGACACGATGAGAACGATCGCGGTCGTCGACACGGCACCAGCGTAGCCTGTCCGCGCGACGCGCAGGAGCATCGAGCGATGGCGAGCAAGGAGGCCGCGGCCGCGGCGGCGAGCGCATCGATGCACGAGCCGCGCTGAATCAGTGGTATTCGACCGCGAGCGGCGCGACGAATGCGGGGGGCTCGACCAGCACGATGTCCTCGGCGCGGTAGAGCGCCGCCGGAGGATCGCTGTGTTCATGGGTGACGCAGCCGATGTCGCCCACCCACGAGGCGAACTCGGCCGGCACGGGATCGACGCCCTCGGGCACCACGAATTCGACCTCACTGAGGTCGCCCGCGAGTGCCGAGGTGACGACCTCGGTTCGGATCTCGGCGACCCAGCCGGTCGCGAACATCGGCGGTCCGCTGCAGTCCATCGACGCGTAGAATGCGGTGGCCAGGTAGCGATCGAGCGCCACCACCTCTTGGATCTGCGCGTCGTCGACGACCTGCCACGAGGCGCCGTCGGGGGTGATGAGGCCGGCTACCGCGTCGTCGCGGAAGTCGTTCAGGGTGCGCGACAGCCCGAGCACGGTTCCGGCGGCGTCGACCCAGACGTCGCCGGTCGGTTGTTCCCCCGACTCGCCGCCGTCTGCACCCGTGCTGCCGTCGTCGGCCGAGCCCGTGGGTGCATCTCCGTCCGAGCTGCTCGACGCTGCACCAGCGGAGGACGTCGGAGCGGACTCGCCGGCGTCGGTGGTCACCGACGATCCGCTGGAGGTGGATGCGTCGGCGGAATCGCTGCTGTCGGCGGAGTCGGCGGAGGCACAGGCGGCGGCGGCGATGCCCGCGACGAGGAGTAGGTGCAAAGTGCGATCGAGCATTGGGCTCTGCGCTCGTGCAAGGGGCGAGCCGACCATCGTTGCGTGTCGCGTGGGAGTGCGCGCGCCTGCGCGTGCTCGAGTCGAGCGGTGCCGCGACGACGGGCTGCCCATGCCGAGCAGTGACCGGGTTCTCGCTGTGCGCACTCGCGCGCGATGTCGAGATCATCTCCGCTGTACGAGCAGGCGGTTCGAATGAACAGAGCCGGGACGCCTGCGCTTCGACGGGGTACTCGCGCATCACCGGCGTGCGCTCGCGACCGAAGCGCAGGCGATCGCGATCGTGCTGCGCGCGCGCAGAGACGCGATCGCGTTGGTCCGTTCGCCCGACCGGTGCACGGTCAGCGGCGAGTCGCTGCGACCGCCCGGGGCAGCTCTGCCACTGCGTCGCACGCGGCCTGATGACACCTCGCGACCGCGTCAGCGCTCGGCAGGCGACCCTCGCGTGCGCCCCGCTCGATCTGCTCGAGCTGCTCGGCGAGATCGCGTGCGCCCAGCTGCCCCGCCGAGGACTGCGTCGCGTGGGCGAGGTCGCCCACCCGCGACGCGGCACCGTCGGCGACCGCGCTGGCGATCGCTGCGACGGCCTGCTCGGTGGTGGTCCCGAAGCGCGCGACGGCGCGATCCAGCGCGGCGTCGCCGGTCCACTCGGCGAGCTCGGCGATCACCGCCCGATCGATCGCGCCGCTGACCCTGGGCCTGCACCATCGATCGAGCGCTGCGCCGAGTGACGCGCGCGTGAAGGGTTTCGCGACGAAGTCGCACATCCCTGCCTCGACGCAACGCTCGCGGTCCGTGCGGAGCACGGCCGCGGTCAACGCGAGGAGCGGCGTCGTCGGATTCCGCGATGCCGCCACGCCACTCGTCTCGGTCGCCGAGCCGCGGGCGAATCGGGCGACGGTGAGGCCGTCGCATCCGGGCATGTGCAAGTCGATGAACGCGAGGTCGAACGGCTCTCTCCCGAGCGCGGCAACCGCTTGCTCACCGTCGACCGCTTGAACCACGATCGCGCCAGCATCGCGCAACATGCTCGCAATCACCTCCGAGTTCACGACGTTGTCCTCGGCGACGAGGATCCGACAGCCGGCGATGCTCGGGATGCCGCGCGACGTGGGGACCGCTTGCGACGCCGTGACCGCGCTGGCGCCCGGCACCGCGGCGGTCGCCGGGAGAGTCAACGTGAACACCGACCCGCCGCCGACCCGCGGCGCGGCGGTGAGCGCTCCCCGCATCGCGCGTACGATCTCGCGCGAGATCGCCAAGCCCAGTCCGCTGCCGCCGTAGCGTCGTGTGGTCGAGCCGTCGGCCTGGCGAAACGCCTCGAAGATCACCTCGACTTGATCGGGCCGCACTCCGATGCCCGTGTCCGCGACCTCGACCACGACATCGCAGCCGTCCGCGTGGGTGACGAGTTCCGCGTGGACTCGGATCTCACCCGCGGCGGTGAACTTGAGTGAGTTGCCGAGCAGATTGATCAAGACTTGGCGGAGCCGAAACGCATCGCCGAGCACGAGGCACGGCGGGGGTGGGTCGTAGGCCAGCGCGAGGCCTTGCCCGGCGGCACGTTCGGCGACGAGATCGATGGCCTCGCGCAGCGGGATGCTGGGGTCGAACTCCGTCTCCTCCAACTGGAGCTTTCCGGCCTCGATGCGGGAGAAGTCCAAGACGTCGTCGATCAGTCGCGCGAGCACGCTCGCGGCCCGCGACAGGTTGCTCACCAGCTCCTGTTGTCGCCGATCGAGCGACGTGGCGGAGAGCAGCTCTGCAAGACCGATGACCCCGGTCAGCGGTGTCCGGATCTCGTGGCTCATGTTCGCCAAGAACTCGGACTTCGCGTGGCTCGCGGCGTTTGCCCGCTGCTCGGACTCACGCAGGCGCAGCTCCGTCTCGAGCATCTGCTGGATGACCCGCCGATGGAGCGCGTCGTTGAAGTCGCGCTGCTCCTCGAGCTTGACGCGGTTTGCCTCGGACCGTCGGAGGCTGGCCTCCAGGATCCGGAGCTGACGCGCGACGCCGGGCGGCAGTTCTGTCATGACGGTGCGCGCTGTCCGAATAGAACCGCGACGAACGTCTCGTTGTGGAAGTCGACGACGGTGGAGCCTTGCCGGGTCCCGATCTCGCCGTAGCTGTAGAACCCGAACGCCGGCACGCCGCCGAGACATCGGTCGACGGCGGCAAACTCCTCGGTGGTGCGCGTGCCCAACAGTCGTCGACGCGCTGCACACGAGATGATCATCGCGGCGGTCGGGGGACCGCCGCGGTACGTCCCGAGCGCCTCGACCATGGATTGTTCGCAGGCGGAGACCACCTCGTCGCGCGACGCTGCAGTGATCCGCACTTGCGCGCCCTCGGGGACCGCTCCGGCAAACGAAATCGCACCGGGCGAGTCACCGGGCCCGAGCGGTGCGCGCAGATAGAACGTGGCCCCGTCGCCGACCGCAAGCGGGTGATCGGGACTCAGCTCGACGCCCTCGCCGAAGTACTTGCGATAGAACTCGCCGGCGGGCTGGCCGTCGATCTCGTAGACCACGTTGTCGCGCGAGCGAGTGACGGTGCCAGCGTTGCCCAGCGGTGCCCAACCCGATTGCACGCCCACGCCGATCGCGACCTCGCCGTACAGCATGACCGCCACCGCGCAGTCGCCGAGCACGCGGGTGCCGGCAAACTGCCGGGTCGCGGTCATGCGCCGCTGGTCCGCCGCCGTCCCGCCGAACATCGGGGTGCCGGCGGGCAGTCGACGACCCATCGCTCGAACCACCGCGACCGCGTCGACGGTGAGGCCGTCTGCGAACACCATGCAGGCCGCCGGGGCGCCGACGTCGGGCTCGTCCGCGAACGCCCGCGCGACCGCACCGTCGACGTCGGCCGAGAGTCCCGTCGCGACGACCATCCGAGCACGGATGTCGTCTCCGCAGAACACGGCGACCACCGCCGAGTCCTCGGCGAAACCGCCCGCGCTGCTGAGCTCGCCGTCGGTGGTGCACCCGACGATGGGGATGTCGCCGACGACCCGCTGTAGCCCTCGAAGCAGTCGCTCATGGTCGTAGTCGACCGCGGCGAAGACCACGGCCACGACCGGGCGCGCGTCGCCGATCTGGGCGCGCAGCGCATCTGCGAGCTCGTTTGCCGCATCTTCGGTCGAGGGGTCGATGCTGTGCGCGACGAAGACCTGCACGGGCTCGTCCCATCGACCGGACCTGGCGTCTCCTTGAACCGCGGTGCACGCCGGGCGATCGGCCGTTTCGAAGGCGAGTTCGTCGGCATCGGTGGGACTCCGGATCTTGGGACGCTGGCCCTGGCGTCGGCGTTGGGGTCGCCGGTCAGGCCTCGTCATCCTCTCGCAGCTCGTCGACCATGGGGGTTGCCATGGTCTCATCGAGGGCTCGCGTAGGGGTAACAGTCGCGGTCGCGGCGCTGGCGGCATGTGCCGGCGACACAACCACCGGTGGTGCGGACGCCGACGGGTCGACCGATGCGAGCACGACGCACGATCCCACGACCGGCACGACCTCCGGCACCAGCGACGGCACACCCACCACCGCCGTCGACGGCAGCGACACCAGCAGCAGCAGTGGGTCCAGCGGCGGCGAGACCACCGAGGGCGCGACGCCGGGTCCCGATCTGCGCGTGTTCTACAAGGACGAGAGCGACCCCGACGTCCGTGTATTGACGCTCGTCGATCTGATCGACGGCGTGCTCGGAGATCCGATCGCGTACTTTCCCACCCAGGTCGACGCCGTGGCGACGTTGGTCACCGATCGCTGGCTGGTCGCGCGCGAGTTCGCGAGCCCGGCGACGCTGACCCTGCTCGATCTCGACACGCCACCGCCGTTCGATCGTCACCCGCTCGAGCTGCAGGGAAGCCCGGACGATGCGCGCGTGCTCGATCTCGCGGGCGATCGCTGGTTGGTCGCGACTTACGGCGCCGCCGCCGATCTCCATGTGTACGCGGTCGCGGACGATGGCTCGGCGTCCTCGCCGTGGCACGTCGACGACGACCTGACACCGAGCGCCGTCGGGAGCGACATCGCGTTCGTGCGCGACGGACAGCAGGTGTTGTTCGCGGCCGACGACGAGATGGCGAACACCAGCGCGATCTGGCTCGCGCCGGCCGATGAAGACGCTCCCATGGCGTTCCCGCTGGTCGAGCATCCCGGCACCGATCTCTACGGCCCCATGCTCGCACCCGATCGCGCGGGCCTGATCTACCGCACGGGCGGCATCATCCCCGCGTCGCTCGCGGCGCACTTCGTCGACCTCGCCAGCGATCCCGTTGGAGCGCCGATCGAGCTCGGCGCGCTGCCGGACACGCTCTTGCTCGGTCAGCTGCGCTGGGCGCCTGACAGCAGCGGTGTCACCGTGCTGCACCTCCGCGCCGGGGACGCTTCCGATCTCGCCTGGATCCCGATCGCCGACGGCATGCCGCTCGCGCCCGTGCAGCTGTCCGCCGGCGCGAGCGCGGGTCGTGCGAGCGGCGCAACATGGTCGGACGACGCGCGCTGGGTCGCGCTCGCGACCTCGGACCCGTCCGAGACGTTCCTCGTGCACATCGTCGACGGCGTCGCGAGTCCCGAGATGCCGGTCGCGGCAGCGGGCGTGCAGAGCGACCCGACGAGCGTCGTGTTCTCCGCCGACGCGCAGTTTCTCTACCTCGTGCTCGATCACGACGACGGTGAGGAGGTCGCGAGGGTCTCGCTCGCGGGTGACACACCGAGCGCGCCGGAGAGCCTCACGCCAACGCTGCTCGGCGTCTGGCAGCTGCTGTTGTCCGCCGACGACGGAACGCTCTACGTCGCGGGCAACGAGCCCGGTGACCCAGTGCGGCATGCGTGGGCGATCGACGTATCGGGCGCCGAGCCCGGCGCGCCGGTTCGCATCGACGAGGGCATTGCGCGCGACGAGGAGCTGTTCGGCGGCATGCTCACCGCCGACGGCTCACACGTTGGCTACTCCGTCTGGACGCCGATGCAGCAGCGACGCCAAGCAATCGTCGACCGCGCCACCGCGACGACCTACGCGATCGCCGGTGGCGGGCCGGTCGGCTCGGTGTGGACGCAGCCGCTGTGAAGCGGTCGCGCATCGCCCGCGGCCGGCGGGCGATGGTGTTCGCGGCATCCTGGAGATCGAGCCGCGCGAACGGGCACCGTACCGTGTGCCGAGATGCCCGCCGAACCGGTCGCCGCCGCGCCCGAGGCGAAGGACCTCGAAGGTCGAGCAGCGCGGTGCGCAACGCCTTGGCGTCGTACCACCGCGGTGGGTTCTCGCGTCGGATCGCGTCCTCGAGCTGGTCGACCACGCGGAGCCACTCCGCGTCGTCGCCGCTTGGACGCGTGCGGATCAGGCGAATCGTCGCGATGTACGCCGCCTGGCAGCGGGCCTCACCAGATGTCCCGACCACATCGCGACCAGGCCCGCGAAACACGAAGTCGCGAGGCGCGGCGGCACCTTCGGGTCTGCCACGCGGGCGGCGACGAACTCGGCGACGGGATCCGAGACCTTGTTGGCGAGTCGGATGCACGCGGCCTGCCGCACGCTCAGCTCGGGGTCCTCGTCGACCAGCTTCATCAGCTGTCGGATGCGTTCGGGGGATTGGTTCGGCGCGTACGCGGCGTGGAGCAGGGCGTGCTGGAATCTTCGATCGACACGACACCTGCTGCTCGCATGGGGGTGATGCACGACGGCCGCGGTCGATTGCCGACGAGCCAAATTTCTGCTCGCGCCGGGCCCAGCGCCCGTCGCGCTGGGGCGCCACGACACCTGACGATACCAACGCGTCGGTGGTGCGTCAGCCGGACCGAGCGCCGCGGCCCTTCGCGCTGAGCCCAGCGCCGCGCAGCAGCCGACGGTCGTAGGTCGCGTCGGCCCGGCCAGCGCGGAGCTGCAGCAGCACCTCGTGCGCGGAGACGTAGGCCACATTGGCGCCCGCGAGGCAGGCGCGATGGCCGATCGCCTGCGCGATGTGGCTCTTGCCGACACCGGTCGGCCCGACCAGGCAGACGTTCTCTCGGCGCGAGATGAAGGCGCCGGTCGCGAGCTCGAGGATCTTCGCCTCTGGGATCTTCGGGTTGAAGGTTGGTCTTGGCCGAGTTGAGTCCTTTGAGGTTTCGGATGGAGCGATGGGGACCACGCGGCCGCAGATCGCGTCGGCGATCGTAGGGTCGGCGAGCGCTTCGTCCCAGTTCTTGATGGGGAGCTGCCCGGTGATGATCGTCGAACGTTTGCCGTAGCGGTCCTCGAGGATCTCGAGGAGATCGGGTTGCTCTTGGTCCTTGGGCGGAGCGAGGAGGAAGTCGTCGAGGAGGAGGAGGTCGAGCTTGGCGAGCTTGGCGAGGAGCGCGGACAGCGAGCCGACGGCGTGGGCGAGCGCGAGCTCGTGGGCGAGCCTGGGTACGCGCACGCAGAGCGAGCGTAGTCCCGACGGCACGCAGCGTCCGCGAGGGCGGCGGCGAGGCAGCACTTGCCGCAGCCGGTTTTGCCCACGACGATGATGTTGTGGTGATGGTCGATGCACTTACCGGTGGCGAGTTCGCGGACGAGCGCCTTGTCGAGTCCGCCGCGCGAAGGGTCGCACCAGATGTCCTCGAGGCCGTGGGGATCGTGCGCCCGACGGGCGAGCGCAAGAAGAACCGGACCGTCGCGTTCGAGGACTATCTCGCGCACCTGCGGCAAGCGACGGAGCTCAGCGCGTGAGGTCGACGGTGACCATCGGCGACGATTGGGTCGCGCGTCTCGGCCCGCCGCGATCGCTGCGCTTCGCGGGCGCCGATGAGGCCCGCGATCTCCCCGGCCACGTTCGCGCCGGGAGCGGGCTGCGCCGCTGGGGTGAGCGCCTCGTCGTCGTTCAGGACGACGTGAACGCGCTGGCGCTGCTCGACGAGCGGGCCGGCAGCGTCACGCCCCTGGTGCTCCCGGCGGGCGCCGGAGGGCGCCGCCACTTCAGCGAGCGCCGCGGCAATAAGGCGGCGAAGATGGACCTCGAGGCGTGCGTGGTGCTCCCGGACGGACGCTTGCTCGCCATCGGCTCCGGATCGACCCCGGCGCGCGAGCACCTGGTCGTCGTCGGCGCAGACCGCCACGTCCGCTTGGTCGACGCCGCGCCGCTCTTCGAGCACCTGCGGGCTCGACGCGACTTCATCGGCTCAGAGCTCAACCTCGAGGGCGCGGTCGTCGTCGGCGATCGGCTGCGGCTCTTCCAGCGCGGCAACGGTGCCGTCGTCGACGGAAACGCTGCGGCCAACGCCGTCGGCGATCTCGAGCTCGGCGCCCTTCTGCGCTGGTTGGACGATGGGGACCCGTCGCCCCGGCTGCGCTCGGTCCAACGCGTCGACCTCGGCAACATCCGAGGAGTGCCCTTCGGTTTCACCGACGCGACCGCGCTCCCCGACGGACGAGTCGTGTTCCTCGCTGGCGCGGAGGACTCGCCCGACACCTACAGCGACGGGGAGGTCCTCGGCGCGCGGGTCGGTCTCCTCGATGGCGAACGTGTGGTGCTGGCCGAGGTCGTTGACGCGGCGGGTGGAAGAACCTCGCTCAAGCTCGAGGGCGTGGACTTCGTCGGATTCACGCCGGCGGGCGGCATCGAGCTCGTGGTCGTCGCGGACATGGACGACCCCGAGGTGCCCGCGGTGATCGCCTCGCTGCGCTGGGGACCGTCATGACGTCGACCGACTGGTGCAGACCCTCGGCATCACACTGCCGAAGCTCGATTCGGTCGCGGGCCACCGCGGAGGCGAACACGTTCGCGCTGCTGCCCGTGGCGTTGCTCGAGCGCGGCGAGCCGATGACCCTGGCCGATGTGGCCGGCCGCTTCGAGGAGGTCGGCATCGTAGAGCACTCGCGCGCGCTGCTCTCACTGCAGCGCTGCGAGCCGGGGGCGGCCGCCGGTCTACCCGAGGGCGACCTCTACCACCTCGACCCGCACGACGAACGACCTCGACCTCTGGGTGTCCCGGCTGGGGCCTACGAGGCGCGGGCGATGGTCCTTGGGTCGACCTTCCTGCTCATCGTCGGCGCGGGCCCGCTCGCCCTCGATGCGGCGCTCCAGCGGCGGAGGCGGCCATGAACTCGCCTGCTTCGGACGCGGCAGCTTCGGTCAGCGCGTCCTCCCTCGCGCGCGTCGTCGGGCTGTGGGGCGCCGTGTGGATGGGCCTCGGCTCGATCCTGGGCGCAGGTACGGGAGCATCGCGTCGACCACCTCGGGAAAGATCGGCGTCGTGGCGTTGTGGTCGAGGTCGATCGGGTCGTTCGAGCTCATGACTTCACTGTGGTTTGGTCGCCGAGACGGCGAGGAAGGCTGCGCCCGGCGCGTGGGCGCGCGAGAGCCACGGGTCGACGACCCCGAGCAACCGGGCCGCGCTTGCGCTCGGCGGGTAGTGGATGGCGCCGCGTGCCGCCTCGACCGTGAGCCCGGCGTCGCTCAGGTGTCGTCGCAGCTCACCGCGCGTCCAGAAGTGCGCGGCACGCCACGTCGGCGACCCAAGCCAGCCGCGGACGCGACGCGACGCGGCCCAGAGGTTGTGGCGACCGAGCTCGCCGAGGACCACGCGGCCCCCGGGGCGGAGCACGCGGGCCAGCTCGCGGAAGCTCGCCGCGGGATCCTCGACGAAGCAGAGCACGGTCACCGCGAGCACGAGGTCGAAGCGCCGGTCGTCGACGGGCAGCCGCTCGGCCCGGCCCTTCACGAAGGACACGTCGAGCTTCATCGCGCCCGCGCGTTGCTCGGCGGCGCGCAGCATCTCCGGGTCGACGTCGACGCCGGTCGCTTCGGCGCCACGCGAGGCGGCCACGAGAGCGTAGGTCCCATCACCAGTCCCCACGTCGAGCACCGACTTGCCCACCACCGGACCGGCGAGCTCGAAGACAAGGTCGAGCTCGAGCCGCTCGGTGATCGCGCCCAGCAGCGTCGCACGCCAGCCCGCGTACTGGCGTGGATCGAGGGCGGTGGGCTGGCTCATGGAGCGTTCCGCTGGAAGAGCGCATAGGCGAAGGCCTGCACCACGCCCGAGGGCGTGGTGTGCTCTTCGTCGGCCTGCTCGACGAGCTCGAAGCCGGCCCCGAGCGCGGTCGCGATGTCGCTCGATGCGTATCGGGTCACTGGCAGCCCGCTGCAACGCGCGGGGCCGTTCGGGCCGAAGGTGGCGATGATCGCGTGGCCACCAGGACGCACGGACCGATGAAGCGCTTCGATGTACGCGTCACGGTGCGCCGATTCGGTGAGGAAGTGGAACACGGCGCGGTCATGCCAGAGGTCGATGCTGTCCTCATCGAAGAGGGGCGTCGTCGCGTCGCCGACGACCCACCGGACCGAGTCTGCGGCGTGGCCGAGGCGAGCCCGGGTGCGGGCGAGCGCCTCGGCCGAGATGTCGGCGACGGAGACGCGCTCAAACCCTCGCGCCAGGAGGTCGTCGACGAGCGTCGAGGCGCCGCCGCCGACGTCGACGACGTGGGCGCCCAGGTCGAGGCCGCAGCGGTCGATCCAGGCGAGGGATTGCTCGAGATGCGGTCGGTACCAGCTGACCGAGTCCTGCGACTTGCTGCGGTAGACTTGGTCCCAGTGCTCGCGGGTGCTCACGCTTCCTCCCAGTTCTGCATCCACGACTTCGCCCGGTAGCGATCCCAGCTGTCGCACGTCACCGTGATGACCGGACCGGGCAGATCGCCGCGGGCGGCCACGCGCAGCGCGGCGACCAGGTTCGCGAGGCCCATGGCGAGGCCGCGGTTCTTCGGGCCGGCGAGGTCGATGTTCATGATGACCGTCGCGGACCAGGTGAGCCCCTGGCTGACGCCGAGCAGCACGTTGGCCGCGAGGATCCACGACCACGAGGGCGCCCACATCAGGAGGAAAGGTACTGGCGCCGCGACGAGCCAGCCCGCGATTGAGGACGTGCTTGCGTCCGAAGCGATCGGACCAGCGGCCGGCGAAGTCGTTGGTGAGCGCCTTGGCGACGCCGAAGACGACGATGAACGAGAAGATCGCCGTGCGCGCGGCGAGCTGGAACTCGTCCTCGGCGATGGCCGGCACGATGCTCCGCTCCATGCCGACCATGGCGCCGACGAAGGCGTTGACGAGGACGAGTAGCGAGAACTGCGCCCAGCTCTCGCGTAGACCGAGCTGGATGGCTGGCGTGGTCATGCGGTGACTCCTGCGGCGCCCGTGCTGTGGACGGAGACATCGCTGCGGCGGGCGTCGAAGCCGAGTTTCCGCAGCCGCCGGACGGCCTCGGCCGAGAGCGTGCAGAACGGCCCCCGGCAGTAGGCGACGATGGTGCGGTCGCGCGGGAGCTCGCCGAGCCGCGACTCGAGCAGCGGCAGCGGCACCGAGAGCGCGCCGGGCAGGTGACCCTCGGCGAACTCCTGCTCGGGGCGGACGTCGAGCAGCACGACATCGCTCGCACGAAGGCGCTCGAGCAGCGTGTCGCGGTCGACCGGCTCGAGGTCGACGGGGTCGTCGAAGAACTCCCGCGTCAGCTTCTCGAGCCCCGCCATGTGCTGGGCCGCGACCGCCTGGAGGTGCACGAGCAGCTCAGCGACGTCGCGGCCGGAGATTGAGTAGACGACGTGCAGACCGTCCCGCTCGGTGGTGACGAGTTGGGCGCGCTTGAGCGCTTGCAGGTGGTGAGACGTGTTCGCCACAGACTGATCGACCTCGCCGGCGAGGACCTCGACCGTCCGAGGCGCCTGGGCGAGAAGCTCCAGGATCTCGAGCCGCGCCGGGCTCGACAGCGCCTTGCCGACCTCGGCGAGGTGGGCGTAGGCGGCGTTCTTGAACGTTCGGGACTCGGACTTCGACACCTTGACCTCGGACATTTTCAAGTCATCACGTAATCAATTGATGACTTGAATACAACCAAAACAGGGGGAAATCAAGGCAGCCTTGACAAATACGTGCGAACGCACGTAGAGACTGCGTGCGTTTGCATGCAACTTGCCGGCAAGGACACGGATGCCCCAGTCTCTGACCACGCTCGCGCGCTGCGGGACGCCCTGCGGCGTCTGCTCGTCGCTCACGGGGCGCTCGACGAAGCGTGCCGCCCCTGCGGAGCGCCGCTCACGACGTCCCACGCCTGGGCGCTGCTGGAGCTGCGAGACGCGGGTTCGATCACAGTCAGCGCGCTCGCTGAGCGCCTGAACATCGATCGGACCAACGTCTCACGTCTCTGCGCTCGAATGGAGTCGGATGGTGAGGTGGCGCGTGTCGTCCACCCGCAGGATAGGCGCGCCCGCCTCGTGAAGCTGACCGACAAGGGCGAGCGTCTGGCAGCGACGGTCGATCGATCGAGCACCGACCACTTCGCCCTCGTCCTCGGCCGACTCGATGCCGACGTGGCTGGCGCCATCGAGCTCCTCGGCGCGCTCACGTGGGCGATGGGCTCCACCAGCACTCAGGAGAACTGCGCATGAACCCTGCTTTTCTTGTTTCGTCTCAACGCGGGGCCGCGCTGCTCCTTGGCGCCGCATGCGTCGTCGCCGCGTGCGACAGGCAGCAGGTCGCACCGTCCGCGACTGAATCGGCACCCCCGGGGGCTGCCGCCTCTGCGACCAGCGACCTACCAAGCCCCAATGCCTGCGCCCCGTTCGAGCAGCTCGCGTCGATGGACACGCGACGGCCGGTGCCGCTCCAGCCGATGATGGCGTGGCACCAAAAGCAAGACATGATGGACCACCTCGTGGCCATCCAGCAGATTACCGACGCCCTCGGGCGCGAGGACTGGGAAGGTGTCGCGTCGGCGTCGGGGCGCATCGGTCTCTCGCCGAGCATGCAGCAGCAGTGCGAGCACATGGGGGCCGGCGCGGACGGGTTCACCGAGCTCGCGCTCGACTTCCACCGTCGCGCGGACGCGATCGGCGTCGCTGCGCAGGCCGAGGACGCCACGGCGGTGCTGCGCGCCACGTCGAACACGCTCCAGGCCTGCACGAGCTGCCACGCGACGTACCGCCAGGACATCGTTGACGCCGCGACCTGGCAAGCGAGGACGGGGTCCGCCCCATGACCGCGCGATGATGCACGGCGGTCACTGAGCCCGAGCAGGTGCTGCTGACGCACCGCGCCGCACGGCACCATGACCGCGCGATGATGCACCGCGGTCTCTGAGCGTGGGTCCGATGGCCGCGATACGCCTCGAGCCGATCGGCGTGATCCGCCCGCCCTGCGCCGCCTCTTCGGCCAGCAACCGACTGTAGGCGCGCGCGCGCAGGGAGCCGTAGAGCATCAGGATGCGCGGCGGATCGGGCCGAATGCGGAGCTCAGGAAAGGGGGCGGGCTCCAAAGCTGGCGGATTAGCGCGGTGGAGACTCATGCACCCCCCACGAGGAACGCGGGCTCCTTGTCCGCAGGCATCTCGGCGAGCTCGGCGTCGGTGAGGCGGGCGTAGATCTCGACGAGGTTCCCGCCCGGGTCCTTCAGCCACAGCTCGTGGAGCGGCGTGCCTCGCCAGGTGGTGCGCGCCGGCTTGTGGATCGGCCATCCCGCGACTTCGGCGCGTCGATGCGCGTCGATGACGGCAGCCCGGGTCCCGACGTCGACGCCGAGGTGGTAGAGCGTGTCCTGGTGTAGCTCCTTGCCGTCGTCGACCAGGATCACGAAGTTGGTCCGCAGCGCTTCGCTGACGAAGGTCACGTACCGGTGGGTCCACTCCTTCGGCGCCACACCGAGCAGCCAGGTGTAGAAGCGTGCGGCGGCCGGAAGGTCGAGCACACGGATGCTCGCGTGGAACTCCTGCGGGTCGGGGCCTTCGGGGACGTCTCGCAACGCGGCGAGCACCTGGAGGCGGGCGCGGATCTGATCACGCGCGACCCGGAAGTGCTGCAGTCGCTCGTCGTCGGTGAGGTCCTCGTGCTTGCGGTCGGGCTCCTGCAGCGGCCAGTGCATGCGCGGCGCGCTCGAGAGAAACACGGGGCAGACCTCCTCGGCGCAGAGCGTGATGACGAGGTCGACGCTCCCAGGGTCGATGGTCTGCACCGACTTCGAGGTGTGGGTCCGGAGGTCGAAGCCGAGCTCGGCCATCGCCTGGATCGCGAAGGGGTTGATCCGCGAGGGCGAGGAGCCGGCCGACTGCACGCGTACGGCGTCGTCAAAGATGTCGCGTGCGAGGCCCTCGGCCATCTGGGAGCGCGCCGAGTTGGCGACGCAGAGAAACAGGACGGAGTCGAAGTGAAGTCCAGGCATGGTGTCCTCTCAGGCGGGTGCGGATGACGGAGCCGGGAACCAGCCCCTTGGTACGGTTGGCGAAGGCGACGAGCGAGAGCATCACCGGGACCTCGATGAGCACGCCCCCGACGGTGGTGAGGGCGGCGCCCGACGCGAGCCCGAAGAGGCTGATCGCGACCGCGACGGCCAACTCGAAAAAACTCGACCTGCCGATCATCGCAGCCGGTGCCGCGACGTTGAATGGCAGCTTGAGCACGCGGGCGAGCCCGTAGGAGATTGCGAAGTTGCCGTAGCTCAGGGCCGCTATGGTGAACGGCTTGATCAACCAGTTGACCACCAGGGTCAGGGCGAGGCCCTTGGGCTTCTTGCCGACGTCCTTGAGGCACGATGGCTCCACCTTGAGCATCATCGGGTAGATCGTCAGCCAGATGAGCACCGCGACGACCAGGTTGACCCGCGCCCACTCGAGGCGGGACACCACCTCGAAGAGCCCGGGGGCGACGAGCCCGAGCCCGATGCTAGCGGCGATGGCCAGCGCGACCCAGAGCGAGAGGAAGCGTTCAAAAATTCCCATGGAAGAGCCACAATCGTTCATCGCCGAAGTGCGATGTGAAGGTGACCGAAGAGCAGCGCATCACAAGGCCTCGACCAGGGCCTTGAAGAGCGCGACGGCGCCCGGCTCGACGCAGTAGCAGACCCGCGGTCCGTCCACCTCACCGCGGACGAGCCCCGCGTCCTTCAGCTGCTTGAGGTGCTGCGAGATGGTGGACTGCGCGAGCGGGAGTTCGTCGACGATGTCGCCGACGATGCATCCCTCTTGGTGCGCGAGCATGCGGAGGATGGCGACCCTCACAGGGTGTGCGATCGCCTTCGCCAGCCGGGCCAGATGCTCGTTGGCCTCGTCCTCGTCCTTCGGCACCGGCGGCATCGGCTCGGCCGGAGGGCAGCACGCTCTGGTCTTGGTCTTCTTCACGAGGCTCCCGTCAAGCGGCGAACGTTCATCGTCGATGTACGATGGGATGCACGTCGCCGTCAAGGTGTCCCACTCGCCCGAGTCAACCAGGTGCTCTTTGGTGTTGAGCGCCGCGAGGCGTCTCGGGGCGTCTCTCGGCCCGCGCGGGCCCAGATCGGTCCCGAGAGCGCGTCGCCGTGCGTCTTCGACGAGACGCGCGCGCTCTCGACGAGAGCACCGCGGCCGCTCGTCGCCGACGCCGCATCGCGCGGAAGCCCCGAAAAACGGGGCCAAAACGGCGAGAGCCCCGACGGTAGGACCGTGGAGGCTCTCACCGTCGACGACTCGCAGTGGGGTAAACTGGCTCCGCATGGGGAGCCGTTTGCGAACCGCTCTCTGGGGCTCTTTCGCGGACAGACCGCCGAGAATCGCACCGTCCAGCCGAGGGCCAAAGCCCTGCGTTTCGCGGCCTTCGAGGCGCCAACGCTGGACAGCTCTCGGGATTCGCAGCGTCCACTCGCGAGTGGGGGGCCACGCGCGACTGGCGCTCACACCCTGGCTCCTGGGCGCAACTTCCGAGGGGCCGCGGCCTCACTGCGCCACGCGGGCGAACGTTGCGGTGGTCACCCCGCCCCGGACGTCCCCTCGACGTAGCCGACGGGGATGAGGCCGGGAAGCGTCTCAACCCTTGTCACGCGGACGCCCGCTGCCTCGACTGCCTGCCGGAGGGACTTCGTCGTGAAGCGCCGCTGCCCGGGGAAGCCAGTCACGGCGAGCGCCCGCGACACGACCCACGAGAGCGCCGTCTCGTCGTGACAGAAGGTCGGAACGATGACTCTCCCGCCCGGCTTCAGCACACGGCGCAGCGCAGCCAGGGCGCCCGGGAGGTCCGGCACGAGGTGGAGGACGTTCGCCGCGACGACCGCATCGAACGTTCCGTCGTCGAACCGGAGCGCGTAGAGGTCGGCCTGCTCACATCGCACGTTTGTCACTCCGGCGTCTCGCACGCGCTGCTCGAGCGCGGCGACCATCGCCGCCGAGTAGTCGGTGGTGACCACCTCTCGTGCGCCAGCAGCGAGCGCAGGCGTGACGAGGCCGGTGCCGGCCGCCACCTCCAGCACACGCTGCAGACCGCGCGTCGCCTCACCAGCCAGCTCGACCATCCGGGGGATCGGTCGCCCGAGGAGCGACATCGATCGGTCGTAGTTCCTCGCGTGCTTGTCCCAGTAGCTTCGCCCGTCAGCTTCCATAGTCGAATCCTCGCTTCACGAGCGCGCGCCAACGCCGCTGTCGGTGGCGGTAGAACACTTCCGCGAAGATCCAGACGAACGGCGTCAAGACGCCGGCGCGCACCTCGACGATGTCGGTGTACTCCGTTCCCCCGCCTAAGCCGGGCTCGACGCGAATCGTGTGGTCCCACATCGTCGCGAGCTGTCCGGTGCCGTCATCACGCAGCACGCGCGCGGTACCGCTGGCCGATCGAGAGACCCTGATGAGCTGACGCCCGGCGGGCAGCCAGCCGAACACCAGCATTTGCACCTCGTAGGTCGCGTCCGACCAGACCGCGGGGAGCTCTGGCGGGTTCGTGGCGCGAAACCTCACCAAGGGCGCGGCTACGTGCTCGAGCAAGCGCGAGGTCTGGACCTCATCCCAGACCCGCTCAGGAGGCGCTGCGAGCCTCGTTGTGAGCATGACTCTCACGCTCGTCTCCTGTCTTGGTACGCCAGCAGCCGGAGCGCGTTGGCGACGACGAGCAACGTCGAGCCTTCATGCAAGGCGACCGCGACGCCCATCCCGGCGAAGCCGAAAATGGTCGCAGGGATGAGGAACGCCACCATGCCGAGACTGACCCAGAGGTTCTGCAGGATGATGCTACGGGCGGCGCGGCTGAGCCCCACGGCGAAGGGCAGCGCGCGGAGGTCGTCGGCCATGAGCGCGATGTCGGCGGTCTCGAGGGCGACGTCGGAGCCTCCCGCGCCCATCGCGATCCCGACGGTCGCCTTGGCCATGGCCGGCGCGTCATTCACGCCGTCACCAACCATCGCGACCCGACTCTTCGAGCTCGCCAGGTCGGCGATGGCGGTGACCTTCTCCTCTGGTAGCAAGTCTCCGCGCGCGACGCGGATGCCGACGTGCTTGGCGACGGCGTCAGCCACGCGCTGATTGTCCCCGGTCAGCATGATCGTCTGCTCGATACCGAGGGCGTGCAGCTCGGCGACCACTGCGCGAGCGCTCTCGCGCGGAGTGTCCATCACGCCGAGGACGCCGAGGAAACGGGCGCCCGATCGAACGACCATGACCGTACGACCGTCGCCCTGCAGCTTGCTCACGGCATCGGTCACGCTTTGCGGCAGCGTCCCGTCCCGCGTGAACAAGCCTGGCTTGCCGATCGTCACCTCGGCTCCGCCCACGGTCGCGCGAACTCCGTAGCCGATCACCGCCTCAACGCTCGCAGCTTCCATCGTCGCGAGACCAGGACGACGCGCGCCCACGCCGTCGACGATTGCGCTCGCCAGTGGATGATCGGACTGCCTCTCGACAGCCGCCGCGACCGCGAGGAGCTCGTCCTCCGACGCACCGTCGAAGGCGACGACGTCGGTGAGACGCGGCTTGCCTTCGGTGAGCGTCCCGGTCTTGTCGAAGGCGATCGCACGGACCAAGCCGAGCGATTCGAGGTGCGCACCGCCCTTCACGAGCACCCCGGCACGAGCCGCCCGCGCGACCCCCGACAGGACGGCGCTCGGCGTCGCGATAGCGAGGGCACACGGGCTCGCGGCAACCAGGACGGCCATCGCGCGGTAGAAGCTCCGCGCGAACGGCTCGTCGATCACGACCCAGGCGAAGAGCAGCCCAACGACGACGACGAGGATGACGGGGACGAAAGCGCGCTCGAAGCGATCCGTGAACTGCTGCGTCGGCGACTTCTGCGTCTCGGCCTCGGCGACGAGCTTCACGACCCGAGCGAGAGTGCTTTCGCTTGCGGTCTTCGTGACCACGACGGTCAGAGCCGCCGCCCCGTTGATGGTGCCTGCGAAGACGCGATGTTCAGCGCTCAGCGCCTCCGGAGCGACGAGAACAGCCTCCGGGTCAGCGACGGGGCGCTTGTCTACGGGGACGCTCTCTCCCGTGATCGGCGCTTGATTCACGCTGCTCGAACCCGCGCTGACGAACCCGTCCGCCGGGATCCGCGTGTTGGGCTTCACCAGGATGCGGTCGCCCACCACGAGCTCGGCTACCGCCACCTCTTCCTCGCGACCGTCGTCGTCGACGCGCAATGCGGTCTCCGGGACGAGCTTCGCGAGAGCGCCGATGGCGTTGCGGGCGCGGCGCATCGCGTAGCCTTCGAGCCCGTGACCGAGCGTGAAGAGAAAGAGAAGGAGCGCGCCCTCGAACCATTCACCCAGGATCGCCGCACCGATCGCGGCGAGCAGCATGAGGAAGTCGATCTCGAACTTGCGCGCGCGGAGGGCGACCGCGACCTCCTTCGCCGTGAACCAGGCCCCGAGGACGTACGCGGCCACGAAGAGACTCGTCGTGATGACCGAGGCAATGCCCGCCTTCTCGAGGCCCCAGGCTACGCCCGTAAGCGCACCACAAGCGAGACTGAAGACGAGCTCGGAGCGTTCGCCGAACGGACCGCCGTGCTCATGCTCGTGCTCGTCACGCTCTGCGGCGGCTGCCGCCGGAGATGCCGGCTCAACGTATGAGACGATCCCCGCCTTGGCCGCGACCGCGAGGAGCACCTCGCGATTCGTCTTCGTCGGGTCGAACTCCACGTAGAGGCGACGAGAGCCGAACGCGACCGATGCGCGCAGCACCCCCGGCTGACGGGCAAGCAGGCCCTCGACGAGACGAGCCTGGCGCTCGTGACGCAAGCCGACAGCCGGAGCCGACAGGTGCTCATAGCGGGCCTTCAACTCGGCTCCCGTGCTCTTGACCAGCGCCTCGATCTCCTCGAGCCGTACCGACGTGGGTTCGTAGTGGAGGCACAGCTTTGGGTGTGCCGGGTCATCCTGATCGACGTGGACCTTCGTGATGCCACGAGTCGCACCGAGCGTCTCGACCATCCGCCCGACGCATGCATCACACGCGGCGCCTTCGCTCGGCAGCACGATGTCTAGATCGAGCTTGTGCTTCTTCACGCCGCCCCCTCTGCTTGGGCCGCGTCGACGTCCACAGCGGGCTCTGGGCCCGCGCCGCTCGGAGGTTGCGGCTCCTCTTTGCGGTAGACGAACGCATACACGGTCGGAAGGACGAAGAGAGTCAGGAACGTCGCACTGACGAGGCCGCCGATGACCACGGTAGCCAACGGCCGCTGCACCTCCGCGCCCGCACTCGAGGAAAGCGCCATAGGTATGAAGCCGAGCGCCGCGACGGTCGCCGTCATCACGACGGCCCGCAATCGAGACTCAGCGCCTTCTTGCGCAGCTTCGAGCGGCGACTTTCCGTGCTCTCGTAGCTTCTTGATGGTCGTGAGGAGCACGACGCCGTTCAATACCGCGATGCCGAAGAGCGCGATGAACCCGATCGCGGCGCTGATGGAGAACGGCATGCCCCGCAGGGCCAGCAGGAAGACGCCGCCCACCGCAGCGAAGGGCACGTTGAGGTAGATGAGCAATGCGGGCTTGAGCTGCCCGAACGCCATGTAAAGCAGAATGAAGATCAGCCCAAGCGCGATAGGAACTGCCACCGCGAGCCGCTCCGACGCGGCGCTGAGGTTCTCGAACTGTCCACCCCATTGCACGACGTAGCCGGGCGGCATCTGCACTTGATCGCGTACCCGCCTCTGAGCCTCTCCAACAAACGAGGCGAGGTCGCGACCGCGAACGTTCGCCTCCACGTTCGTGCGCCGACGAACGGCCTCGCGGCTCACGCTCGCCGGCGAGTCCACGACTTGGATGCTCGCGATCTGACCCAACGGCACGAGGGGGCCGCTCTGGCCGCTCACGGGCAGGTTCCGCACCTGGTCGATGTCGTCTCGCAGGCCTGAGGGCACGCGGACCTGAAGGCGGAAGCGACGCTCGCCTTCGTACACTTCGCCGACGTTCCTTCCGCCGAGCGCCTCTATGGCATCGAGAGCGTCCCTCACCGAGATGCCGTAGCGCGAGGCGGCGGCACGGTCGACGGTGACCTCGAGAGTCGGCAGCCCGGCGAGCTGCTCGCCACGCACGTCGGACGCCCCAGGGATGCCGCGGACTACACCTTGAACCTGAAGGCTGAGTCGCTCGAGCGTAGCGAGATCATCACCGTAGATCGTGATCGCCACGTCGGACCGCGTGCCGCTGATCAGCTCGGCCATGCGCAGCTCGATCGGCTGTGAGAAGGAGAAGCCGAGTCCCGGCAGCGCCTCGGCGAAGCGCGCGGACATTCGCTGAATCAGCTCCTCGCGCGTGTGAGCGGTAGTCCACTCGTCTTGCGGTCTCAAGATGACGATGCAGTCCGACAACTCCACGCCCATCGGGTCGGTCGCGATTTCGGCGCGCCCCGTCTTCGAGACTACGGTCACGACCTCCGGGAACTCGCGGATGACGCGCTCGAAACGCGTCGAACCCTGCACGCTCTCCTCGAGGGAAACGCTGGGGAGCCTCAGAATCTGAATAGCGATGGCGCCCTCATCGAGACGCGGGACGAACTCGGCCCCCATGCGCGAGGCCACCACGCCGCTCGCGACCAGCAGGACGAGCGATATTGCGATGACCTTCTTCGGGGCCTTCATGAGCGGAGCCAGCAGACGCGGATACACGCGGTGGAGCAGGCGCACGATGAAGGGCTCCTTCTCCTCGGTGTGCTGACGAAGAAACGTGGCCACCAGCACCGGCACGAAGGTGAGCGACGCGACGAAGGCGCCGAGCAATGCGAACAGCACCGTGATGGCCATCGGCTTGAACATCTTCCCCTCGATGCCCGCGAGGGTGAGGATCGGGATGTAGACGATGACGATGATCGCCTCGCCGAAGAGCGCCGCCTTGCGCACGTCGAGCGTGGAGTTGAGGACCACGTCCGCCGCCTCGTTGTACGTCATCGGGCGTTTCTGCCCGCGTGCTGCGGCAGCCAGGTGCACGACGGCGTTCTCCACGACGATGATGGAGCCGTCGACCACGATGCCGAAGTCGATGGCTCCGAGGCTCATAAGGTTGCCCGAGAGCCCGAGAGCCTTCATGGCGGTGAACGCCACCAGCATCGCGAAAGGGATGGCTGCCGCGACGATAAGTCCGCCACGAATGCTGCCGAGCAACAGGAACAGCACCGCGATGACAAACAGCGCGCCTTCCGCGAGGTTCGTCCCGACCGTGTGGATGGTCCGGTTCACGAGGTCAGAACGGTCGTAGAAGACGTCGATGCGCACTCCAGGAGGCAGCGAAGGCGCGATCTGGGTGATCTTTGCCTTCACGTTCTCGACGACCTCGCGGCCATTGGCTCCGACCAGCATCATCACGATGCCGGTCACCACCTCGCCGCGACCGTCGCGCGTGACTGCGCCCTGACGAATGAGCGGCGCCAGGTGAACACGAGCGACATCGCGCACGCGCACGGGTACGCCGTCTTCGCGCGTCTCGATCAGCACGTCGCCGATCTCGTCGAGGCTCTGGATGCGACCCTCGCCACGCACGAGGAGCTGCTCGCCGGAGCGAACGAGGTAGCCGCCACCCGCCGTGGCGTTGTTGCGTTCGATCGCCTCGAAGAGGTCGTTGAGCGAGACGTTCAGCGCGCGCAGCCGGTCCGGGAGGACCTCGACCTCGTACGTCTTCAGCTCGCCACCGAACGAGTTGACCTCGACGACGCCGGGCACGGAGCGCAGCTCGTAGGCCACGAACCAGTCGAGCACGGAGCGCAGCTCCATCGGCGAGTAGCACTGCTCGGTGTCGGGCTGTCCAGGGGGGCACATGTTGTCTGCGCGCACCTCGAACTGAAAGATCTCTCCCAGGCCCGAGCTGAGGGGGCCGAGCTCCGGCGACGCACCAGCGGGAAGACGCTCGCGCGCCTGAACGAGGCGCTCGGAAATGAGCTGCCGCGCGCGGAGGAGGTCCGTTCCCTCCTCGAAGACGATCGTCACCGCCGAGAGCCCGAAGCGCGAGACGCTGCGAATCTCCTCGACGCCGGGGAGACCGCTCATCGAAGCCTCGACCGGGAACGTGATGGTGCGCTCGACGTCGACCGGACCGAGCGCCGGCACGTTCGTCAGCACCTGCACCTGGACGTTGGTGATGTCGGGGACCGCGTCGATGGGCAGTTGCTGCGCGCTACGCACGCCCACCGCTGCGACGATGACGACGAAGGCGAAGACGAGGAGGCGCCACTTTAGGCAAAGTTCGAGAAGCTTCTTCATGGCGAGTCCCTCAGTGCTCGTGGCCTTCGGAGAGCTCGCCGCTGCGTAGGGCGCTCTTCAGTGTGAATGCGCCGCTGACGCACAGACGTGCACCTTCATCGAGCCCCGAGCGGACCTCGAAGAAGCCGCCTGCGCGTCGCCCGAGCGCAACGGGCTGAGGCCGAAAGCTGTTCGGTTCGTCGGCGGGAACGAAGACGACGGTCTGCCCGTCGAGGGTCGCGACGGCGTCGGCCGGAACGACGAGCACGCGCTCGTCGGCGCTCCCGCCCACCAACTCGATGCTGCCGAAGAGCCCGCTGCGGAGGCGCGCGTCGGGTGCTTGCAGCGTCACGCGTACGGGTAATGAGCGAGTGCGCTCGTCGAGCGCGGGCGCGACGTACGTGATGGTGCCCGGCATCATGGCGTCGGGAAACGCGTGAAGGCGAACGACAGCAGCCGAACCCACCTGCACTCGCGCCAACTCCAGCTCCGGCACGTTGCCCCGCACCCAGACCTTCGTCGGGTCAGTTACGATGAACACGGGTTGGTCGGGCGTCGCGGTCTCCCCGAGTGTTCCGTGAACCGCGACCACCACACCGTCGATGGGGGCGGTCAGTGCGAGCTCACCCGCGCTCCCGGAGCCGAACACGGAGAGCTGGCGCCGCAGTCCTTCGACCTCGGCGCGCAGCTCGCCGACCTGAGCCTCCGCATCGATGAGCGACCGCTGCGCGCCGATCCCCTCCGTCGAGAGCTGCTGCTGACGACGGAGCGTGGACTCGGCTGCGGTCAGTCGTGCGCGAGCCTGGTCGAGTCGAGCGCGCGCTGTCGACACATCACTCGATGCGACCACGCCGAGGAGCTGCCCGCGTCGCACGGCGTCGCCGAGCGCGACCAAGACGCGCGTGATGCGTCCGGGGACGAGCGGGCCGACATGTGCCGTGCTGCTCGGCTCGAACTGGACTTCGGCCGGGATGGCGACGCCACCCGTCAGCGCGCGGCGCTCCGCGGCGGCGAGACGGATGCCGGCACGCTCGAGCGCCTCGGCGGAGAGATGCACCTCGTTCTCATGCTCGCCTTCGCGATGGCCGGCCTCTTCGGCGTGCCCGCCTTCCTCGGCGTGCCCATCGTTGCCGCCGCCCTTGTTGCAGGCCGAGGTCAGCAGGGCGATTAGGAAGGAAGCTAGAAGCGTGCGGTTCATGGGGTGCTCTCCTCGTGGTGGTCATCGCGCCAAAGGTCGACGCCGACGACCCGCTCGAGTCCGGCCAACGCGACGAAGTAGTCCTGCTGCGCCCCGAGTGCGTCGCTCTGGATGCGCAGGAAGCGTTCGCGCCCGGTGGAGAGCGCGAGGATGTCGATCTCGCCAAGCTCGAAGGAGCGGCGCAGCAGCGTGAGGTTCTCCTCGAAGCGCGGAAGGATCTCCGTCCCGTACGCCCGCGTGCGCGCCGCCGCGGCGACGACTTCGCTTCGGGCCTCCGCGATCTGCCCGTCGAGCAGGCGACGTGAAGCGTCGAGCTCGGCCTCAGCCACGGTCACGTCGGCGCGCGCCCGTGCCCGCTCGCCCTGGTTCAGCTGGAAACTCGGGATGGGAATCGAGACCACGCCCATGACGATGTCGTAGGCGCCCTCGCTCGTTGGATTGCCCTCGCGGCGGTACTGCACGCCGAGCGAGGGACGCGGCCAAGCTTCACGATCCGCGAGCGTCGATCGCGCCTCAGCCTCTCGGATCCGGGCGGCACCGGCGCGGAGACTTGGGAGGCGCTCACGAGCGACCGCGCTGAGGCGTTCGAGAGGCGGCGGGTCTCGCGGGCTGTCCACGGCTCCAGCTGGCATTGGTGGGGAAGCGACGGGCCATCCGGACAGCTGGCCGAGGCGAATGCGCGACGCCAGAAGAGCCTGCTGCGCTGCTACGAGGACCTGCTGCGCTTGAGCTACCTCGGCTTGTGCAAGCCGGAGAGCCAGCGGCGCAGCCTCGCCCGCCGAGATCTGCCGCTCGACCACCCGCAGCACCTCCTGCTGAAAGGTCACGACGCGCTCGGCGAGCCGTGCGCGCTCCTGCTCGACGAGGGCTCGATGAAAGGCGGCGTGAACGTCGCAGTGCACGGCCCAGCGGATCTGTTCGATCTCGGCGTCGGTGAGGTCCCGAAGGGCTGCCGCGGCGTCGATACGCGCGCCCCGTTCACCCGCGATCTGGATCTGCTGCATGAGCGTAACGTCGACATCGACGCCTGTGCCGGAGAGACCGAAGCGCGGGCCTGCGGCGACCGACACTTCGGGGTTCGTGGGTAGGAGGATTGACGCGGCCACACGTGCCGCCTCGGCGCGCGAACGTGTGCTTCGCGCGACCGTGAGTACGGGCGACCGCTGATCGGCGAACGCCAAGATGCCGCCGAGCGACACCTCGCTTCCAGCGGAGGGATCCGGCAGGGGATCGCTTTGCTCGGCGTGACCGGGATCGGCGCCACCGTCAGCAGGTCCGCGAAGATGAGGCGGCGGCGCCTCGCGAGCGTCGACGGCGCTCCTCGTCGGAGCTGCGTGGGCGCACGCGCCGACGAGGAGCGAAAACGCCACGGCGACTGCGCTGTTACTAGGCGTGATAGTAGTTGAGGGCAAGCGTGTGCGGTGCGATCGAGTCATCGAGTTCCTCAGCGCCAGAAGTAGGTGAGCGCGTGCTCCGCGCCCGTGTGGAGCACATCGAGCGCTGCGGTGCCGGTCTGGTGCGGCAGGAGCAGCGCGATGAGCAGGAGAACGAACGCCACCGGGAAGGCCGAGGGACCCTGGTGGCAGCAGCGCGCTGGCGTGCGCTCGGCGAAGGCGAGCAGCATTCCGATCCGGAACTTGAGTACCGCGGTGTCGCTCGCGCCGAGCGCAACGACCTCGCGAGAAGCCGGGCGCGCAGCTCTGACGATCGCATCTGCGAGCGGGAGCGGGGCTGCCCCGTGGATGACCGCCTCACGGTCGCAGTGGGCCTCGCGCGCGGCCTGCCACCGAGCGGAGTGCGGCTCCAGCAGAAACCGCCCGAACGGGTTCACGGCGAGCGCGACCTGGAGGAGCAGGTAGCGAAGCGGGTCGAGCGCGCGAACATGCTCGGCTTCGTGCCCGAGCGCGCTCGAGAGCATGTCGTCGGAGAGCCGGGCGGCGAAGGTCGTCTCGATGAACACGCGCGGCCTAAGCAGGCCATGTGTGCCGAGAGCGAAGGCCTTGTCATCGGTGACGACGACGCGGCCAACGAGGCACGCAAGCGCCGGGTCGCTCGCGACGATGCGCGTGATGCGGACCAGGAGCGCGCGGCCGGCGTCCGAGGACGACGAGCGCGCACCTCGATGGTTCCGGATCACACCCAGCGACGAGGCGAGAACGGCGGCAGCGAGTACGAGCGCGAAGAAGCCCGGCTCGAAGCACAGCTCAGCCGTGTCGTGATCGAACAGGCATGCCAGCGCGGACTTGCCCGTTTCGGCCTGGTGGAGGCCCGCCGAAAGAAGCCACGCGAGCGGGAGCACGCTCGAGCCTGTCAGGAGCACGTAGCGCAGGTTGAGTCCATGAAGCGGCCCTCCCACCTCGTCGCGCTCGAGCATCACGAGGCCCGCCTTGGCGAGCAGCGCGAACGCAGGGAGCACGATGAGCACGACGAACGCCGTGCCGAGCAGCGGAAAGGTCGCCTCGATCACGCGTCGAGCTCCTCTCGTCGCTTCTGGATGAGCGCCTCGAGGTCGTCGAGCTCGCCAGCAGAGGCCTCCGAGACCTTCTCTGCGAGCATCACCATCGCTTGGTGCCCACCGACCGCTTCGTCCAGCACCTCACGCGCAGTGGACTCCATGAACTCCTCGCGCGTGAGCTTCGGAGAGTAGAGGTAGCGCTTTCCGTCGCGCTCGCGCTCGAGGATCCCCTTCTCGTACAGCCGCGTCACGGTCGTCATCACCGTGGTGTAGGCGATGTCCCGCTGCTTCTCGAGGATGGCGAGCACATCGCCGACCGCGAAAGACGAGAGGTGCTTGCCCCAAACCACGTCCATGATGGTCGCCTCGAGGTCGTGAAGACGGAGTTCGAGGCCCTTCTTCCCTGAGCGAAGGCGGAACGTCACGGCTGGCTCCTGAGGTGGCTTCTCATCTACTAACCGCTATAGTAGTTGCGAATCCGGCCGATGTCGAGTGCGACCTCAACTCCGGCCAGATCGGAGCACCATGGAGACCATCGCCCAGCCCACGTCCTGCGGATGCCACACGGCCTGCGCCGCATCGGAACCTGACCTCCGGCCGGAGTCGGTGAACCGTGCGCTGCGGCTCGAGTACTTGACCGTCGGCTGGAACGTCGTCGAGGGCATCGTTGCGGTGACCGCGGCGCTGATCGCGGGTAGCGTCGCCATCCTCGGCTTCGGCATCGACAGCTTCGTCGAGTGCGCGTCGGCGCTCGTGATGATCTGGCGCCTACGCGCCGAGCGCGACCACCGGATGAGCGGTGAGCGCCTTGAGGCCATCGAGCAGCGCGCGCGCCGGCTCGTCGCGGGCTCGCTCTTCCTCCTCGCCGCGTACATCACTTTCGACGCGGCACAGACCCTCTGGACCGGCAACAAGCCGACGTTCAGCCCGGTGGGCGTGGCGCTCCTCGCGCTCTCGATCGCGGTGATGCTCTGGCTCGCGCGCGCCAAGCGGAAGCTTGCTCACGAGCTTGGGAGCGAGGCCCTCGAAGCCGACGCGTTCCAGACGACCGCGTGCTGGTGGTTGTCCGTCGCCGCGCTCGTCGGCGTGGGGCTCAACGGCCTGCTCGGGTGGTGGTGGGCCGATCCCGTCGCCGCGCTCGTCATCGCGGGCCTCGTCGCGCGCGAAGGACGGGAGGCCTGGAACGGCAAGGCTTGCTGCTGAGGTCGAATTGCCGCTTTGTGGGAGAAGCGGCTATTCGCGCCGGCCGCGCCGCGTCCCTCAACCGACCAGCTTCTTGAGGAGCGCCATCCCCCGCTCGGCCTCGGCGGGCGTCGCGTCGGCCAGCTCGAGGTACACGCGGCCGCGGGCATCGTAGAAGCTCTCGGTCTGGACGATCCACCGCTCCCGCTCGGGCGCGGCCAACTCGACGTCGGCGGCGAGCTTGTGGAGTGCGGCGCTCACCAGGCGGTGGTTCGTACCCTTCGGGAGCCGGATCTCGATCTGCGGCTCGGCCGTCCCGTAGCGGCTCTCGCCCTGGCTCACCGTCTTCGTCGTCTGCGTGTTCTGGCTCGTGGTCCGCATCGTCGTCCTCGCGTTCTGCAGGGCGGCTCGTCGCCCGTTGCGAGGGACATACAGGCTTCGGTTCGCGCCCCTAGCAAGGCCAAGAACGTCGGTTTCCGATGTCTTTTCGAGCGGTTGGAATAGCCGCGAGGTTCCGCGCCCTTCGGGCCGCCGAGCCGACGGAGGCCGATGGCCTACATCCGCCGCGTGAGCCCGGTGCGGAGCATCTCGGCGACGAGCGACGCGGCCAGCTCCTCGTCGGTCTCGCCCTTCACGTCGAGCTCGACCTCCTCGAACTTGCGCGCGTTGGCGATCACCCACTCGATGTACTTCGGCACCGTGAAGTCCTCGACCCCGAACGCGATGTCCTGCATCGCCTTCACGATCTGCAGGGCGGTGCCTTGGAACACGCGCCCGTCTCTCATCACGATCTTCATGCTGCGGTCTCCTTCCGGCGCGCTCGCCAGCTGCCCGAGTCGATGACGGGGCGACCTTCGACCTGCTCGGGCGCGAGGAGGTAGGTCTCGACGGCGGCGCCGTCCTCGAGGGCGATGCGCGTGCGCCGATAGAAGCGCGGGTGCCCTTCGAGCCGGTCGAGCGCGGCGAGCGTCGCCGCGTCGACCTCATACACCTCGCCGGCCACCGCGTGCTCGCCACCGCGCACGAGCCCGGGGAACGCGCCGAGGTCGCGCAGCTCGAACGCCGGCTTGGTCCTCGCCTCCGCGACGAGCCGGGCGCCCGTGAGGAGTCGGTGGTTCGGCTCGCCCGCGAGGAGCGTCCCGTAGACGAAGACGCGCGTGGGCGCGCCACGCTGGCCCTTGGGCGCGTTCATGGCTCCACCCCCGCTGCGGTGGCCAGGGGCGCGACGTCGAAGCCCAGGCGGGCGTACGCGCGCCACAGGACGCGGAAGTAGCCGGGCTGCGGCGCCCAGGGCTCGAACCCGTCCTCGGGCTGCAGGTACGTCGTCGCGCGGCGGCGTTGCCCGTGCTCGTCGAGCACCAGCTTCACGACGCGCTCGTAGGCGAACGGGTGGCCCTCGAAGCGATCGAGCGCGCGGAGGTCCGCGTCGTCGAGGCGGTAGAGGAGCCCCTCGACGCGGGCGCCGCGGGCCCGCACGACGCTCGCGACCGCCCCGTCCCAGCGGTGGCTGAAGCCGCCGAAGGCGAGCGCGTAGTTGGGCAGCACGGCGCGCGCCACGGGCTGCGCGCTCGCGCACCGCGAGCGCATCTGCTCGTCGTCGAGGTTCGAGCCGTACGCGAAGTAGAGCACCTGTCCCATCTTCTCATCTCGCCGCGGGCCGAGGCCCGCCGTAGTCATCCATCGCTTCCGTTGGCGGCCGAGTCCAGGGCCGGCGTCGTGGCCGGCCCCGCGGCCCTCACGCTGCTGCTCGGGCATCGCCCACCTCCTCGCTCGCCGGGGCGCTCGCGGCCGGGCGGCGGTCGCGGCGCTCGCCCTTCCAGGCCGCCGAGCCCGCGAGCTTCTTGGTGAGGTGCAGGCGCGCGGTCTTGAACTCGTCGCCGATGAGCCCGAGGTGCAGGAGCACCACCCGGAAGTCGTACTTGGCGGTCGCGGGGTTGAACTCGCGGCGCTTGCTCGACGCGGCCTTCGAGCCGAGGGCCTTCGCCGCCATCGCGAGCGCCAGCTGCACGTAGGCCTTCACCTCGCCCGCGTGCAGCGTCCCGTTGAAGTAGCGCAGCTCGATCGTGCCGCGGAAGAAGAGGCTGTTGAGGTTGAGCCCGTGGTAGCGCGTCTGGTCGTAGCGCTGCGGGCTCGTGTTCCGGTACCCGTACCAGGCGTCGCTCACCTCCTGCATCGTCTTCGGGCGCCGCGCTTCGAGGCGCTCGATGAAGCTCGCGTCGATCGGGCGGCAGTAGCGGCTCAGGCGTGTCTCGCTGACCCCGAGCGCGTGCTCGAGGAGGCGCTCCTGCTTGTGCACCAGCTTCACCAGGTTCGTGACGCTCTTGGCGTCGAAGCGGCTGCCGTCGATGTGGATGTGGATGCCCGTCGAGGGGTCGGCCTTCGCGCCCGCGGTGCGCACCGCCCGGACGACGTTCTGCAGCTCGTCGATGTCGTCGTAGCCGAGGACCGGCGAGACGATCTCGCCGCTGTTCTCGCCGCCGCTCAGCGAGCCGTCCGGGACCACCTGCCAGCGGCGCCCGCGCGCGTCGGTGATGCGCCAGCTGCGGTACTCGTCGGCGACCGTGCCCCCGACCACGCTGTGGATGGCGCGGGCGAGCTTCTCGCGGCTCAGGCCCACCGTCTCGATCTCGATCCCGAATCGCAGCGTCTTCATCGTCGTCGTCCTCGCGTTTCGCGCGGGGCCCAGTGCCCGTCGCGTGAGGACATACAGGCTTCCGTTCGCGCCCCTAGCAAGGCCGAACACGTCGATTTCCGAGGTCTTTTCAGGCACTTGGAATAGGCGCGACCTTCCGCGAACTTGGGGCGTCGCGGCCGTCAGGCCACCGCGACGCCCCCCGGATCTCGCTGCCCTTCACGCGCTGGCTGCGCCCGCATTCGTGAAGAGCGCGGCGGCCTCCTCGGCGCCCAGGTGCGAGAGGTAGTGGCCGAGCGCGCGGCGGAAGAACTCCATGCGGTTCTTGATGCCGCGCGTGCGCCACGCCTCGTCCATGCGCTCGACGACCTCGGCCTCGAGTCGCAGCGGGAGGATCTTCACGTCGACGGGCTCGCCGTTGCGCTCGCGCGTCTTGCGCGGGCCGACCGGGATGCGGCCCTTCTCGGCCTCGCGGATCTTCCAGCTGAGGTAGCGGCGGTCGTCGCTGCCCGTCGCGCGGCCGACCGCCTCGAGGTACTTCGCCTGCAGCTCCTCGATGCTCATCGACGTGAAGCGCCCCCTCACGTGCGTCGCCGTGGCCGCGCTCGCGTCCGACGCGGCGCTCTCCTCGGCGGGCGTGTCGACCGCGGGCGGCGGGCTCTCGGGCGCGGCCGGCTGCTCCGCTCGGGCGGCGAGCGTCTCCTCGATGCGCCGGATGAGGAACTTCCTGTTCGGGCTCCGCGACGTCTCGCCCACCACCTCGTGGAAGCGCGCCTGCAGCTCCGGCAGGCGCAGTCGCTCGAGCTCGTTCCTGGTTCGCTTGTTTCGGTTGCTCATGGTCCATCTCCTCGTCGGGCGCCGGGTACACGTCACCCTTCACGCGCGCGCCCTGGCTCGCGTGTCGGGCTGCGCTCCGCGATGGAGCGCTCTGTCGGTCAGGTCGTCGTCAGTCCTTCAAGTCGGCGAAGCACTCGAGGTCGATCGCGCGCGGGTCGCAGTGCACGAAGCTCGCGCTCCCGTCCGCGCGCAGGTGGGCGACGTCGAGGCGATCGAGTTTCGTCACGCCGCCGAGTCGTGCGAGGACCTCGTCGTCCGTGAGGAAGTAGTCGTCCGCGTCGACGTTCACGTCGGGGCGCAGGGCGCCGCGCATCACGCCGAAGATGCGCACGCGCTGTCCGTTGAGCCCCGGGATCTCGCTACCGACGTACGTCGTTGTTGCGCCGATGACCTTCATCGCTCCTCCTTCTTCGCGGCGGCGAGTCCCGCCCGGTACGCGGCCTCGAGCGCTGCGCGCAGCTGCCACACCGCGAGGTCGTGGAAGTCGAGGCTGTCCGAGCGGCGCGTCTCGAGCGTCGAGAGCCCGAGATGCTGCTTCGCGATGTCCTCGATGACCTTGCTGTCGCTGGCTGATCGCTCGCGCTTCATGCGGGACATACAGGCTTCCGTTCGCGGGGCTAGCAAGGTCGTTCCGCGAAGAATCGACCTCCCTGCTCCACTCAGCGCGAGGCGACTCGCCACGCGGCCTTCGAGCCGTAGCGAAGCTGCTGGCCCTCGACGAGGAAGACGTCGTTCGGCGCGGTGCCCTTCTCGTACCGGGGCTCCTCGCGCTCGTCGTCGTCGCAGTCCTCGTCGTCGTCGACGAACTCCTCGCGCACCGCGACGCCGGCGACGGCGTTCTCGAAGGGCCAGTTCTCCTGGCTCATGATCATCACCTCGGCGTCGGGGTCCTGGTCCTGCAGCAGCTCGATCAGCTCGCTCACCTTCATCGTCGTGCTCCGCTTCGGGGTGGTCCGTGAATGCGCCCCGTTCGCGAGGGACATACAGGCTTCCTTCTGCGGGCTATCCAAGGCGAAGAAGCGAGAATCGACCTCGCTCGCGGAACTGCGCGTTACCTCGCCAGAAGTTCGGGGAGCCTCGCCAGATCGAGCCACCCGCGCAGCACGCGGGCTCCGACCCGGAGCGCGGTGGCACCGACGCCGAAGCTCGTCTCGCGGGCGCGTCCCGCGGGCTTGTTCACCGTGTTGTCCCAGAGCCCGTAGTCGAAGGTCGCCATGCGGCCGTGCTGCTCGTCGAGTCGCTCGAGCACGCAGACATGCTCGGGCGGTGCGAGGTACAGGATGTCGCCGGGCCTCGGTCGCAGGTCGCGCTTCGCCCAGACGAACGCGTCGCCGGTCGCGAAGACGAGCCGCGAGAGGTTCGTGCCGCTCTGCCACGGCGCGCGGCCGCCGTCGTCGTCGCGGTTGAGGATGCGCTCATCACGGAAGCCCAGCTCCCGGAGCACGTAGTGCGCGAGATCGCCGCAGGCCGAGTAGCCCTTCCAGCGGTTGCGCCGCTCGGTGACGAGCTCGAACACTGGGTCGCCGAGCACGCGGCCTGCGGCTCCGTTACAGGCGAAGCGCGCCGCCTCGACGGCGGCGGCCCGGAGCGTGACCTCGTCGACGAAGCGACGCGCGGGCGAGGCCTGCGCGTTCATCACGCCGCCTTGTCGTGCAGGTCCTCGATCGCGTCCTTGAGCGCGACGAGCGCGGCCTCGACCTTGGTGACGGCCTCCGTCTGCGCGCGCGGCCCATCTCCGCGACCTTGTCGAACAGCTCGCGCAGCGCGGCGTCCTTCTTCTCGTTGATGCGCCAGAAGGCCCAGCCGAGGACCGCCACGAGCCCGTAAGGGCCGGTCGCCTGAAGCCACGTCGCGATGGTGCTGAACTCGTTCATGTCGTTCTCCTCGTCGTCAGGCCACGGGCGTGGCGGGAAGCAGGTCTCGAACGTCAGCGGCGCGCCGCACGCCCGTCGCGCGCCGTACCGCCTCCTCGAACGCGACGTTCGGAGCGAGCCCGGCCTCGAGACGCAGCCATGCGTAGAGGACCAGCCACGCGCCGTCGGCGTGTCCGAAGTAGTGGTGCGCGAGCACGCCGGGCAGCGCCTTGCTTGCCTCGGCGAGCGGCCCGAGCTGGAAGTTCCCGGCACGCAGCCCCGGCCAGCGGCGCGGGACCTCGAGGCCCGGCGCCGGCGCACTCGTAGCCCAGCGCACCAGGGCGGCGACCGCTTCCGCCTGCGCAGGCGTTGGCAGGACATACTGCCCCTCGTGTGCCCACGGCGCCTTGATGCTCCGCTCCCACGGGAGGCCCTTGCGGAGCAGCCGCGGGTAGTACGGGTTCACGACCTCGACACCGAAGGACGGGCCGTTGTGCACGGGTCCGGCGTGCCAGAGCACCTCGGACGCGAGGTCGCCGTGCTGGGTCAGTTCGCCGTCCGGCCCGAGGACGAGATGCACGCTGAGCCCTCGCTTCTTCAGCACGGCGATCGTCGAATCGACGCTGCGCGTGACGGTCTCGTGGATGACGAGCTCGGTCGCGCGCGTTCGCTTGCCCTTCGATACGAAGCGCGCGGTGCCGTCCTCGAGGAAGGTCCGGACGCGCACGCTGTCCGGCGCGCTGGTCGCGACGCCGCGAACGACGAGCCCGCTCACTGCCCGGGCTCCTTCACGCGGGCGGCCTCGGGGAGACGCGTTTCGATCTTCAGCCCCCGCGGGAACCAGCGCGCGACGTCCTCGGCCGCGACCGGCTTGGCGAGCTTCGCGTCGACTCGCCCTTGCTTGTCCTTGAGCGGCGGGATGACCTTCTTGCGCTTCACCAGCTCGGCGTGGACCTCGTCGACGAGCATGCGATGGAGGTGTCCGAAGCTGCCCGGCGCTGGGTGTGCGGGCTCGGCATCCGGCGACCGAAGCAGGAACTCTGTCGAGCGACACGTGGGGCACGCGGGGAGCGGCACAACGGCCGCGTCGGCCTGGTCGTCGCGCGCGACTCCGACCTCGAGCGAGTCGAGCACGATGCGGTTCTCGGCGGCGCACTTGCCGCAGCGTTGAAGGACCTCGGTGGCGTTCAGCTCGTGGATCGACATCGAGGCCTCCTCAGGCGACCGCCGTGTACGTGCCGAACCACCAGACCGTCCCGAGCGCGGGGATGGTCTGGTAGCTGAAGTAGCCGAACCCATCGCGATCGACGGTGAACGTCGACGGGTTCCCCGAGAAGCCGCTCGACTGACTGAGCGACGAGAACGTGATCGACGACGGTGACGCCGGGAAGCGGTTGCGGAAGTTGGTCGCGCCGCCGCCCGCGAGCGTGCGCGTCGCCGTGTCGGCATTCGAGTACTCCATGCCGAGTCGGCCAACCTCCTGGACGCTGCCCGTCAGCTCGAACGCCGAGTTCGTGGTGCTGCTCATGGGCAGATTCCACGAGCGATCCCACGTCGTGAACGTCGCCTCGTTGTTGAAGTCGTGGAGGAACTCGAGCGAGTTGCGGCCGAAGCGGAAGGCCGCCGAGTTGTAGAGCGTGCTGTCGCGCGTCCAGCCGGCGCCGTTCCACGAGGCGTTCAGCGTGAACCAGACGGAGTCGCTGTCCGCGTAGATGCGCAGGTGCGTAGGCGCGGTGCCCGACGCATTCGAGTCGAGGATGAGCGCCTTCGATCCGCCGAGCGCGGGCTGCCGGATCGTTCGGTGCTGGCCGGGGTTCGCCTCGTTGCCGCGGAAGTGGTCGCCCTCGACGGCGTCCAGGATCTCGGCGAGCGAGGTCTCGACGTTCACAGCGTTGAGGTTGTTGCCGGCGTCGGCGACGGAGATGGCCGACGCCGCGTGAGCGCCCGCGGCCTGGTTCACGTGGCCGTTGAGGCCGCCGAGCAGCGTCACGAGAGCCGCTCGCAGCGTGCCCGCACCGATGGCCGTGGGCGCGCCGGCGATGGCGTCGACGCCCACGAGGCCCGCGCCCGGAGCCGAGGCGCCCGTCGCAAGGAGGTCGGTGACGATCTCCTGCAGCTGCGACTGCACGTTGATGCCCGCGATGTTGTTGTGCGCCGTCGCGGCGATGGCGCTGGCTGCGTGCGCTCCGGCCGCGGCGCTCACGTGCGTGTTCAGGAAGCCGAGGAGCGCGGCGAGCTGCGTCTTCACGGTGCCAGCGGCCAGCGCGTTCGGAGCACCGGCCGACGCGTCGACGCCGACGCGGGTGGCACCGGACGAGCCCACGGCGCCGGTCGTGAGGTCGTCGACGACCTCGTCGATGGCCGCCTGCACATTGGCGGCGCCGACGAAGCCGTGCGCAACGTAGTCGACGGCGGTCGCGGCGTGCCGGCGTGCCGCCGCGGTGAAGTGGTCGCGCAGCTCCGCGTCCACCTCGTCGAGCGAGGCCTGCACCGTAGCCGCGAGCGGGGCGAGGATGCTCCAAGCCCCCGTCACGACGGAGACCGAGGAGCCCTGCGCGAAGATGAAGGCCTGCCGTCGCGAGGTGTCGAGGTCGGCGACGAGGATCTGCGTCTGCCCGGGGCGTCGCCGCACGTCGCAGAGCAGCAGCTCGTCGGCCTGCAGCGCCGCCTTGGGCGCGACGCCGATGGCGCCCTCGGGCGCCTGACGGACCACGAGCTCGAACGACTCGTCACGCCGGAAGAACACCTGCTGCGAGTTGCCGTCCGTGCGGGGGTCGGAGAGCAGCCGCTTGAAGCGGAGGAAGATGCCGAGCCAGCGCTCGTTGCCGACCGTCGCAACGTCGGTCGGGATGCCCACGAGGTCGACGGCGCAGTCCACCGTCTGGCCTGTGCCGAAGAACATGCGCTGGCCGAGGTTGTCGTACGCGCGCGCCGGCGCGGTCAGGTCCACCGTCAGGTCGGGCACCGGCGAGTGCGGGGCCGGGACGGCACCCGCGACGATGCCGTAGATGTTCAGGTCCGCGGCGAGGTCCCGGTCGGCCTTCTCGAGCAAGGCGAACGCGAGGTCGAGCTCGGCCTCGGTGACGCGCTGGCGGAAGTAGAAGTCGACGCGATCGGCCATGTCCTTGCCTCGGAGCGCACGGGGCCCTCCGGTGAGGCAAAGCCGGCCGACGCGGCTCTCGGGGACAGGCCTTCAGTGCAGGTCCGTGGTCTCCCCCAGGTCGCTGAGACCCAGCTCCCAGTGGTTCGGCAGGATGGGCGGGAGCGGCTCGACCAGGTCGACGAAGTGGGTGTGCGCGGGCTTGAGGTACTCGACGATGGCGCGGAGCTGCCGGCGCTCGCGATCGGCCAGGATGCGCGCGACCTCGACGTTGAAGGCGTACCGGGCGAAGCGGTCCGAGGGCCCGAGGACCCAGTCGATGCCCAGCTCGGACTCGCCGAGGATGAGCGTGTCGGCGTTGAACGGCGAGATGGCCGAGATGTCGATGCCGAGGAAGAAGCGGATCGCGTTCTGGATGCCCTTCGCCGTCCCCTTCTGCCGGTACATCTCGACGAGCACCGACGCGAGTCGGCGCTTCCCCATGGTGTCGAGCTCGAACGGGAACGGGTTGCCGAGGTCCCGGAGGATGAGCTCGAGGAACTCTCAGGCGCGCGCTCGAGGTCGAAGATGTCGGGCCAGCGATCCACGTCGGCCAGCAGCAGGTCCGTCACCTCCTGCAGGCAGGCGATGAACCGGAAAAGGTCCCCGGTCTGATCGTCGCGGCGGTTGTGCTTCGGGAGCATCCTCCAGAGGTCGAAGCGACGCGTCTGCGGTCGCGCAGGGCGGAACCCGGTGAACGTCGCGCGGTCGTAGGGCGCGAGGACGACGTTGCCGAACAGGTCCGTGACGCCGAGCGCCACGACCTCGTGCACGACGTCCGGGGTCATCTCGGTGTCGAGCCTGAGCAGCACGACGGTGCCGTCGATGGCCGAAGCGACGACGGCCACCGGCACAGCCGGCGCGCCCTTCGGTGTCAGGACGAAGCTCGAGCCGCCGGGGAGCAGGACGGGCTCGTCGAAGGCGACGCGAACGGTCTTCTGCGCGAGCGCCTGCGCTCCGACGACCCGCGGCGCCGTGCGGTCCTCGACGACGAACGAGTACACCTCGTCGACGGAGGCGGCGCCACCCACCGTCTGCCCGGCCACGCGCACGGAGACCGTGGCGAGGCTCGCCATCGGGACGACCGGATGCAGCACGACGCGAAGCGTGTCCGCCGTCTGCGTGGCGCCGGCGAGCGGGCCGGCGAAGGCGGCGGTGATCTCCGGCAGCGCGCCGCCGTCGAAGGCCAGCACCCCGTCGACCCAGATGTGCACGCTGGCCCGGTTCACGCCGTCCGCGCCGGTGTCGATCAGCTCGAGGGCGAGCGTCGCGTCGACGGGCACGCCGGTCTCGCCCGGGCTCGGGTCGCGGTTCACGACCACCAGCCGCGGCGTGCTCACGACGAGCGCGACGCTGTCGACGTAGAGCGCGGGAAGCTCGAGCGTGCTCATGCCGGGGCCCTCATGCGGTCACCAGCTCGAGGCGCACGCCTACTGTGTGCACGCCCGACAGCTTCGAGACGTTGGCAGCGAGGTCCGTGACGAATCGTTCACGGCCCGTCTTCGCGCGCATGCGTGCGCGCGCTGTGCCGTCGACGACGAGGGACGCCTCCCATGCGAGCCACGCGGGCGTGCTCGCCGGCACCCAAAGGCGAAGCAGCGCGCGCACCAGCTTCACGCCCGTGAGGTCCGTCGACTGCGTCACCTCCGTGTGGTCGCCGAGACCGAGCTCGAAGAAGCGCCCCGGCTCGTCCTCGCCGAGCACGAAGGCGTAGTCGCCTCCGGTCGCCTTCGAGGTGAGCAGGCGGCCCTGGCCTCGCCCGGAGTCGGCTCGTGAACACTCACACCTGCCGGAACAGCTCGACGTGGTCGAAGAAGGAGCGCCGCGTCACGTCCTTCACGGAGCAGCCGAAGCCGCCGCGCCCCGAGGTGAGCGGCTGGCTGCCGGAGTTGATGCCGAGGTGGTCGTCGATGAACTCGACCATCCCGGAGACGGGCTGCCAGTCGGGCGGCGTGCCGAGGGCGTGCGCCGCGAGGTCGTTCTGGAAGACCTTGAGCACGACGTCGCCGTTCGTGTTCACGATGACGTCGAGCCGCAGATGCACCCAGGTCGCCTGCGCGAAGCTCGCCGCCGACTTGAGCAGCACGCCGGGGCCATCGGCGTTCGGCAGCCCCACCGTGACGGCGCCCTTGCGGAGCACGATGCGGTGCGGGTCATCGTCGGAGAGCCCGAGCAGGTACGCGCTGTCGTTGACCGAGTTGCCCTGGCAGCAGAGGAACAGGAACGGCGAGAAGCCCGTGGGTCCGCCGCCAGGGCCGCGCTGAACGACGCCGCGAATGGAGCCACCCTTCGCCATCGGAGCGAAGCTCGCGAGGTTCGCGAACAGGGCTACCGCGCCATCGACGGCCGCGAGGGAGTTGAAGGCGTAGAGGAAGCTCCCGCCGCCCGGGGGTCGAGCGATGCCCGCGGTCACGCCGCGATCCACCGTCGCGATGTCGAGCCCGTCGTTCAGGTACGTCCAGTCTGCTTCGGCCATCGGTCGCTCCTCAGAGGGTGGTCATGTTCGTCCAGGCGTTGTTGAAGTCCTCGACGGCCTGCACGCCTCCGTCGAACAGCGCGGTGCTCGCCGTCACCGCGGCCCACGTCCACGCGTAGCTCTGGTTCGAGCGCCACTGGTCCTCGAAGTCCTCGCGCGGCTCGCCGTCGAACACGCCCGTCGCGGCCGTCACCAACGCCCAGTCGCGCAGGTACGGCACGTTGCTCCAGCCCGTCTCGCAGTCCTCGACGGCGCCGCCACCGAAGGCGCACGTGACGAGCTGCGCGGGCGGCAGCTCGTAGAGGTAGACCGCGTTGGCCCAGCCGCTGTCGAACTCCTCGTAGCCCTTGAGCGCGCTGTCGAAGAACGCGAGCACCACGGTCACGTCGTCGAGCGACGCGAGCAGCGCGAACCAGCGCTCGAAGTCCTCCCAGGCGTCCTCGGGCGCTGCGCCGAAGCCGGCGAGCACCTCGAGGCCGGTCAGGGCGGTGAGGGTCCAGTGCTCGGCCTCGCCGGGCAGCGCCCCCTCGTCCTCGAAGCTCGGGTTGAGGAGCGCCATCAGAGCAGCTCCCCCGTGTCGCCGTTGCGAAGGGTCACGGTTCCGAGCACCGGGAACTCGCGCACGTTCAGCTTCACATCGGCGGGCAGCCCGTTGAGCGTCAGGTCGAGGCGCGCGTCGCCCATCTTGCGCACGCCCGGCGTGTCGCGGATGACGTTGAAGAGATCCGACCAGGCGATCTCGCCAACCGCGTTCCCCTCGGCGTCCTTGATGTTGAAGCCGAAGTCGACGAGCGGGTTGGGCGTGCCGTCCTGCTCGCTGACGCGGAAGTAGCTCGCGAGGTTCGCGCGCACCCGGTCACGGACGTCGCTGCCGGCGAAGCCCTGGCGCAGGAAGAGGCGCGCAGCGACATCGACGACTCGGTACACCGGGTCCTGCACGCTCACCTGGAAGGTCAGCGTGCACGGGTAGACCTCGGTGACCTGCCGCAGCACCAGGTTCTTCAGCGCGGGCGTCGGTACTGCCGCTCCCGCCGTCGACTGCGGGATGACGTAGAGGATGCCCGTGTTCTCCGCGATGGTCGGGTCCTCGTTCGAGGTGAGCATCAGCGCCCGCGCGACGCTCGGGAGCCTGCGCGCGTTGATCTCGAAGTCCTCCCTCGCGACCGTGCGCGTGAGCGCGCGCAGGCTCTCCGGGGCGAGCAGCTTCGCGGAGGCCACCGTCTGGCGATCCGCGCCGCCCGAGGCGGGCAGCGGGTTGCGGACGGAGACCTGCACCGGGTTGCCGTACGCATCCTTGAAGGCGCCCTCGATGACGACGATGCGGTCGGCGTCGACGTTCCCGACGCTGCCGCCGCCCGTCTTGTAGGTGACCGAGACCGTGCCGCTCGGAGGCATGCCGCTCACGCCGTTGCCGAAGCGCAGCGTGGCGCGGTCGTTCTGGTCAACGGCCACGACGAAGTGGCGGTCGTTGGCGCGCGAGTCGAGGAAGCTGTCGACCTCCGTGAACGCGCCCTGCGGCGTGGTCACGAGCGCGGAGCCGTCGAGGTACGGGGCGTAGTCGAGGTGCAACTCGAGGTCGGCGAGGCCGCGCGCGTCGAAGAGCTGGGTGTACGTCTTCGAGTTCTCGACCACGGCGACGACGCGCGGCGGGTCGGCTCCCGGGGCGATGACGGCGGGCGCGAGCAGCTGGAAGCGGACCGGCTCGGTGACCTCCTGCGTGCGCAGCACGGTGCCGGCCGGGATGGTGACGCTCGCGGCCGGAGGGCGCGCGAGCTGCACGAGGACGTCGGCGGTCGCGGCCTGCGCGCCCTGCAGCCGGTAGCCGAGCATCTTCGCGAGGGCCATCACGCTCTTGCGCTGCGTGGCGGTCACGAGGCGCGACTCGCGAGCGAGGTTGTCCTGGTAGAACGTGAGCACGTCGCCGACGAAGGCGTAGAGCTCGACCAGCAGGTTCCCGAAGCTCGCGACGTCGAAGTCCGTCCAGTCCGGGAAGACGCTCTTCACGAGCGCGATCAGCCGCGCCCGAAGGGCGTCGAAATCCTTGTCGGTGTAGTCGACGGACTCGGGCAGCGTGGCCACGGCGGTAAGCCTCCGTCGAGGCAAAGCCGTCGAGCCTCGGCTCTCGGGGACCCGGCCCCAGACGGTCAGCGCTCGAAGGACACGGCCACGGCCGCCGCCACGTCCCGCTCGCGCACCCGCACGCGGAGCGTGAGGGCCGGGCCGTCCTGCTCGACGCTCAGGCTGACGAGCTGGGCGCCGGGCACCCAGCGCTTGAGGGCGTCGCGCACGTAGACGCGGGCCAGCTCCTTGAGGGCCGCGTCGTTGCGCTGGTGGCGCAGGAGCGCGAGCCCCGCCCCGAAGTTCGTCCGCCAGGGCAGCTCGCCCGAGGAGCGCGCCGTGGCGCCCTCGGTGAGCAGCGCCTGGCGCACCTTGGACGCGAGCAGCGCCTCGCCGCTGCCGACGGCGAAGTCGCGCTTCTTGTCGCGGCGGAACGGGATGAGGAGGTTCTGCGGCTGCTGGCTCATGGTCGTCTCCTCACGGCACCGGCACCGCGCTGCGCACGGTCTGCAGGGCCTCGATGATCGCGTCGATGGGCGGGATGACGTCGTCGAGCGGACGCCCGGCGAGGTTCGAGAGGTCCGGCACCTCGGGCCCACCCACGATGCCGAGGAAGATGTTCAGGATGCCGATGAGCTTGCCGAGGCTGGCGAGGGACTTGCCGACGTTGGCCGCCTCCTGCGCCACGTTCGCCTGGGCGCAGCTCGTGATGGCCATGAGCCCCGCGTCCTCGAGCTCGGTCGCGCGGTCGATGGCGCCGAGGATCTGCTGCATCTGCTGCTGCAGGTGCATGAGCTGGCTGCGCGCCTGCCGGAGCGTGTCGATGACGAGGTCGATGATGCCGATGATGGTGTACGGCAGCGACAGCTGCGGGATGAGCCGCAAGAGCTTCGCCACCTTCTCGGCCAGCTCCGGGATGCACGCCGCGAGCGCGGTCGGGTCGGGAGGCGGGCCGAGCGAGTCCGGGATGGCCTTCACGCAGTTGAAGACGGCCACCACGGTGTCGATGATGTCGAACAGCGGCATCAGCGGCGTGAGCGCCGGCTGGATGGCCTGCATCAGGTTGATCTGCTGCATCGTCACGCCGCCCGGCAGCGTGATCGACAGCGGATCGGGGATCTCCGGAATCTCGAGGCAGATGGGCAGCGCCACGGCGTCCTCCTCAGATGGGCTCGGCGATGGGGCGGACCACCCGCCCGGCGATCGTGACCTGCGTGGCCTCGAGCGAGATGGCGCCGACCGCGCGCAGCGTGAGCGCCGTGGTCGCCTCGAGCGTGACCGTGTTCTCCTCGGCGTCGAAGATGAGGTGGTCGCCGGTCTTCTTGTTGGTGAGCTTGAGCTTCCGGCTGTCCTGCGACTCGTCGAGCTCGATGCGGAAGGTCTGCGTCGCGAAGACGCGGTTGTCCGGGGGCGTCTTCTGCGCCTCCTCGGGCACTTCGCTCTCGCCGTTCGGCTTCCCCCAGTGGGCGGCCAGGTAGTACGGCGCCTCGACGTTCCCCTGGTTGAAGAACACCGCGACCTCGGCTCCCTCCTCGGGCACGGCGAAGAGGCCACGGTCCTTCGAGCCGCCGCCGCCCGTGCCGAGCGGCCAGGCCCACGCGCTCTCCGGCTCCAGCACGCCCGGGATGCAGACGCGCACGCGCCCGAGCTGCTCCTCGTCGTCGCGCTTCGTCACGTAGCCGACGTACAGCCCGACGAGCCGGGTGTCGTGCGTGTGGATGTCGTCGTCGAAGGTGCTCATCGGTGGCTCTCCGTCATCGCGGCACGCTCATGCCGGCCTCTGGGTCCTCGGCGCCGATGGCGCGCCCGTCGCGCCGGTACTCGACGTGCGACGCACCGCTCGCCGGGTCGATGACCTCGACCTCGGTCATCGCGCCGCCCTCTGCAGGGGTCGCGCGATTGGGCGAGCCACCTTGGGGCTGGCCTTGCGCCGCGGCTCCGGCCTGTCGCCGAGCCCCGGTGCCGTCGCGCGTGAGCTTCAGCTCCACGACGTAGCCGGAGGACGAGATGACGTGCTTTGCCTCGGTCACGTAGTACTTGCCCGAGAGCAGTCCGGAGATGCCGCGCACCTCGAGCACCTCCTTCGCGCGCAGCGTCGGATCGCCCACGACCTGCATCGAGAGCTTCACCGTCTCGCGCTCGGCGCGGCGGAAGCGCGCAGCCGACTCTCGCTCCGCGGCGGCTGGCGTCGGCGCCGAGGTCGGGTGGACGCTCGTCGTCGCGTTGCGCTCCTGCAGCGACGACGAGCCCGTCTCGGGGTCCACGACCTCGAGGACGTCGCTGAGCGTGGCGCGTTCGACGGTGCTGCTGCTCGCCCGCGACTCGATCGTCGCCTTCGTCAGCGGGTCGCGCCCGCGGACCTCGACGCGCCCTGTCCGGCGCGAGAGATCGGACTCGACGTTGAGCGAGATGATGTCGCCTCGCCCTGGGTCGGAGAACCAGGTGAGCACGTGGCTCGCCTGGTTCCTCGAGCGCCAGTGGAGCCCGCCGTCGTCGACGAAGTACTCGAACTCCTTCCCGTGCAGCGAGGCGCCGGAGGAAGCGTGCGTCCGTCTCGGCGGTCTGGTTGATGGTGTCGAGCACCTCGCTCGAGTCCTCGACGTCCGCGAACTCGCCCTCGTAGCCGTGCTCTGCGGCGATCTCCTTGGCCACGTCGCTGCGCGACTTGTTCGTCCACGCGCGCGTCTTGGCCTCGCGGTTCATCAGCACGCTGGTGGCCTGGCCCTCGATGGTCAGCGTCTGGAAGCCCTTGAGCTTCTTCACGACCACCCGGCGCGGCGGGGCCATGTTGCCCGGGTAGCCCCAGGACACCTCGAGCGTGGCGCCGCCGATCAGCTCCTCGCGGTCGAAGAGCGCGAGGTCGAAGTTGTCGAGCTGGAGCGAGACCTTGTCGGCCTGGCGCTCGGCGTCCTCGTAGGTGAAGCCGATGATGCGGCCGTCGAGGTTGAGCGGCTCGCCGCTCGGCGCCCGCTCGTTCGAGAGCACGGTGATGCGGACACCGGGCCCGCTGCGGTCGACGAGGTCGGTCATGCTTCGACCCTCCGGCGCTGCTCGCTCAGGATGACGTCGGTGAGCACGCGCAGGCTCGGCACGAAGAGGCGGCGGCCGACCTCCAGCTCGAGCGTCGGGTCGACGATCGGATCGGGCTGAAAGTCGGCGAGCACCCACCAGAAGCCGCAGGCCCGCGGGAGCGGCGCGAAGTAGCGCCCCGCAAGGTCGAAGAGCATGTCGCCCTGCGCGACGATGTGGACGCGCGTGTCCGTGTGCTCGCGAAAGCGGTAGGGCTCGCGCTCCGTGAGGAACAGCTGCGCGAGCTCGTCACGCACGCCGAGCGCGAAGGAGTGCCGGGAGCCGGTGCGGGGCGCCATCACTCGACCTCCTCGCGCAGCTCTTCGCTGGTCACGCGCGTGTCGAGGATCTCCTCGAAGGAGACGCTCGCCGTGTAGACGAGCACCATCCCGTCGACGGCGAGCTGCTTGTACTGGAACTCCACGCTGGCGACGACGCACTCGACGGTGACGACGCTCGGCCAGATGAAGAGGACGCGGGGCGGCGCCGTCGCGGCCACGCCCTCGGTGCCCTCGGGGGGCACCGTGAGCGCGCGCAGGAAGGCGCGGAAGTCGAGGATGTTCGGGTCGCCCGGCTGCTCGGCGGCGAAGAAGCGGTCGAGGTAGAACTCGACGCCCGAGAGCTGCCGGTTCGCCGTGCTCTGGAACTGCAGCACCTGATGGGAGAGCCCGGGCACCGCGAGGCGGTTCCAGTTCACCTGCAGCTTCTCGGTCACCTGCGTCGGGTTGAAGAGGCACTCGAGCGACTCCCCGCTCGTGACGTTCACGAGCAGGCAGCGAGGAGCGCGGGCGAGAGCAGCATCGAGCGACACGCGTCCTCCTTCCTCAGTACGCCGGGACCGGCGAGAACGAGCGGGTGGCCGAGTCGCGGTCCGCTCGATGGACCGCGGTGGCGAGGGTCGTGCCGTCGACCTGGAGGTTGACGGTGATGGGCGGCGACGCGGGCGGCGCGGCAGGCGTCATCGGGAAGGACGCGGGGATGGCGGGCGTCATCGCCGCGACCGCGGGCATCGACGACATGGCGTCGCTCGCCGGTGCGCCGGGCGCGGCGGTCCCCGGTCGCGTCGGGCGCGTGAACGTCAGGTCCTGCACGCCCATGCCCTCGGCCATGTCGGCGCGGAGCGAGTCGCGGAAGTCGCGGATGCCCTGCTGCCAGTGGGTGCCCTCGCCGAAGAGTCCGGTGAGCGCATCGACCACGCCCGCGATGGCACCGGCCAGCTCGAGCACCACGCCGATGATGGCGTCGACGACTCCGAAGGCCACGAGCTTCATGCCCATCCAGATGTCGCTCCAGCTGCCGGTGAAGATGCCGCCGATGATGAAGACGACGCCGGTGATGACGTCGGCGAGCCCCGAGAAGACCGACATCACGATCTGGATGGCCGCGCTGATGACGGCGACGGCCGCCGAGACGATCGACACGAGCACGCCGATGGCGCTGATGATCCAGCCGATGACGAAGGCGATGACGTTGCCGAGCGCGGTCCAGGCGCTGCCGTTCTGCTGCGTCGCCGAGGTGCTGCCGAACATGTAGTTGATGACCTCCTGGATCTTCGAGCCGAGCTGCGAGAGCGCGCTCCAGAGCACCGAGCCGCCGGCGCTGATCCACTCCCAGCCCTGCGCAACGCCCTCGGCGACCTCGACCACGGCCGTCATCGCCTGGACGATCAGCTCGAACACGGTCGCGAGCACGCGGCCGACGCGCTCGCCGGTGAGGCCGAACTCGCGGAACCGCGACGAGGCAGTCCCTGCGTCGTCCCGCTCCGAGAGGAAGCCGAGCGCCGTCCCGAGGCGCCGGAGCGCGTTGAGGAACGCGTCGATCGTCGGGCGCGCGGCCTCGATGCCCGCGGAGAACCCCGTCGCGATGCCCGCGAAGAAGTTCCGGATGCGGTTCACCCAGAGGAACACGTTGATGAGGAAGTCCTTGAGCCCCTGGTTCTCGGCGCGGTTCAGCTCGTCGCGCACGGCGCCCGAGAAGCCGCCCTGGTCGAACAGCTGCGTGAGCCCGCGGAAGGCGAGCGAGATGCGCGCTCCCACGCCTTGGAAGAAGTCCGCGATGCCGCCGACGTTGTTCCGGAAGGCGACGACGAAGCCGGCGACCGCGAGCGCGAGCACGCCGAAGATGAGCACCGCAGGCAGGATGGTCGCGAGCAGGCCGCCGAGCGTGATGCCCGCCGCCTTGAGCCCGATGATGAGCAGCGCGATGCCGGCCTTGGCGGCGATGACCGCGCCGACCATCGCGACGACCGCGCCGGCTCCCACGACGAACGCCGCGAAGGCGCGCTTCACCGGCGCAGGCAGCTGGCGGAAGACGCCGAGCACGGCGTTCACGACGTCGACGACGATGGTGACGAGCGGACGGAAGACCTGCGCGAAGGGCTCGCCCGCGACGATCGCGAGCGTCTCGAGGGACCCCGCGAGGAGCCGCTTCTGCCCCTCGAACGTGTTGAGCATCTGCTCGCGGAAGCGCGCGGCCGTGCCGCCAGCGTTCTCGAACTGGTCGCGCAGGTACGCGATGGCCTGGGCGCCGCGCACGGTCTCGCCGGTGTTCGTGCGAATGCCGCTCGTGACCTGCGTGAGGATGGCGTTCACGCCTCCGAGCGCCTCGCGCCCGAAGGCCTGCAGCAGGAAGGCCGAGCGCTGCGACTCGCTCATGCGATCGAGCGCCGGCGCCATGTCGCCCAACACGTCGAGGAACGCGCGGAAGCCGCCCTGGCTGTCGACCACGGCGACGCCGATGCCACGCAGCCGCTGCTGCACCTGCGGGTCCGCCAGGCGCTCCATCGCCACCGCCGTCGCCGTCGAGGCACGCTCGACGCCGGGGATGACGTTCTTCACGAGGCCGAGGGCGATGAGCGTCTCGGAGAGCGACTGGTGCAGCGCCTGGGCTCCGCGCGAGGCGGTGCCGAGCGCCATGGGCAGCTCGCTCGCGTTGAGCGCGAAGACGTTGACCGCCTGCAGCATGCGGTCGACCGAGATCGAGGCCTGGTCCGTCGAGATGCCAAAGGCCTTCATCGCCTGCGAGGCGAGCCCCGCCGCCTGCTGCGGCGACAGCTCCCCGAGCGAGCCTGCGGCGAGGTCGAGCACGGGGATGAGGAGCTGCATCGACTCCTGCGCGTTGAAGCCTGCCTGCGCGAGCTCGCGGAGCCCCATCGTCGCCTCGGTGGGCGAGAACTGCGTGGCGATGCCCGCGTCGATGGCCGCCCCGCGGAGCTGCTCCAGCTCCACGGCGGTGGCGCCGGACACGGCGGCGACCGCGGCGATCGACTGCTCGAAGCGGCCTGCGGCGTTGGCGAGCGAGAACGCCGCACCCACCGTGGCGGCGCCGGCCGTGAAGACCGCGAGGCCGACGCCGAGCTGCTGGAAGGCGCTCTGGATGTTCTCGGTGCCGAGCCCGACGCGGCGGTCGAGGCTCGTGAAGTTCCGCTCGAGGTTCGAGATGGCCCCGGAGGCCAGGTCACGCGCGGTGAAGACGAAGCCGAGGCCGAGGTTGTTGAGCGCCATCGGTCACCTCCGCTTCGCGGCCTTCTCGAGTTCCTTCGCCTCCCGGGCGCGCTGCTGACCGATGCGCTCGATCAGCCAGTCGCGATCCGTCGTCGGCAGCTCGAGGGCGTCGTCGAGCGTCACTGCGAGGCCGGAGCCTCCGTGCTGCTGCCAGCAGAGCTGGAAGATGCCCTCGCGCCAGCTCTCCATGGTCACGTCGGGGAAGAGGTGCTCCGGGCTTTCCGCCTCGCAGTCCTGTCCCGGCCCGGCAGGAAGAACCCCTTGTCGAAAGGGAGGTCGACGTCCTGCGTGCCGAAGCACTCGGGGCACTCGATCTCGATGGTCGTGTCCACGCCGCAGTCGACCCGGTCGAACTCGTCGACCAGGAAGTCCGCGTCGCGGAGCGTGAGGTCCTCGAGGAACTGGCGCTTCGCCTTCGCGTCGACGCCGTCGATGTCGAGCACGCGGTACGCGAGCACCGCGGAGAGGAGCTTGTCGGGCGCGGAGCGCTGGAGCGCCGGGAGCTTCCGCTCGTCCTCGCCCGTGAGGAGCCGGAAGCGGACGCGCTTGCCGGCGTCGGGCAGCGTCGTCTCGAAGCGGTTCCCGCCGACGAACGCGGCGCGGCTCTCCTCGGAGAGCGGGCGCACCGGGAGCTTGGTCAGCTCGACCTCCCAGTCGATGCGCGCGCGGCAGGCGTCGTTCCGGCAGCTGACACCGAAGGCGTACTCCGGCCCGTAGGTCATCGCGCGGACCATGAGCAGGGCGAAGAACCGGTCGCCCTGGAGCACCTTGCCCCAGTCGACCTTGCCGCCCTCGCCGAAGACGTAGGGCCCCGGGTCGAGGGTCTCCTCCCAGCACGAGCCGAGCAGCTCGTCGATCTGCCCGCCGTTCTTGGCGAGCTTGCGGTCAGCGAGGACGCGCTCCTCGCGAACCTTCATGCCGCGAACGCGGCCCGAGAGCCCCGAAGGGCACGTGATGACGTCTGCCATGCGCTGCCTCCTCGGGGGCAAAGCCGCCGAAGAGGGGCGCCGGGGACAGCATCATGTGGACGAGCGCCGCGACAGGAGGACCTCGCAGTTCACGTACTCATCCGGCACTTCCTTCACCCAGTGGTCCATCTCATTCTTCTTGAACGGGCCGTGGAGCCAGTACTCGAAGTCCGGTGCGGTCCCGGCACGCGTGATGAAGTAGTGGTCCTTGTTGAAGATGTAGGGCGCATCGCTCGGATCGTGCCGCCAGACATCGACGCCCGCGACGACCTCGCCGGTGACGCCGTATTTGGTCTCGGTGCGCGGTGAGCCAAGGCTCCCCGACATCGTGGCGTGGTGGAGCTTCTCGTCGGGAACGTGGATTTCCTTGGGCATCGCGTCTTGCAAGCCCTGGAACCGCTCCCACCGATCTCCTGGCAGAAGCGCAGGCAGTTGGCTCACGTCGATGCGCTTCGGCTTTCCCATGGGCTACATGGTGCGGCCGCTGCCGGTCACTGCACCAGCTCGAAGAAGTCGTACGTGAGCGTGACCTGCTCGATGACGTTCTCGTCGCTCTCGTTGTCCCACTCGCCGGCCACGAACTTGATCGGCCAGGCGCGCGAGAGCGACCAGCGGCGCAGGGTCACGCCGTCGCGGTCCTGCTGCACGACGTCGAGGTTGCGCTTGTAGTTCACGTCGGTGAGCCCGAGCCCGCTCGACGTGATGGCGACGTCCTGGAACCAGTCGAAGAGGTCGCGGTCCTCGGTGGCGCCGCGCTCGAGGGTCACGTCGGAGAACGTGAGGCGGCCGGGGCTCTTGTTCGGGATGAGCGAGCCGCCCTCGAAGTACTGGACGTTCGCGACCTCGACGGACAGCTCGCTGCACTTCTGGAAGCCAGCGTGGCCGACGTCGTCGATCTCGACGATGAACTTGAACTTCTTGTGGAAGCTGCGCGGGTTGCCGATGACGGTCATGGGTTAGCTCCTCGTCACACGCCCGCCGCAGCCAGCTCGGCCTCGAGGGCCCGCGTGTCCTGGCTGATGCGGAGGATGATGAACTCGGCCGGCTTGTTCGTGGCGAGGCCCACCCGAGCGATGAGCTGGCCGGCGAAGATGACGGTGGGGGTGTTCAGCTGGTCGGAGACGTCGACGAAGAAGGCCTTCGCCGGCTCTCGCGAGCGGAACGCCCCGTTGTTCATCTGCGCGAGGAGGAACGCCGTGATGGTGCGCCGCACCTGCGCGCGGAGCCCCTCGGTGTTGTTCTTGTGCCGCGCGAACTCGAGGCCCTGCTTGAGACTTCGCTCGATGAAGATCACGCCTCGACGCTCGGCGATGTACGGGAAGTTGCCGTCGCCCTTGAGCGTGCGCGAGCCGTCGATGTAGCGCGGCAGCCCCGGCCCCGTGGTGAGCGGGTTGATGCGGTGCGGGTACACGAGGTCGCGCTTGCGCTCCTCGAGCACCTCGTCCGTCTCGAAGCCGAGCACGCCGAACATGCGCCCGGCGTCGATGCCCGCGGGCGGGTCGTAGACGCCGCCAGGGCGCGCGGAGTCGGTGCGCGAGTAGACGCCGGCGACGATGCCCGAGGGCGGGACGACGAGCTGCTCGGACGACCCGAAGACGCTCTTGGCCGGGTTGAGCACCTTCACGCGGGGCCAGTAGACGGCCGCGAACTCCGAGAGGTTCTCGAGCGACGCCGTCGTCGCGACGTACGTCACGATGTCCGTCGCGCTCTGGTTCGCGGGAGGGTCCAGCACCGCGAAGACGGCGCCGTCGCGGTCCACCTCTGCGTAGCGGACCATCGCGTTGTGGACGGCCGGCGTGGCGCGACCCGGCACGAGCAGCAGCGTCAGCTCCTGCACCTGGTCGAGCGCGTGGAGCCCGGTCTTGCCCACGTCGGAGCCGATGAAGTCGTTGTCGTCGAGCCCGACGAGACCGTCACCGCCGCCAGCCAGCGAGACGGTCTGCGGGGGCGGCACCGGCATGCCGACGAGGAGCTGGTCGATCGCGCGCACGTAGAGCGAGCCCGTGCGCGGGTCGTTCACGACGCGGTCCACGTAGCGGGCGTCGTCGGGGTTCATCGAGACGTTCGGGAAGGCCTCGCGGTAGACGCCGTCCTCGACGACGAGGAGGTCGAACGCGGTCGGCGAGCCGTTGGTCGCGGCTCGGACCTCGGCGTCGATCCGGTTCGCGTACGCGCCGGGGTCCTTGCCCTCGACGCGCACCGCGTTGGCGGTGCCGGAGGCCGCGCCCGTGTGAAGCGTCGTGTCGAGCCCGAACGCGGCAGCCGTCGCGGCGCGCGCCTGCACGCTCGCACCCGGGCCGGTGGCGACGGTGCGGACGTCGAGCACGCCGCCGATGCCGGGCGCGACCACGACGGTCGGCATCGCAGCCTCGACGACGGTCTTCACCTCGAAGACGTCCACGGCGCGGAGGTTCGCGACGTTGCCGCCGCCCACCGACGCGGCGCCGGGGAACGCCAGGACGGCGTTCGCGGTGCCGCCCGTGACCTGCACTCGGCTCGAGGTGCCCTCGGTGTCGCTCGCGAGGCGGACGATGCCGCCCGGCGTCGTGGCGCGCCCTCCGACGATGACGGCGTTGATCGCCGCCGCGACCTCGGTCGCCGTGGCGTTGGTGATGTCGGCGAAGTCCGCCGACGAGAATGCGACCGCCTGCTCGAGGCCGTTGTCGACCCGGAGGAGCAGCGTCATGCCGTCGGCGAGCGCGTACGGGCCTGCGCCGCCTGCGGCCATGGCGGCCGCCGAGCCGTTGAAGACGGCATCCACGTCGGCGCCGCCATCCACGGCGAGACGGATCAGGTCGCCGTCGACGAGCACGAAGGGGCCCGCGGCGGCGCCGAGCAGCACGCCCGGCGTGGGGCCACCACCAGCCACGAGGAAGCCGGCAGCGCGCACGGCGGTGACCGAGGCGGGCGTGGCGACGTCGGTGTAGTGCGCCGTGCGGACCACCCAGAGCTGGCTGCCGCCGTTCTCGAAGAAGCCCATCGCGGCCAGCGCGAGGTCCGAGTCGGGCGTGAAGCCGCCGAACTTCGTCTGGAACTCGTCGAACGACGAGCAGAGCACGGCCTGCCCGATGGGCCCGCGCTCGGTGAGCCCGACCGCACCCGCGACGGACGTGGGAGCCGAGGGGATGCCGCGAACCTTCGGCTCCTCCTCGACGATGACGACCTTGGACGACAGGAGCTGTCCGCTCACGGTGCACCTCGCTTCTTCTTGGCCCTGCTGACGTCAGGGGGACGGCTGGCCTCGGGAGCCGAGGTCGGCGTGGGAGTCGTGGAGGGCGCGGGCCGCGTGGGCTCCGCGACGTGGCGCTTCACGGCGAGCTCGCCGCGCCGGACGGCGCGCACCACGTCGGGAACGGCGAGCACGGCGTCGTCGAGCGCGGGGCTCGTCACGCCCGTGGCGAGCGTGAGCGAGCGCGGGGTGCGCCGGGGAGCGCGCCCCTGCTCGACGTCGCAGGCGCACTCGCCGAGCGCCTTGCAGTACGTCTCGTGGGCCAGGACGAAGACCTGGCAGCGGTTGCTCGTGTTCGTGAGCGAGACGGTCACGGGGCACCTCCTGCGAACGGCTGCGTCTGCAGCTGCGGGTCGGTGACGGCCTTGCCGAGGTCGAGCGGTAGCCCCTCGTCGACGTCGAAGCCGCGCACGACGAAGCCGCAGGTGAAGGCGCGGACGTCGTCCTTGCCCCCGAGCTGGGTGCGGAACTCGCCATCGGCGTCCAGCTCCCAGCGCGCGACGCCGCGGGCTGCATCGTTCGGATCGCGGGGAAGCTCGAGCCAGCGGTTCCGATTCAGGAACGTCGCCACCGCGGCCATGAGGTTGAACAGCTCGGCGGTGCGCTCCGAAGCGGCCGTCAGCGTGAAGACCAGGTCCACCGTGTACGGCGGCTTGCGGCGCACCAGCTCGGGCCCCGAGGAGCCGGCGACCACGTCTTCGTGGGGAACGTTGGCCGAGTAGAAGCGGTTCGGACGCAGCGTCGGGCCGGAGAGCACGAGCGAGGGCACCTTCGCCATCGCGATGACGTTGAGCCCGTCGATGACGGTGTCGTCGTAGTCGACCGAGACGGTGGCGCTCACGTTGGCGAGCACCTGCCGCTTCAGCTCGCGGAGCAGCTGGCGGACGATGCGGGTGAGGTCTGCTTCCCGGGCGACGGTGGCGCGCGCGAAGCGGTAGGCCCCGGCGAGCAGCACGGACTCGCCCGCGAGCGGCACGTCGTTCGCGTCGAGGTTCTGCAGCTCGACGTCGACGACGCCCGCTTCGTGGGCGGGCGTGCGCACGTCCACGAGGCTGACGCCGGCCTCGTCACGGACGGCAACGATGGTCGCGGCTCGCTCGCCGAAGCGGACGGCCACCTTCGGAGCGAAGCCGGTGCCGACGAGCCGCACGAGGTCGCCGCCGCTGGCGGGACCGGCGCTGGGAGTCACCGAGGCGAGCGTCGGGATGGCCATCAGACGGGCCCTCCGAAGCCGAGCTGCTGCGCGACCCGCTCGAGGAACCGACGGCTCGCGCCCTCGCGGAACTTCTCGAAGGCCGGACGCAGGAAGGGTCGCGCAGGCACCTGCACGACGACCACGCCGCGCCCGCTGCCTCCGGTCGGCTCCTTGCCGGCCTGACGCAGCAGCGCGAACAGGAAGCGCCGCATCTTCGGCGTGATGGGGATGACGACGGGTGGGCCGCCGTACTCGTGGAGCTGTGCGAGATCGACGAGGCTCTCGCCGCCACTCGAACGGGCCGAGCGCGGGACGCCGATGAAGGCCTCGTCGCCCTCGACGATGACGGTGATGGAGTTGCGGAGGTCGCCGCGAACGAGCAGCGCCTTCGTGCCGCCGAAGCCCTCGAGCTGACGCGCCGCGAGCGTGAGCGGAGCCGGCGGCTTGATGGGCTCGCCGCCCGGCGCTTGGCTCGTGAGCCCCTGGACGATCTCGTTCCGGAGCCCCTGCGCCTCCTGGCGAATGGCGACGCCGATGGCCGAGCGCAGGCGCTGCGGTCCAGCTGCAAGCAGCTGCCGCGCGCGAGCCCAGTCACCGGTGCGCATCACCGCCATGGCTCAGACCACTCCCTTCGCGCGCAGGCGCGGCACGTGCTCGTCGAGCCAGCCGAGCGCGACGTGCGTCGCCTCGTTGATGACCGCGCCCTTGCGGATGGACACCGCGGAGAGCGCGAGGGACTTCGCCGCGACGTCCACGTCCTCCGGTCGGCAGCCGTAGTCGCCGAGGACCTCGGCGATGCGGCGCGCGGACGGCGTCGTGCCGTAGCGCCAGAAGTGCAGCTCGAGGTTCGAGCGGTAGGCCTCGGCCTCCCAGCGGGCACGCGCGGCGCGGTCCGCGAGGTACGAGACCTCGAACGAGAGCCCCTCGCGGTCGTGCTGCACGACGTGCTGGTGCTCGTGCACGCAGATGACGACCTGACTCCAGAGGTCCCAGCCGCCTCGCGGCGAGCCGACCTCGAAGGGCGTGTAGATGCGCCGCCCGAGGGTCGTCGTGAAGTTCCGAAGGAAGCGGTCGCGGCTCTGGATGCCGAGGGCGTCGAGCGCCTGCGCGACGAGCTGCATCTCGAGCGCGTCGCGCTTGTTCACGACCGTCGTCCGGTAGTGGTCCTGCATGAAGCGCCAGAACGCCCAGACCTCCTCGGGCTGGATGTCGACGAACACCTTGCCCACGACGGGCAGTGACTGGAGGAAGCCCTTCATCGGTCGCTCCCGCCGGCGGCGGCGGCGTCGGCCGCGGGCACGCAGGTGTGGCCGGTGACGCGCCCGTCCTCGGTCGTCTCATCGACGAACGCGCACACGAACGGTGCGCCGCTCTGCTCGCTCACGAGGTCGCAGTCGGCGAGCTCGTGGTACGAGCCGTCCGCGTCGCAGATCTCCGCGACGTTGCCCGAGCACCGCGTCGCGCCCAGCACGCAGTCGTCGATCGGACGGCAGTGCGCGAAGAAGCACGCGGCGAAGACCGAGGCGATGGCACAGCTCTTCATGCGACGCTCCGTGCGGCAGGTCGGTCCTGGAAGGACACGAGGAGGAGGTTTCGGCTCGGGCGCCGCCGGTGGAGTCCGAACCCGATGGACCGCGCCTCGGTCACGTAGAGACCGGGCGGCGTGCGCACGGCCTGCACGAGCGCTCCGTCGAGCGCGTACAGCGCGCCAAGGCGGTCGCTCGGGCGAATGAGGGCATCGCCCGAGGCGGCGTCGACGAGGCCGAGCCGCTCGAGGTCCCTGAAGTGAAAGACCAGATCGAAGCTCGACCTGGGCGTGTTTCCTGAGGTCGCCATACGCAGAGCTTCAAAAGCCTCCGGCTCCACCTGGCAGGGGACGCGGACCGGTGGGTGCTCGCGACGAAAGGGCTCCGCGACGCCATCGTCATCGGCGTCGACCAAGACCGGCTCCTTGAAGTCGGGGTCGTAGCCGCCCGTGAGCGCGCCGGCGCCATCCGGATCGACCGTCGCCATCGAGGCGGTGTCGAGCCGGTGCAGCTCGGCCAGGAACGGGAAGATGAGGCGGCCGCGCATCACGCCGCTCCGAGCGGCGACGGCCTCACGTAGGGCGCGAGCAGCACGTCGACCTCCGGGTCGCCGGTGAGCTGGCGAGCGGCCTGCTTCGCGGCGTCGAGCCGGTAGCTCTGGTCGCGCGTTCGCTCCTCGATGATGCGCCAGCGACTGCGGGCCTCGAACGAGGCGTCGTCCGCCAGCGGCGCGAGGCCTCGGAGGACGAGCAGCAGACAGGCGCGGCGGATCGCGAGCGGCGTGCGGCCCTCGGGCGTGCCGTCGTCCTCGGTGAACCCCCAGAGCCCCTCGACGACGACGTTGCCACGGCCTCGGGGGAACACGCGGCAGTGGCGCAGCGTCAGGCGGGGCGCATCGAAGCCGGCCTGCACCGGGGCGCCAACGACCACGAGGTCCTCGAACGCCAGCGACAGCTCGCTGTCGCCGAGGGCGAGGCGATCCACGCGGATGGGCGGTACCGGCGGCTCCACGGACGGTGCCCCGCGACCGTCGAGCCGGTACGTGACGGTGCGTGGCTCGAAGAACCAGCCCGTCACGCGGTCGATGAGCCGCGTCGCCTCGTCGAGCAGCAGCTCGAGGCGTGCATCGCTCGCCGCGGCCGCCGCCACGCCCTCGGCGCGCAGGTCGGCGACCGAAGCGTACACGTCACTCCCGCTCGCGCTTGCCGCGGCGAGCGTCCTTCTCGTCGTCCTTGGCGGCCGGAGCCGCCGCGGTCTTCGGGAGGTCGTCTGTGGTGAGGGCGCCTGCCGGACGAGCGGCCACCACCTTGAGGTCGTCGGTCGCGCTGCGCTTGACCTTCGAGGCCTCGGTCTCGCTTGACTCGAGCACCTTGGCCTCAGCCTCGGTGCACACGTCGAAGGCGGGCGGCGAGTGGCGGTCGCTCGGCACCTCGCGCACAGCGCGCAGGTACTCGGCCACCGGCTTCTCCACGCGGTACCAGCCGCGCTCCTCCTGGAACTTGATGCCGGCGTAGGTGTAGCGCCGGAGCACGTGGCCCCGCCGCGGGTCGAAGGGCTTGAGGCGAACGAGTAGCGTATCCATAGGTTCTCCTCAGCTCAGAGCTGGACGTTGATGGCCTTGGCCACGCCCGGCTCCTCGGCGAACTTCACGTCGAAGCGCAGGGTCGCGACGATCTTCAGCGTGCCCTCCGAGATGTCGCGGTCGGACTCGAAGCGGATCTGGCGCCAGATGCCGACGTGGATGTTCTTCGGGTTGCAGAGCAGGATGACGGTCTGGTCGCTGCCGACGCCGAGGTTCTCGGGGAACAGCGGGATCGGTTGCACCGGCACGCCGGAGTAGAGGACCGGCGCATCGCCCTCGAGGAACTTGTCGCCGACGGCGGTGGCGCGCTCCGCGAGCGTGTTGCGGTAGTCGAGGTCCGCGTCGACGCTGGTGAGATAGCGCATCGCGCTCTTGTCGCGCAGGTGCTCGCTCGGCAGCGTCTTCACGAGGTCGCGCAGCAGGTCCTTCGAGATCGGGTTGCCTGCTGCGTCGACGACGTGGCTCGTCGCCTGCTTGAGCACGCCGTCCATCGTCGCGAGGAACGGGTCCGCAGACACGGTGTCGCCGCTGACGAGGACCTCCTCCATGTCGCGGGCGATGGCGTCCGCCATCATCTCCATGATCGTCTGGCGCAGCTCGCCGCGCTCGATGCTGTCCTCGAGCACCTCGTCGGAGAGGCGCACCTCGGCCTTGAACAGCTTGGCATCGAGCTCGACCTGCGAGAGGTCGGGTGCGGCGCGCTGACCGGCCGGGAGCGCGGTCGCCTCCTGCCCGGGCCGCAGGATGCGGGTGCCGAACTTGATCTTCGAGATCTGCTGCTTCGGCGACGCCATCGGAACGACGGTCGCCAGCTGCATGAGGACGGACTGCTTGATGAGCAGGCGCATGAACTTCTGCGCCTGCGCGGGCTTGAGAATGCCGCCTCCCGCCGTCAGATCGGCGAGCGCGAGATCGGCCTTCTCCAGGATGGTGCGGTTGTCGAGATAGCTCATGTCGCGGCTCCTTGAGACGGGGGAATCAGAGGTCGTGGAAGGAGACCGCCTTGTCGACGTTCTCCCGGTCCTTCGGCTTGTTGAGATCGAGCGGCCATCCCACGTCCTCGACGCTGGCCTTCGACACGTGCTCGGCGGGCGCGGCGCTGTTCGGCAGTCCGAACTGCTTCTCCACGCGGCCGAGGCGCTGCTGCTGTTCCTTCACGGTGTCCGAGAGCGCGCGGAACGAGTCGGCGAGCTTCGCGAGGCTCTCGGCGACAGGCGCGCCGGGCTCGGTGGGTACGGTGGCGGTGGGGGCCTCGCGCTTCTCCGTCTTCGCTGGGGCGGTCTTGCCGGCGAGCTCGGCGAGACGCGAGAGCGCCTGCTTGGCTGCGGCGACGTCGCTCGCGAACGTGCTCGTGCCCGCGGGCTTCGCGGAGTCTTCGGTCTTCGCGCGCGCCTGCACGTCGGCCGGCGCGTTCGGGTCGACGGCGTCGCTCGGAGCCGCGAAGCCGGTTCGCTCCAGGATCTGCTCGGCGGTGGCGCGCAGCTGCTCGGCGAGAGCCGCGAGGCGCAGGTCGTTGCTGTCGGCGCCCAGGGAGCCGAGCAGCTCGACGATGGCCGTGAGGCTCTCGAGCGCAGCCAGCGCGGCCCCGAGCGGCGAACCATCGGCCACCGTCCACGTTGCGTCTGCGGACGGCGTCATCGAGGCATCGGCGCCGTCCGTGGTGGCCTTCTCGGCCGGGGTGTTGTCGTCCATGGCGTCATCCCTCTTCACGATGAGAAAGCGGTGCTTGTTGGCGGCGCGGTCGACGAGGGAGACCTCCTCGACGACCATGTCGATGAGCCGGTGCACGCCGTCGGCGCCCTCGGCCTTGTTGATCCGGTTCGTCATGCGGCCTCCGTCTGCGGCTGGGCGTCAGGCGTCGCGGGCGGCGGTGCCGGCGCCGGTGCGGGCTCGGGGACCCGGCGCGCCGAGCCGCCGATCGAGAAGCCCGTGAGGTCGCCGCTCTTCACGCGGTCCCACAGCTCGTCGGACAGCACGCGCACCGCGAGCATCCAGGTGCCCTTGCGGACGGTCAGCTCGCCGACCGTGAAGTCGGTGGGCGCGAGGTAGCTCTCGAGCACCTTCACCTGGTCGTTCACCCGCAGCCGGTGCATGAGCCCGAGCCCGCCGAACTCCTCCATGAAGCGGTGGGCGGCGGCGCGGATCTCCTCGGTCGAGTAGATGTCGCCCTGCGCGTCGACGACCTCGGGCTCGAGCACGATGCCGAGCACGTAGCGCTCGTCGTTCGGATCGAGGCCCTTCACGAGCTGGGTCGTCTTGTCGAAGACCAGCGCGTCGAGGCTCGGGTCGAGCGGCAGGTGCTCGCACTTGGCGACGAGCTCGAAGTCCTCGGCCTTGCGCACGGGGTAGTTCGCGACGAACAGACGCATCGCCTGCTTGGCGCCGCCCCGGCCCGAGGCCTCGCGGACCTTGAGACGGAAGACGTGGCCGACCCGCTTGAAGGCGGCGACGTTCTCCGGCGTCGGGTTCAGGACCGCGATGAACTTGCCGCGCACCTTGGCGAGCGCGTCGACGAACTCCTCGAGGTCGATGACCTTGTCCTTGTCGAACCACTCGCCGGGGTACGGCGGGTCGATGAAGAAGAACGTGTCCGGCGAGTCGTAGGCCTTCAGCGTCTTCCGGTAGTCCTGCCGAAGCACCGTGACGTCCTTCAGCCGCTCGGCGGCCTTCAGGTACTTCTCCGGGTTCGTTGTGGAGCCGAGGTGCTGCTGCGCCGGGTGCGTGCCGTCGGGGCGGCAGTCGCGGGCGTGCGTGCGGACGAAGACGAGCTTGTAGAAGCGCGCGACGTCGTCCTTCGGCGCCATGTCGCGCGCCTTGAGGAAGCTCTCCTCGGTGACGGTCCACTCGAAGCGGCGCCGCAGCTCCTCGATGCGCTCGGGCGTCATCGCCTTGATGCTCCGATGGAGGAACACGACGTCGTCGTCGAGGTCCGCGAGCACCTCCTTCTCGCTCGGCTCCTTCGCGTGCAGCACCGCCGCCGCGCCCGCGAAGGGCTCGACGTAGGTCTTGTGCGCCGGGATGAGCGGCACGATGCGCTTCGCGTAGTGGAACGAGCCGCCGAAGGTGCCGAAGGGCTGGGCCTTCTCGAGCTCGTCCGCGTCGGTCTCGACGACGCCGTCCCAGTCCTCGATGACGACGCTCTCGTCGAGCCCCTTGAGCGTAGGCTCGTAGTTCGCGACGAGCAGCTGCGTGAGCACCGACGAGCCGCCAACGCCGCGCATGGCGGCGATGGTGCGCGGGGTCCGGATCCGCTTCGTCCAGAAGCCGGAGTCCTTCACCATCGCGGGGAACTTCCCGCGGATGCCGTAGGTGATGAGGAACTTGCCCTTGAGCGACTTGAGGAGCTTGAAGAAGCGCTCCTCGTCGAAGTCCGACTCGCCGACGTCGACGTTGTAGCCGGGGTACGGCGGATCGAGGAAGAAGACCGTGTCCTTCGAGTCGTACTTGCGGACGACCTTCTCGTAGTCGCCGCCGTACACCTTCACGCGCTTCAGGCGCGGCGCGAACTGCTCGATGCGCTTGATGGTCTTGGCTTCGACTCCGACGACCGACGGGCTGAAGCTGCGCCCGCGCATCTTCCCGTAGGAGAAGTGCGTCAGGTACAGGAAGCGGTGCAGGCGCTCGACGTCGCCCTCGGGCTCGACATCGAGCAGCCCCTTGAACGTCTTCTCGTCGCCGGTCCACGGCAGCTTCTTCAACCGCTCGAGGTCGGCGGTCGTGAGCTTCTTGAGGAGCCGGTAGGCGTCGGCGATCTCCGGGTCAGCGTCGTTGATGACCTCGACGTCGGAGGGCTCCTTCGCGAACAGCACCGCGGCGCTTCCGGCGAAGGGCTCGACGTAGGTCTTGTGGGCGGGGAGCATCGCCACGAGCCGCTGCGCGATGCGCTTCTTGCCCGCGGGCGAGCCCCAGATGGTCTTCTCGACCGGCTCGCCCTGGCTCGCCGCGAGGACGCGACGGGCGTAGGCGATGGCCGCCTCGCGCCGGTCACGCATCGCGCAGCGCCTCCGGGTCGGAGCCCCAGAGCGGGTCCTTCGTGGTGGGTGCGTTCAGGTCCCGCGGCCAGACCACGGGCTCGTCGCGCTTCTGCTCCCGCGACGGCGCGGACGGAGCCTTGCCGTTCCCCTGGTCCGGGGCGGGGCTCTCTGGCTCGCGCGGCTTCGCAGTCTCGGGCATGCGTCGACCTCCGCTGGGGGCAAAGCAGCCGCCCGGAGGAAGCGGGGACACGTGCTCACACGACCGCGAGCGTCGTGGTGCGACAGAGGCCGTGGTACGGCGGGAAGCCGATGCCGACCTCGCGAAGGGCGCCATCGGAGGCCAGGGCCCGGAAGTCGCCCCGATCATCGCGGGTGCCGAAGGCCGACCGGGTCACCTCGGCGAGCGGGGTCCGGCCGGCGCCGCCGTCGACGTAGAGCCGCGTCCGTCCGGTCTCGGGGTCGAGGCTCTCGCGCACCCACGGCAGCTCACGCTTGATGTCCTCAGGCTGCTCCAGCCGCTCGACCCGCTCGAAGCGCTGGAGGGCGTCGGCCACGGCGAAGCTCTTGCCGTGCAGGTAGCGGCAGATGTGCGTCGTGCGCTCGTCCAGCACCGCCTCGATGACGTAGCGCTGGATGCCGGCCTCGGCGTAGCTGCTCATCTGGGCGAACGAGCGCCCCTGGCCCATGAACGAGCTCGCGACCACCTCCCAGTAGAACGGCGCCCGCTCGACGAGCGCCGCCCGAGCCGCGCGCTCGAGGTCGGCCGCGATGTCGTCCCGTCCGAGACCCTGCTCGAGCCCGGCCGCGACGATCCTGCGAGCCTCCTCGCCGAGTCCCTCGACGCGGCGACCGTACTCGTCGCGCACGAAGTTCCCCTGAGAGCTGACGACGTGGGTCACGACGCGCCGGTCGAGGGCGTTGAAGTCGGCGGCGATGGCGAGCCCTTGCTGTCGCCGGGCCTGCGTTCGAGTCGCCGCCACCACCGACTCGGCCGCGTCGCCGAGCGGCACCTGGATGCGCGCGGGGATGATGGCCGTCGCCCGGCCCGCGGCTGCCATCGCCTCGGAGACCAGCCGGCGCCTCTCGGCTGCGGTCGTGCGCGGCCAGTCGATGTCGAGGACAGCCATCGCGTCGCGAACCGCGTCCACATCGGCGCGCCCGGTGGCCCGCCGCAGGCGGGCGGCGAGGAGCGCGACGGCGCGATCGAACCCGCCCGGTGTTCCGAGGTTGATCGCCTTCCCGAGCGGCAGCCGCAGGTAGTCGCCGAGCAGCTCGTCGGCGGCGATCCGGGCCTCATGCACGACCAGGAGGCGGTCAGCGGTAGCGGACGTTCCGCACATCGGCGTCCTCCTCGAGCCGCAGCTCGCCGTGGCTCAGGTGCAGGAGCACCCGGCAGAAGGTGCAGCGCACCGCCCGCGAGAACGTGAGGTCGCCCGGGTCCGGCTCCTCGTCGATGTCGAGCCCCGCGTCACCGTTGAGCGCCGGGGTGACGAAGCCGCAGCGGGGACAACACACGTGGTAGCCGACAAGCAGACCGCCGCGGTCCTGCGGCACGCGCCGCACCTCGCCGCGCTCGAGCCGGCATGGGCGCTTGGTGGAGGGCACGATCCTCACAGCCCGCCTCCGACCACCAGCGGGCCTCGTCGGCGAGCGCGCACCTCGACCCCGGCCTCGCTCGGCGAGAACACGACCTCGTGGCTCGACGCGCAGCGGTCGCAGAGCGCGAAGACGAGGAGGCCGTTCCGCCAGAGCGTGGTCGTCTCGTCGAGAGCGGCGTGCCTCCGGCACATGCGGCACTCGATGACGCCGCGCTCGGCGTCGAGCTGCGCTTGCTGCACCCACGCCCGCTGCAGCTCAGGTCGCATCGCGCGCCTCGCCGAACCAGGCGTCGAACTCCTCGCGGGGAACCTTCACGTGCTCGACGTCGAGGTACCGCCGCGCAAGGTCGAGGCGACCGTGGGCGAGGCGCTCCTCCTCTGCGCGGAGGTCTTCGCGGAGCGCGAGCAGCTGCTTCGCGCTCGGGAGCAGCGCGTCGGGCCCCGAGGCCTTCGGCTTGAGGTCCTCGACGCCCGTCTGGATGCCGGCGAGCGTCAGCGTGATCGGCCGCTTGGTCCAGTCGTCGCCGATCTTGCGGAACTCCCGGTTGAAGATGTCGCCGGCGAGCAGGCGCCCTTCCTCGGGCGTGAGCACACCAACGCGCACGAGCCGCTCGACCATCTCCGTCATGCGCTCGGGGTCGCGCGTGACCGGGGTCTGCGAGCGGAACCGCCAGAAGCGCAGGCCCATGTCGGCGAGCACCTTGCGGTTCATCAGGAAGTCGAACTCGTCGCGCTCGGGCTGAAAGACCTGGTCCTCGGCGAAGCGCAGCGCGCTCTCGGCCGTCGCGCGGTTGAAGTCCTTGCTCTCGCCGCGCAAGAGGCGCGGGAGGCGGAACGAGCTGCCGACCTTGTCGATGTTCCGCTCGTCGTAGAGCTGAAAGAGCGCGTCGTGCTGCTGGGCGTCCGTCAGCGGGCGCAGTTCGATCTTCGCGCGGCCCCCATCGCCGGTGCCGCCGCCGTCCGCCTCGAGGATCAGGATCTTGTGGAAGTTCGCCTTGCCCTTGAGGTTCTCGTCGATGAACCGCTCGATGCGTGGCACCGAGGCGTCCGAGAGCCGGCCGCCGGAGACAAGCAGCGCGAGCGGCGGCACGCTCTTGTTCTCGAAGTAGAGGTAGTTGACCTCCTCCATCTGGCGCGAGCCCAGCACCGACAGGAGCGTGCCCACCCAGCGCGGCACTCCATAGGGCGAGCGCGGCGAGTGGATCGCGAAGTGGAGCAGCTCGGTCGCGGGCCCGTCGTCGGCCTGCGCCGCCTTGAGCGCGGCGATGTCCGGGAAGACGCGGCCCGTGGAGCGGGAGACGACGCGCGGGTCACCGAAGGACTTGAAGTACACCCGCTCGGCGCCCTGGATCTGCACGTAGCGACGGAGCCGGCGCCGGGCGCTGACCGTGTCGAAGCTGATCGTGGAGACGCGGACGCGCTCGCGGACCTCGACGGCCTCTCGATCGAGCGGCAGGAGCCGCACCGTGTACGACGGCACGTAGACGAAGCGCGCGAGGTCGCCCTTGCCGTCGCGCAGCACCTCCCAGAACGCGTTGCCCGTCACCTCGAGGTCCTGGCGCGTGCGACGCCGGAGATCGACGAAGGAGTGGTCGAAGCAGCAGAAGTCGAAGAACGAGTCGAGCCGCGCCCGCTCGACCCGGGCGGCCTGGCGCAGCTCTGTGAAGCGCGCGGCCACCTCCTCTGCCGGCGGCGTGAGCGGCGTCCCCTCGGGCAGCGTGCCGGCGTCGCGCGCGGCGATGCGTTCGAGCATCAGCGCGTCGGACACCTTCTGCCGCGCGTCCTCGGCGTCGAAGTCGATGGCCGGCTCGAAGCGGTAGCCGAAGCCGTCGATGTTGGTCGCGTACGAGTCGACGTTCTGACGGAGCGAGTTCGAGTGCTCGACGAGGAGGCAGAGCGCCTCGGGGTCGTAGGGCGGCTGCAGCGCGCCGGCCGCGACGAAGGCGGTCGACACCTCTTCGCCGCCTGGACGGCTCGCCGGGTCCTGCACCCGGGCGCCGACCACCACGGCCTTTAGGATGGTCTGGAGGTTGCGATCGGCCTCGTGGATCGCGTCGGGGCTCGTCACCGGCCCGCCTCCGCGTAGGCGACGAGCCCAGTCGGCGTGAACGACACGGCGCGCGCCCGCTGGCCACGCTTCGCGAGGTGGTCATGCGCGGCGGCGAGCAGCCCGTCCTCGGTGCGCGCCTCGAGCTCGACCTCGGGGCCGGGCTCGGGCGGCGTGCCCGGGGGCTTGCCTGCTGGGATGACGAAGATCTTGAGGGTGCGCCGCATGGTGGACTCCGCAGAACAGCGGAGGCGAGGCGCTTGGCCAGCCTGCGAGGAGGCAGTCCACCTGGGCACCGAGCAGCTGGACCGCGCGCCTCGCCTCCGGGGGAAGCAAAGCGCCGCGGCCTCGGCGGCGGGGACAAGTGCCTATCCGGTAGGCGTCGAAGCTGACCTTCCCCGAGGGCAGCACGCGGCGCTTGATGGCGTGGATCTGCGCGACGAGGTCGCGGTCGCGCGGCATCGTCACATCGCGCCGCTGGAGCAGGATCTTGAAGTCGGTCGCCCAGCGCTCCTTCGCCTCGTTGGTGAAGTTCTCGCCGATGACCTGGGGGAACTCGCGCGCGAGGTTCTCGGCGAGGTTCATGCCGATGCCACTGCGGTCGATCGAGAGCCGGGCGACGGGCAGCGTGCCGAGGAGGCGTCGCAGCTCGGCCTCCTGCTCCGCGAACGGCGTCCCCTCGAAGCTCTTGAGCATCCGGCACGTGAAGCGCCCCTCGATCTCCTCGAAGACCGCCAGCTCCGAGCGGTCGCGCGTGCGGCCCACGTCGAAGCCAGCGACGATGCGTCCTTCCGGTGCGCGCACGCTGGTCGGCTCGTCGCAGAGGACGAGGTCGTCGCTGGTGCACGGGAGGATCAGCTCGTAGGGGTAGAAGCTGTACGTCTCGTCGACGAAGCGCCCCTCGAACTCCTGCTGGAAGTCCTCGAGTGGCAGCGAGTCGAACTGCTCGATGAGCGTGGGCCGGCCGAACTTCGCGACGCGCTCCTCGGTGGGCAGGTTCGGCGCGTCGTTCGCGGCAGCCCGCACGTTGACGCAGAAGAAGCGGCAGAGCCACCACGGCACCAGCTGCCGGAGGTGGTGCGGGTACTTGCGCAGCTCCTCGTTCGCGATCTCCCAGAAGATGCCGCGCCGGCCGAGCGGAGTGCTGCAGCCGGTGAGCTGCCCGTTCGAGCGCAGGATGAGCGCCGTCGAGCCGCGGTAGACCTCGCGGTCGTTCACGTAGTGGGCGAGCTCGTCGAGGTAGACGTCGCCCTTCTTGCCGCGAGGCGCCTTCGACGGGTGCGAGAGGATGCGTGAGAGCCGCTTGTTCGTGCCGTTCGACTCGAACGCCAGCTCCGTCTTCGAGTCGACGATGAGCCGCTTCTGGTACGCGAGCGGCAGCTCCTCGTGGACCTGGCGCGCGACGAGGATCTTCTCCTTGGCGTCGTCGAGGTTGTAGCTGACGAAGACCGCCGTGTGCTTCTCGCGCAGGTGGCAGCGAGCGAGCGCTTCGAGCGCGAAGAGGAACGAGAAGCCGACCTGGCGGCTCTTCGTGACCCAGCGGAACCGGGAGCGGTTCTGCAGGAAGTTCAGCTGGTACTGCTCGAGCGCGATGGGCTCGTCGTCGTACGAGAGCAGGCCCTCGGCGAAGCCCCACTCGGTGCCGATCCAGTCGGCGAACTCCTCCTCGGTGCGCTTCACGATCCCGAGCGTCATGCCGCCCTCCGCGCGCAGGTCGCGCGTGACCTTGCCTTCGTCGCCGACGGAAGCCTGTATGGGCTCGTCCACCGCGCCGAAGCACCGAAGGGAGAGCCGCCATGACCGCCTACGCCGACACGATCTCGCGCCCCGCGCGCACGCTCACCGAGAGCGAGCAACGCCTGCTGCTCAAGTTCACGGGGCAGCGCCTCGACGGGTTCCGTGACCACGTCATCTACAGCCTCGCCCTCGGGGCCGGACTTCGCGAGCACGAGATCCTCGCGCTCGACGTCGGCGACGTCTTCGACGACAGCGGGCACGCCAAGCGTCGGCTGGCGCTTCGGATCTTCAAGCGGTCGAGCGAGGAGCCCGCGCCACAGGAGGTGCTGCTGCCCGACGTCGTCCGCGCCAAGCTCGACAAGCTCCTCGCCGGGCGCAAGCGCGCCGGGGAGGCCCTCGCCGCCACGACGCCCGTGTTCGCGAGCCGCCTCGGGCGCCGGCTCTCCGCTCGGCAGCTGCGCCACGCCTTCGGCGTCTGGCAGAAGCGCGCCGGCTTCGAGCGCCACTTCAACTTCCACGCGCTCCGTCACACGGCCTGCACGAACCTCTACCGCGGCAGCCGCGACCTCCGGCTCACGCAGCGCTTCGCCCGCCACAAGTCGGTGCTGACGACCAGCATCTACACGCACCCCTCGGACGAGGAGCTGCTCCGCTCGGTCCAGGGGCTCATCTGCTGACGGAGTCCCCGAGGCGCCCGCTCGCGGGCCCGTGCTCAGTTTCGCGGGCACTCGCACGACGTAACCGAACGAGCCTCCGTGCTCAGTTCGGTCGCGCGCGTTCGATTCGCAAATCCAGGGCTGCTCAGTTTCCTGGAATTGACCCACTCGAAAACGGCCCCAGGCACTGCGCCGGGCGTGCGCGGCTGTGCGAAAAACGGACCCTCCCCCCCTACCTGCGGCAGGTTGTAGGCAGGTGCCGGCCTCCCGCGGCCCGGGGGCGTGGGCGGGCGCCGGCGCGAGGACGAGCACGAGGCCGACGAGCCAGGGAAAGCGGCCATTGGGGACGGCGCCCGAGCCGCCGAACATGCCCCGCAAGCCCGCGACTTCACGCAGGGGCTCCGCGACGAACCGCCGCTTTTCTCTCTTAGCGGCGGTTCGCTCGGCGCCGTCGACGAGCCTGTCGGCGCCGGCCGCGGCCTGCTCGATCGCGGCGGCCTCGTCGCCGTGCGCGCGGCCGCGAGACTGTGAGCTCGCTGTGCTCGAGCACTCGGCCTCCTCGATCGCGCCAAGTCCGCGAGATTCCGAGGGGGCCGTATCGGAGGCGTGTTCTTCGGGCGCGAGGTGAGCCTGGTGGGCGCGACTGTTCGAGGCTCTCTCGTCGCCGCGTGGGGCGCGCCCTTTGGCCCGCACGCGCGCCGCCGCATCGGGAGCGCTCATCGTCCGTCCTCCTCGGCGTCCGCGCGCCGTGGGCCAACGTCGGCGCCCTGACGCGGGAGCAGGCGCGGCTCGACGCGCTCGACCGCGCGCAGGAGCCGGACCTCGAGCAGCGCCTCGTCGTCGGCCTCGGCCGCGTCCATCTGCTCGGCCAGCTCGCGGGCGAGGCGAACCACCTCGCGCACCTCGCGGGACACGTTCGGTTCCCGGGCGGCGTCCTCGCTGGGGGGCGGCGGGGGGGCATCGGGCGAAACTGAGCGCCCCGACGCGCTCGGAAACGCGTTCGGATTCGCCCGCTCAGTTTCGTTCGCGGGCACGCTGGTCACGTCGATGACGCCGGCCATCTCGGGCGTCGCTTCGCGCTGGTCCCGGAGCATCCGCGCGTAGCGCTCCTGGATGCTCTCGAGCGACAGGATGGTGCGCACCTCGGAGCGCGAGTCGGCGCCGCCGAGGATGAACGCCTTGAGCCTCGCGAGCGTGTTCACGTCGGTCGGGTTGTCGGAGCGGACGCGGCCTTCCTTCAGCGCCTTCTCGAAGCTGAGGAGGAACTCGTCGATCATCTGGACGAGCCGGTCCTCGCCGACCGCGATCGCCTCGGCGCGCAGCTCGATGAGCTTCTCCTCGGTGCGGACCGCGACGCGCGTCGCCGTCTGCTCGCGGCGCTTCATGCAGTTGTGGCTCTTCGCGTAGCTGGCGATCACGCTCGGGGCGACGCCGTAGCGCTCGGCGAGCTGGCGGTACGGCGGGTACACCGTCGTCGTCGCGCCGTTCTCCAGCACCTTCACCTCGCCGAACACGAGCAGCCGATCCAGCTCCTCGTAGGAGATGAGCGGCGCCTCGGCCTTGCGCGGGCGTCCCGGTCTCCGCTTCGGCTCGGGCTGCTCCGGCGTGGACGTGCTCGCGACGGGCGCCGCGGCAGTCGGCTCGGACGTCGTTGCGGAGGGTGCCGCCTCGTGGTCCTTGAGCGTGATGGGCTCGATCGGTGTGCCCGCCTGGAACGCGGCCTTCCGCTCGACGCAGCGGCTCTGCTTCGCGAACGCCGCGACGAGGCTCGGCGCCACCTTGAACCTCTTGGCCACCTCGCGCTGCGAGGGCCAGACGCGCGTCTCCGCGCCATCGGCACCGGCGACGAGCTCGCCCTCGACCAGGAGGCGATCGACCTCGTGGTACGGCATCTTCGGCCCGTCCTCGCGACGCGGGCGTCCTCCCTTTCGCTGCTCCGGTTCGCGCTTCGCCATCTCGTTCCTCAGAAGCCGCTGGCGAGCAGCAGCGGGGACTGGCCGAGCATCGTCCGGAGGCGCCGCAGCACGCGGGTCCGCTGCCGCTTCAGCCGCTGGTACATCCGCTCGCGCTCGAGGTCGTCGTCGGGCGCGACGCGGTCGACGTAGCTGCGGAGCAGCTCTCGTCGCAGCACGGTGGCCGCGACCACCTCGAGGCTGCTCTGCGGGATGCCTTCCTCCGCGGCCCGCTCGAGCAGGAGCGCGAGGTCGAACAGCTCCTCGTCGGTGGTCTCGAGGCGCCGAGCGTTGATGGACTCGGTGCCGAACATCGCCAGCTCGTCGGGGTCGGCGCTCGGATGCTGCTGCTCGCGCTCCTTGCGGAGGAACGCGAACACCTGGCGCTCGGTCCGCTGCCGCAGCCGCATCGCGATCCGGTCGGCGTGCTCGTCGACGGGCAGCTCGCCGAGCGCGGCGAGGAACGCGGTGATCACTACCTGGTCGAGCTCGTCGCGGGGCACGGCGTCGCTGACGAGCCGGTGCCGTAGCCTGCTCAGCATCGGGTAGTACGCGACGAGGAGCACCGAGGCCCAGAGCGCCTCGCCGCTCGCCCGGTGCTCGGAGAGCAGCGCCCGCGTGAGCGCGTCCCGCTCGGGGTAGGTGTGCTCGCGATCGTCGGCGAGCGCGGCCAGCACGGACGCGACGTCGGCATGGCCGGCGAGAGCAGCGTGTCGGGCCCGGCTCTCGTCGAAGACCCGGCGCGGCGCAGCGAGAGCGTCTCGCCGCAGCCGCTCGATGACGGTGCGGAGGGCGCTGCTCATCGGTCCCGCCGTTCCCACCACTCGCGGACGAGCTCGAGGAAGTCCTCGAGCTGCATCGTGACGAGCGGCGTCGCGTGGTCGTCCTTGCAGACGGCGATGGGCCAGCGCCCGGGCGGGCAGGCGTCGAGCGCCTGCCTCATCGCCGCGCGCACGTTGGTGCGGTGGTGGTGCTTCGCCTCGACCCAGAAGCACGGGACCTCGACGTCCGAGGCCTCCTCGCCCGAGCGGCACTGGAGCCCGCGACGGATGCCGGCGTCGGGCATCACCTCGCGGAAGCGGTGCACCAGCTCGCGCTCGAACGCCGCGCCCTTCCTGCGGGAGTGTGCGCCGCTCATGCGAGCACCTCCGTCTCGAAGCGAACCGGGATGCCGCGACGCTTCGCGTACTCGACCTCGCGCTTCATGCCGGCCGTGACGCGACCGCCGAACACGCGAACCTCGTCGCAGGTGTCGACCAGCTCGAGGCAGAAGCGCAGCGCCTGCTCTCGCTCCGTCGCCTCGTCGAGGAGCTGCGGCAGGTAGAGGTGCGGCGCGACGGGCATCACCCCGAGCGCGACGAGCTGGCGGCTGAGGCCGCGGACGCGCTCGACGTTGCCGGCCGGATCGTCGGCGAACGGGTGGCAGACGTAGACGCGCCGGAGCCGGCTGCGTTCGAGGCGACGGCGCCTCACCAGCTCGGCGGCGAGGTAGTGCAGCCCGTCGAGCAGCTCGGCGTAGGCCTCGCTCGGGTAGTCGCGCCCGTCGTCGACGCGCCACGGGCCGTACTGCCTGCGTCCCTGCTCGAGGCGCGAGAGCAGCGCATCGAACAGCTCTCGCTCGTCGCCGACGAGGCCCGCGAGGCGACCGCCGAGTCGCATGCGCTCGGAGAGCCTGCGTGCGACCTCGAGCGCGCACCTCGCATCGGCGAGCGCGCGATGCGGTCTCGGGCGGTCGAGCCCGAAGTAGGTCGCGAGCGAGTCGAGGGAGAGCGACGACAGCTCGCCGCCGGCGACGAGCGGCCACGCGAGGCTCGCGGTGTCGAGGCGGTGGTAGTCGACGCGTGGCAGCGCGAGCCCCGCTCGGCGGTAGCCGGCCTCGAGGAAGGCCCAGTCGAAGCCGACGTTGTGGCCGGCGACGAGCGCCCCTTCGAGCAGCGGTGCGGCGGCGAGCAGCGCCTCCCGCAAGGGCGCCGCGTTCGTCCACGCCGCCTTCGAGAACCCGCAGATGGCGAGCGCCTCGGGCTGCGCGTCGTCGAGCCGCTCGGGGGTGACGAGCGTGTGGTACTCGGCGAGCACCTCGAGGGTGCGCGCATCCACGCGCAGCACCGCGACCTCGACGATGTCGTGTCGGGAGGGATCGAGGCCCGTGGTCTCGAGGTCGACGAAGGCCAGCGCCTTGAGCGGCACGGGCACGTCCGAGCGCAGGACGTCGCGGCGAAGAACGAGCGCGGGAGCGTCGCGCTCCGGGAGGTTGAGCGCGGGCAGCATCACGCCACCTCCTTCGCCCAGAAGCGCGGCGAGTGCGTCTTGTCGGCGTGCGCTTCGAGCTCGGCCTTCAGCAGCGAGACGCGCGGCTTGTCGAGCTTCTTGCCGAGGCTCTTGAGGAGCGCGTCGAGGGCCTTCTTGTCGATGGCCCCGAGCTTCGCGAGCAGCTCGTCGCGCGTGAGCCCGGTCGCGTCGCCGAGCAGCGTGAGCGTCGGCTCGATCGGGTAGTCGAGGCTCGTCGTCGCGTACATCCGGTAGCGGACGCCGCCGAGGACGAGCTGGTCCTGCTCCTTGAGGTGCGCCTTGAGGATGTCCTCCAGCTCCTCCTTGCGCGCGTAGAGCGCCTTCGCGAGCCGGGCGACCTCCTCGCGCTCGCGAGCGACGGCCTCGAGATCGGCGAGGTCCTCGCAGAGGAACTCGCGCTTGCCGGCGAGCGCGTCGGCGTAGGCCGGGCAGTGCTGGCGGTGGTCGCAGTAGGAGCAGTTGGCGTTGAGGCGAGCCGGGTACTCCTTCGCGGTCTCGGTCTGCCGCCCGAGCGTCTCGACGTAGGCGAGCGCGTCGGCGAGCTGCTCCGCGGTGCGCGTCGTCTGCTGGCGGATGCCGTGCCGCAGCATCCAGAACGTGAGCTTCACCTTCTTCGCCCACGGCCAGAGGCGCTGCGCGGCGACGTGGTAGAGGCTCAGCTGCAGCGAGGTGTCGACCTCGTCGCGCATGAAGAGCTGGCGGTTGGTCTTGTAGTCGATGACCTCGACGGTCTCGTCGTCGACCCAGTCGACGCGATCGATGAAGCCGAGCACCGTGAAGGGCCCGACCGGGAGCCGGAACTCCTTCTCGATGGCGAGGACGTCGCGGTGGTCGACGACGCCCTGCTCGCGAACGAAGTCGCGGAGGATCTTCAGGCCCTCCTCGAAGACGTCGACGCCGGTGAGCCCCTCGGCGGTCCAGGCCTCGCGGTAGACCTCGAGCGCGCGCTCCTCGGAGAGCGGGCCGGTGCGCTCGTCGTCGAGCACCTCCTTGATGAGCCGCTCGAGGACGGCGTGCACCAGCTTGCCGAAGCGGAGCGGGAGGCCGGGCTCGGCCTGGCGCTTCTCGATGTAGTGCAGCCGGTAGCTGAGCGGGCACTGCTCGAAGCGACTGAGTCGCGAGTACGAGAGATGGGCGTTGCGGAACGGTTCCGTGGTCATGAGCGCTTCTCCGGGCGCTCCGGGCGCTCATGGTTGGGGGTCTTCTCGAACGCGACGACGTGCGAGCCGGGGAACACCGAGAGCACGCGCATCACCGTCGCGGCGTGCTCGGGCGTGATCTCCTTGCGGGGCTTGCCGGTGTAGGCGGGCACCAGCCACAGCTCGCCGTAGGTGTCCGAGTGCAGCTGCACCTCGACGCCGAGCGCCTTGAAGCTCTCGATGTCCTCCGTCGTGAAGCCGCGGAGCTGGTCGACATCGATGGTCGGCTCGGACGCGGGCCTCGCGGACGCAGCGGTCATCGCCGACGCGGCGGGCTTCGGCTTCGGCGGCTCCTCCGGGAGCGCGACGGGGTTGCCGAACAGGTCGCGTGCGATCGAGGGAGGCTTCGGCGGCTCGACGACGACCGGCTCGGCGGCGACGACGGGGAGAGCGCGCTTGTTCGGTCCGTTGTGCTTCTGCCACTCCGTGCAGACGAACTCGTCCGGCAGCGCGCACGTGCCGCCCTGCTGGAAGTGGAGGCAGCGCTTGCCCTCACCCCGCGTGTACTTCTCGCAGGTGATGCCGGGCGGGCGCTCGTCGGCCGGCGTGGGCGGCGGCGGTGCCGATCTGATGAGGTCCTTGAGTGCCATCGCGTTCCTGGCCGGCGCGTTCGGGGCGCCGGTGGGTGGGAAACGCGGGCTCGCTCAGCGAGATGGGACAGGCGCGGGATGACTCCCGACGAACTTGTGCGCAGAGGGGACGTGGACGATGACGGTGCGGCGCCGGTCCTCCTCGGGCCCGAACCGCATGCGCTCCGACCGGGCGTGGACGACCTCTCGGAAGTGCACCCAGCCGAAGTGGAAGAGGCTCCGCATCGTGCGCGCGGGGCACGTCGGGCGCTTCGCCTGGTGCAGCGTCTTGGCGATCGACTCGAGGTGCAGCGCCACGAAGCCGTTGTCGCCGTGGGCGAAGTCGGCTCCGTCCTTCAGCGTGCCGTCCTCGATCGCCAAGAGGATGGCCAGCACCAGCTCAGGGAAGGCGTGCCGCTTGTCCTCGGCACTCCTGCGCTCCTGGCTCATCGAGCGCATCAGGCGTGACGAGGACGCGCGCGAGAGCAGCCCCGCGCGCGTGAGCCGCGCAGCGAGGCGCTGGAACTCGAGGATGAGCGCGTCGCGCTCCTCCTTCGTGGGGAACGGGACGGGGGCATCGTCGGTGGTGGTGGTGTCGTTCATGGGGGGCAAACGCGGCCCCGAACGACGACCTGGGACACAGCGCGGAATGCCGGACGGGATGGCAGCGGCTCGGCTGACCACGAGCCCTGTCCGCCAGCATGTTTCCCCAGTTACGACGGCAGGTTGCGTGCGTTTTGGACAGCGGACGCCGTCCAGCGGGTAGCACCACACGCGCATCGCGAGATTTCTTTCGGTGCCTCGAAGGCTCGAAGGCGCCCTCAAAGAAATCGCGAAGTGCTCTTGAGTAGACCTACTCGAAGAAAGCTGTCCAGAGAGAGAAGAGATATCTAACTATTGAAGAAGAGAAGGGAAGAGGCTGGACAGAGCAGGTGTCCTGGCCAGACCCGCAGCCGGCAGCGCGTCCGGCATGTTCGAGTGCTGT